>CAZFNL010000100.1:0-2316 GCA_964520615.1 uncultured Gammaproteobacteria bacterium
TCTTACTGGTGTTCAGAATATCCTGTATAGACATTAGTCTACTCCTATTAAACTCCCTAAACCTTATTTTGTCAAGTTGATTGTTGTTTCAAGATAACAACATGTAAAGCAACAAGAACAATTTCAAACTACTAATAAAAAAACTACTCTGTAGGATCACTTCTAAAACACAGTTTTGTTATAACCTATTAACAGTTATCTGTCAACAACAAAAATTATGCTATAATATGAAAATTCTATGAAAAGAATTACCGATTACCTGCAAGAATTAGGTCTTACAGAAATAGAAGCACTTCTTTATCAAGGCCTACTCGAAACAGGACCTACTACTATAATGGATCTTGCTGAACACACGGCCATCAAACGAATTACAGTTCATTTTAATATCAAAAATCTCATTGAAAAGGGTTTAGTTGCTCAAACGGTACTGGGCTCAAGAAGACAAATCACTGCTGAACCCCCAGAAAGACTCGAATATTTAATTGAAAAAAAAGAGCAGGAAGTTAAAAGAATTAGAGAAGATTTTTCACCAGTACTGCAAAGTATTTCCACACTTGCAAATACTACAAAAAAAGGTGAAGATTTACAAATTAAATACTATGAAGGTAAATCTTCAGTCATGCATATTTATGAAGAAGCCCTCGAAGCAAAAGAATTCAGAGCGTATGTCAACCCTCAAGAATTACATGAAGTTTTCTCTGATAATATGAATTTATTTATAGAAACACATAAATCTAGGAAAGATATGCAGGTTTGGGAAATTATGGAAAATTCTGCTGAAGCTCAACGATATATTAAGAATATGCCTAAGGAAAGATATTATTATAGACTTATTCCTAAAGGAATAAGTCTATCAATTATCGATTATATGATGTTCGACGGAAAAGTTGCGATAGTTAATCTTGAAAAACATACAACGGGTATCCTTATCTCAAATAATCATTATTATGAAAGTGCAAAAGCTATTTATGAGTTTGTTTGGCAAATGCTATCACAATAAATTAATTATAGCTTACCCAGTACATCTTTAATTCGTAAACCGGTTTGAATTTTAACTTAAATTTATGGATTCCTTCATCTTCTGAACCTCCCAAATTTAAATATCGAGTTTGACATTTTTCAATCAATTTGAAAAAAACATAGTCTGAAAGATATTCGATTTTATCCCGTAAGGTAATTAACGCATAGATTGCAGTTGTATCTGATCCTTGATTTTCGCCTATATAGAATCCAACTGGTTCATTATTAACATAAAATACATTATGGATTAAGTTATTTCTCTGTGGATTCTTAAATATTGAATTATAGTAATCATCTGGACTCGAAACATTGATTTTTTTATGTTTAATATAGCTGGAATTAAAAAAATTATTAGTAATTTGCCAAGCGTCCTTCTTAAAATTATAATTATCCATAACTACTTTATTATTTTTTTCTATGCAGATAGCTTTTCTATAGCTTTTCCTAATATTGCTTGTTCGCGGTGGACTTTGAAGTAATGATGTTGTATATTGCACATCGTACACCTGCTCTGGAAAAGTATCGTCTTCGGATGGAAAATGAGTATGCCAAGGAAAAGTCAATATATCTTTAAACTCTCTTTTCTTCAAATATTCGAATCTATCTTTAAAGATTTTTTTTACATAGGTAGGAGTTGAGTATGTTTTCAATAACTTCTTGGAGTATTTTTCAATTATGTCTAATATCTGATTCCCCATTGGTCTTATCCAGTAAAAACAATAAGTGTTTGGTTGTTCAACTTTAGGGTAAACACAAACAGCGGCAAGGTTTTTCCCATCATAGTATTTGTATCCAAGGCCTTGTGGCCCTATTCCATACATACCTTGCGTAATATAAGTCCATGAATTTCCATATGTATGCGGTTCTTTTTCAAAAAATTTTTCGAAAAGCGATATGTCTTTAAGAGTGATAGGAGTAATCTCTTTATATTCTTTAGCAATCTTTTCTATAAGTCGATTAGCTGTCTTAAGGTCCTTCATATCATATATGATGAGTATAGATGATTTAACTGTAGATTGTATTAGAAATATGGAAGAATGTCAATTAGATTACTATTATGTGCTTTTTTGTAAATATTCCAGCAGCGTCAACACTCCCCACCCTGTTCCACCTTTCTGGATAATATCATGTGGAGAACTTTCATTGAATGCAGTACCGGCAATATCGAAATGTACCCAGTGATCTTTTTTGACGAACTCCGTTAGGAATAATGCCGCGGTTATAGCTCCTCCCCACCGGGTGGTACTGATATTTCTGATATCCGCGATGTCGCTCTTCATAAGCTTCAGATACGGC
>CAZFNL010000101.1:0-2073 GCA_964520615.1 uncultured Gammaproteobacteria bacterium
CATCACCCAGTCAGCACTTGCTGCTTCAGATTTCATGACTTTTCACACATACAAGTTAATGGAGCTATTCAATAATATGACAAAGTTAGAAAAAAATTCTAACTTTATAGTATTAGCGATATACCAGTAGTTCATTTAATATTGGGGGATTAAAATGTTTGAGATCATAGCAATAATGCTCTCTATTGTGGCGACCACGTACTTCGCAATCGTGCACCCACTTGGCGGAGCTTACGTTGGCGGGGGATAAGGAAACCAGAAGATTTATAATTTTTCTAACTTTTTTATACTATATGTTATTCATATAAAATGGTCTTTAATCTAAAGGAAGGGGAATGTCCGGTTTGTGGGATTAATGGCAGAATAACTCGAAAATGGGTTATTAACAATTATGGAAAACGTTACGATTATTTCATATACCACCACGACGGATATATTCACTACTCTAATCAAAACTCCCATATCGCAAAAAGGTTTAAGAAAGGCGACCTTGAGAAGCTTCTAATAGAAACAATAAACTCTCAGGAATTTAAACTTGGCTCTTTTAGAATCAAAGATATGAAAAAATTACTAGTTAAGGAATTCCCAGATATAGGATTTGGCTCTATAAAAGTGAGTCTGAATAGACTAGATAAACTTGGTATAATTGAAAAAATGAAAAAGGGGAGGAATTTACACTATGTTAACACGGTTTCAAAAGATAGACTAAGTTTTGTTATTGTTTCTTTATCTATCAGCCTTGAAGATGAAAATAACGATTCTATGTATACTAAACACACGTTTGTTTACGAGATTAAAAATGATCACTCTTGGCCACTATACTATATCCCATTTAGGTATGTAGGCGATGTAGGCACTACTTTTGAGAACCTTGAATTAGTTGCGATAGATCCTGCTACTTCAAAAGGCCTTAAAGTAATCTTAATGGAAGACGGTCCAACCGATAAGCGAGTATTGCTAAAGCTATCGACCCCACTTTTACCAGAAGAATCGAGGCGTATTCAGATCGTTTATAGATGGCCCGAACCCAAGCAACTGTTTGTGTTTTCAGCGGCAACCATGATGGATAGTTTCGAGTTTATAACTTCCGCTAACCGGTTAACGAGGTTAAATGTGTCGATGACATCGGCGTCACGAAATGAAACGAAAGACCTATCGAATATTGTCAGAGAGATTTCATCCGGTAGATGGAAATCGGTCAACAGCATTAAATTCGTTAATGTTGAACCTTTTTCAGTTCTGCAATTTAAATGGAGGTTATAGGCCTATAATACCCACACTTAAGTAAATTTGATTAATCAAGAAAGCAATCAGCAAAATAGTATGAGTAGGAAGGTGGTTTTAGGGGTATGCAAAGTATGTGGTGGACAGGCAAGAGTCGTAAACTTTTCTACTCAATCTAAAGGCAAGAAATATCACTACTTCAAATTTGTGCATCTAAATGGAACTAATCACTTATATCGACGATCGGGAGAAAGCGACCACGAGTTAAATAAAACTGTAAGTTCAGGAAGATCAATCTCTGACATTTTAATTGAAATAGCCGAGGTTAAAATGAGAGAAAGCGAACTTAAGTTTGGTGACATTAAGTTGCTCTTAGAAGAGGCTTACGGTAAACCCGTAGGAGTAGCAACCCTATATAGGCATATTAACAAATTATTAAGATTAGATCTGATCAGTAAGAGACTCTCTGGCGACCAGGTCCTGTATGGAAGGAACTCAAGTGGAAAGACCGGAAGAGAACTAAAAACCACAAGAATGTCAATAAGTCTTAACTTTAGAAGTGAGGAAACCTCTGTAACAATGTTCATCCACCTCAAGAATTTAGGTATTGGTACTGTCTCTAAATATACTATTTACTTGCCATTTGGTGGACTCGAGACTTTCGATCAAATAGGACTAACTGCTTTCGACGAATTAGAAAAAATCCGACTAACCAGGGATAACATTTCATATTCGGCTTCTGATCAGACAGGAATTACTATCGAATTAAATAAAACCCTGCATAAACTTGAAGAAGAAAATATATTCTTAAATTACAAACATAAGTTTCAGGAAGGACCTATCAAAATG
>CAZFNL010000102.1:0-17258 GCA_964520615.1 uncultured Gammaproteobacteria bacterium
GAGGAGGTTCTACTTAGGACACGAACTGACAAGAGGAATTGAGGCTTTCACAAGAAACGCATATCTGTCCTTGATTTCTTACTGTCTTAATAAATTCTATCTTGCTGGAATAAGGAGTTTTTAATTATGGACCAGACTCATTAAAAATAAAAAGATGACTAATTATATTTATATAAAATGTCCGACTTCAGGAATATTCTAAAATCTACTATAATATCCAAGAATATGACGCTATTCCAATCACATCGTAGATATAATCCCTTAAAGGATGAGTGGGTTTTAGTTTCACCACAGAGAACTTCCCGCCCATGGAAAGGGAAACAGGAAAAAATCACAAAGGACAAGAAGCCAGAATATGATAATCAATGTTACCTTTGTCCAGGCAATAAAAGAGCTTCTGGCCAAATAAACCCTCAATACCAAAACACATTTGTTTTTGACAATGACTTCCCTGCCATCACCAAGAGTAATCAATCAAAAATTCAGCAGGAGTCAGGAATATTTTTTACAGAAAATGTAAACGGCGTGTGTCGCGTAGTCTGCTTCTCACCAAAACACAATTTGACTCTTGCTGAAATTCCCGAAAAGAAAATAGAAAGTGTTATCAATACTTGGATAAAAGAGACAAAAACACTTAGTAAGATATATAAATGGGTACAGATATTTGAAAACAAGGGGGAAATGATGGGTTGTTCCAATCTCCATCCGCATGGACAAATTTGGGCCGGTAACTTTATACCAACTGAAATTAGTAAAGAAGACGCGCAGCAAAAAAATTACTTTCAAAAGAAACAGTCTCCTTTACTCGTTGATTATCTACAAGTAGAACAGTTAAAACAGGAACGGGTTGTTATAGAAAATAATAACTGGATTGTCTTGGTACCATTCTGGGCAACTTGGCCGTATGAGATAATGATTATTCCTCAAAATCATCACCCAAACCTCATACAACTTTCGTCTAGTGAGATAATAGATTTAGCCAAAATAATGAAAAAAATTCTAGTTGCTTATGACAAATTATTTGACACATCAATGCCATATTCCATGGGATGGCATTTTGCACCGTTTTACGGGAAAAATAATAACCACTGGCAACTGCATGCACATTATTACCCACCTCTACTTCGGTCAGCAGTGGTAAAAAAATTTATGGTTGGATATGAGATGCTTTCTGAAGCACAAAGAGATATCACTCCTGAAGAAGCTACAAAGAAATTGAAAAAACTGGTCAACCGCCGGTTACATTAATATAAAAGATATATTAGAAATCACCTACGAAGAAATGTTTATCTCGGATTAGTATCCAAATTGATGATTTAGCTTCCATCTATAAGCACTTTCAATAATTTCATTCAAATTGGTAAATTTTGCTTTCCATCCAAGTTCCTTTCGAATCTTTTCTGAACTGGCAACAAGCACCGCCGGGTCACCTATTCTTCTGCCAGCAGGAACACAAGGAACCGGTTTACCAACTACACGCCCTACTGCTTCAATAACTTCTTTATTACTAAAACCATTCTGACTACCCAAATTATAAATCTTCTGCCATTGACCATTTTTAGTGATGAACTTAAGAGCGAGTAGATGCGCCCTGGCCAGATCCGATACATGTATATAATCTCTGATGCATGTTCCATCTTTTGTGGGATAATCAAAACCAAAAAGTTGCAATTTTGCGCCTTTTTCCGTCACTGATTGCAAAGCTCTTGGGATGAGATGAGTTTCCGGAGAATGATCTTCTCCTAAATCTTTGGTCGCTCCGCAAGCATTAAAATAACGCAGAGCCACATAGCTTAAACCATAAATTTTATGATACCAAGAAAGAGTATTTTCAACCAACAGTTTTGATGCTCCATACGCATTGGTTGGCCGCAAATCAGCATCTTCAGTAATAGGAATCCTTTTCGGATCTCCATACACAGCGGCTGTCGAAGAAAAAATAAACTTTCTCACTCCAACTGCTAACATAGCTTCCAGAAAAAGCAGTGTATTGATAGTATTATTATGAAAATACTTTTCCGGCACTTTCATGCTTTCCCCGGCTTCAATAAAAGCAGCAAAATGCAAGATTGCGTCAATTTTGTATTTGCGTAATGTTTTCAGAACAAGCATATAATCTGATATATCACCTTTTACAAACACTGCATCTTTATGCACTGCCTTTTTATGTCCTTTAATGAGACTGTCATAAACCACAACTTTGTATCCCGCCTCAAGTAATTGCGAAGCGGTAACACTTCCTATATAACCCGCTCCTCCTGTAACTAAAATATTCATCCTGTTAGATTATTAACATTTATAATTTTCCCATGATCCAATCTTTAACACCATTTGTGGGATAAATTATGTTTGAATTCGTTTCTTTTTAATCTATCTATTACTTTATTTACTATCTCTAATTGAATCCCTAATTGAACTATTTCTTCTACAGGCTCCTTCCTATCAATATATAAATGTAATATTTTGTCTGCCTCCTCGTACGTAAAACCAAATTCCTCCTCATCAGTCTGGCCTTGCCACATGCCAGCTGTAGGTGCTTTCTGTATAATTTTTTGCGGCAATTTCAGGTATCCTGCCAACTGCCGTACCTGAGTTTTATAAAGCTGCCTTAGCGGTTCCACGTCCGATGCTTCATCCCCATATCGGGTAAAATAGCCTAGTAAATACTCTGTCTTATTCTCAGTGCCCAAAACCAGAGAATTATATTTTTTTGCCAGATCATAAAGCAAAATCATCCTTATTCTTACCATTATATTTCCCCTACGAAGCTCATCCATGACAGGATCAACCGCTATTATTTTATCTGCTGACGGCTTAATATCTAGCAAAATTATATTTTCCGTTGGAATCTTAAGTTCTCTTAAAATGAGTTTTGCATCCTCTAAATCCTCCCTATTCCACCCTCCATAAGGGAAAAGCCCAACATAAATATTTTCCGCACCAAGAGCTTTTACACCCAAATAGAGAGATGCGGAAGAATCCACACCTCCAGACAAACCAATCACAGCCTTCGTAAAACCGGCTTTATTGAAAGTGGTTTTTATAAAGGAAACAATCTCTTCAGAGGTTTTTGCTGGATTAATAGATAAATCAACCGGATTTGACATGGAAACTATAAAGTTTGGTTTATTTATAAAGATTCTTCCTTTTTATATAGTCCTCTACCTCCGGAAATACAAGCCCGGAGATTGTCCTCCCCTGTTTTATCCTTTCTCTTATGATCGTCGAGGAAACGTTACTTAGCATTATATTCCCTTCCACCTTCTGAAAACCTGAAGGCAGGTTTTTGATAGGAAAATCCTTTCTGGGGAAAACAAGAAACTTTATCAATTGAGATAGTCTTTGATAATCCCGCCATCTGGTAAATTCAATGGTAATATCTGAACCAACAATCCAGAAATATTTATTGTATGGATCTCTTACAAGTTCCTTTACAACATTTACCGTATAAGTAGTTTCTTCTTTAGCTATAGCAATCGTTGAGAGCTTTATTCTCCCGGTTTCCAGAAAATGAAGCATTTCTATTCTATCTGAGGCGGAAGCAATAATGGGCTTAAAGGCGTTTGAATAATCTGGCATTAGCCAAACTTGATCCACAAAACCTGTATTCTCAAGTACCTGTTGAGCTGTCCAAAAATGCCAAATATGAGGCGGGTCAAATCTGCCCCCCAAAACTGCTATATTCATAAAAGAAATTATTTCTTTGAAGTTTTAATATTTGTGAATATCTGGCTAAACCATTCAGTCAATCCAACTACAATTGGAAAAGACAAGGCTCCCTCACTCCCCACCCACTGACTGAAACTGTTACATGCTGGACAACTGTTTACCAAAGCATAAAAAATAAGATCCAGAAAAAGAGTCACTGGTAGTATAAAAATAAACAATAATACTCTATGTAACTTCATAGATAATCCAATACATGTCAGTTTAGCATTTTGGGCTAAAAAGACAACCCATAAAATATTCCTGAAATAGAAAAAGATTAGACTTTACGAGGAATCAACGCAAGAGAAGTAAAAAGGGTAAAAATTAATTGACCTTGCTGCAAAGTAAAAAGATAATGGTCAAAAAATCCCAATAAAAAAAGGAGTATCTCAATGGTTAAAACAATTAAACCTGATTTTATACTCCGATCTAATACCAAATCAATAAATAGCAAGAAAATGGCAAATCCTGTTAGACCAGTTTCTACCAAAACTAATAGGTAAAAATTGTGGACGGGCTGTAAAAGATATATATCAGAATAGTTGTTTATAACTCTGTGCGCATGTACTACAAAATTGTTCAATCCTATACCAAGAAGCGGGTGTTGCAACGTTAAGATCAGCGCTGTTTTATCAAGGACTGCCCTTTGAGACCAACTCTGGCCACCAATAATTTTTTCTCCCTGAGGAAAAACAAGAAGCGTAAAAACGGACAGAAACATTAGAATATAAAATAGAGATAATACCAGATTTTTATTTTTTAGGATGTTTAAAAGGTAAACACTTTTTCGCTGCATAACAACTAGAAAAAATCCCAAAAAAGTAATTATCCATGCTGCTCTGCTAAAAGTTAAAACTAAAGAAACAAAACCAAGCGCCAAAGCAAATAAAAACCAATAGTAAACTCTCATCCCTACTTTCATCTTTTTTCTGTTAATAATTAAAAATAAAAACGCCGGTAGCAAAATAGCAAGAAAACCTCCTAAGACATTTGGGTGAGGAAAAGTGGCATATGACCGAAGCATAAGTTGCCCATTTAGGGAAAACGCCGCTATTCCTGGAGTATTGGAGCTAAACGTCCTTTCACCCAACCAGTAAAATAATCCTCCTACTGATTTCTGCGACACAAATTGCCAAACAGATAAAACCGATGAGTAAACTGCGCAAATCGAAAGAACAGACAATACTGATAAAAGTTTCGGTTTTAACCTATAAACAACATATCCTAAAAGAATAAATTCTGCGATTTTTACGGTCTTATAAACCGCAACCCATTTATTTGAAGCAATGACTATACTATTAAAAAATAAATAAATGAGAACGGTTAGGACGAAAATCACCCAAGAGGAATACTTCCGTCGAAGCAAATTACGCCTATTTTCAATAATGTATAGGATTATGGTTAAAATAGTTAAAAAATCTGTGAAATAAAAGACTGGTACAAGATAATCGCTTATAACACCCGAAACAAGGGAAAAATTTGGGAAAAAGTGTCTGCCGAGTTGAGACGGTAAAAAAAGTAGAAGGATATAAAAAGAAACCAACGCCAAATTCACATCTATCCAATACTAACGAAGTTCTACTGATAGCTAAATTAACCTTGCTGACGAGGTTTAATCGTTACTCTTCTTTCTTTTCCCTCGCCTGTCGATTCAGACATAATTTTGGGATTATCAGCAAGCATTATATGTACAATTCTTCGTTCAAGTGGCGTAAGATAAGGCAGTGTAACTGGCTGTCCCATTGATTCAACCTCAGCAACAATTCTACCCACCATTTCTTTTATACTTTCCTCCCTTACTTTTCTATAATCTCCTACATCCAAAATCACCCTTATCCATTTACCCATCTTTTTATAAAGTACCACTCCCAAGATTAATTGAAGACTATTTAGAGTTTCTCCATGTCGACCAATAAGAAGTCCTGTTTCATTTGTTTGTATTACCACTTTGAAATGATTTGTTTCTTCGGAAGAATCGGACTTGTCCTCTTCCACGTCTACACTTCCCTCGATATGCAATCTGTCCATAAGTTCCAAAACAGTTGTCTTTATATCGCTTGTAAGTTTGACTTCTTTATCTTTTTTCTTCATTTTCTTTCTCCATGATTTTATTAAGCTGACGCTGCTGAATTATACCAAATATAGTAAAAGTGTTCCAATAAATGGATAAGCCGAGTGGAAAGGAGTAGGAAAAAAATCCAATCATAAGGGGCATCATTATTGCCATTTGTTTTTGCATCGCTGTTCCCATATCTTCTTTTTTTTCTTTATTCTTTTCATCCCCGACTTTTTTAAGTGCTACTTGTGGCGTCTTGGGAGTCATCATTCTTGTTTGAAGATACTGAAGAAGTGCCGTCACTACAGGCACGAAAAGCAACCATACCCCATATTTTGACCAGTCTGATGGTTTGTGGGCTAAATCCATACCGAAAAAAGATAAATTAATAGTGCTTATTTTCAAAAGCGGGGTATAAAGAACGCTGTTAATTTCCTTTGTCACTTGTACAAGATTGGCATTACTCAGTAGTTTAAAAAATAAGTTATACAAACCTAGAAGTATGGGCATTTGTATAAGAAGGGGAAGACAACCCGCTGCGGGGTTAATACCCGCCTCCTGGTAAAGCTTTAGTTGCTCTTGATGCAGCCTGTTTTTATCATCCCTATGTTTTTCAGAAAGCCTGTCAAGTTCAGGTTTGAGCTTGCTCAATTTATGGGCACTTTTCAATTGCGTCACCATAAGAGGATTAAGCACCACTCTAATAATGGCGGTAAGCACGATAAGAGCCAATCCGAAAGCTCCGGGAAGCTTGAAAAACAAAATCAATTTATAAACCGCCACAAGAGCATTCAGGATTGGTATTACCAGAAATGAATCAAAAGGATTGCCTGGATTAAACATAAATTACCTTAAAGGATGATCTCCTCCCTTAAACAAGGGATTACAGTGTAAAATTCTTTTAACGCCTAAAATTAATCCTTTGATTGTACCATACTTCCCTACAGCTTGATAAGTATACTCAGAACAAGTTGGTTGAAATCGGCAATCTCCTAGATAAACAACGCTCAAAATACCTTCTGAGATATATTTCTTATATAGTGATAAAAGTTTTAGAGTAATTTTTTTCATTTTAGGCAATCAACCTTGATAAACGTAAAAGATTATATATTTCTTCGTTAATTAACTTACCTTCTTTTTTCGAAAAAATCCTTTTGGGCTTAACGAGAATGTCATAACCGTTAATAATTTTTTCCAGTTTTGAAATTAAAAATTGAGAAATCATTCTTTTTGTTCTATGCCTATAAACGCTTCTTTTGTCCAAATATTTAGGTACTGAAATGGAAAACCCGGAAGACTTATTACTTTCTTTTGTTTTTATAAAAAAAGTCAAGTTGTTAGAGTAAAACCTCTGGGGTTTCTGATTGTTTTTATTGAAATCACCGATAGTTAATCGGTGTATTTTGGGTAACATGAGGTTAAACGCTGAGTTTTTTCCTACTTTTAGCTCTTCTTCGGGCCAAGACGTGACGGCCGTTTTTAGTCTTCATTTTACTGCGAAAACCGTGTACTTTAACCCTTCTTTTCTTTTTAGGTTGAAATGTTCTTTTGGTCATAATGCTCCATATAATATCATATTTTACACTAAATATAAATCTTTAATCCAAATCTGTTCATGTTGTTAGCATTAAAACAGAATTTGCATAATTGTTTATAGAAAGTAGTAGTTAAAGCACCTTGACAATTGTGGATAACTTTTTTAGGATGTGGATATCTTTTTATGAACACAGAAACACTGTGGCAGATTGTTTTGGCCGACTTGGAACTACAAATTACCAAAGCGTCTTTTCAAACCTTTCTGTCGCAAACCAAATTACTAGAATTGACCCAGGATACAGCAATCATTGGTTGTAATCAGCCACTTTTGATAAACCTAATTGAGAAAAGATATTATGATTTAATACAGAAAACATTAACCTCTTATACAAAAACCGCTGCCAAGCTTGTTTTTAAGGCTCTCCCTGTAGTTTCTGATAAAAAAGTTTTTGATGAACCTTTATTTAAGGTAAAACAATCTCTTAATATTCTTACTAACCCTCCATACCTCAACCATTATTACACCTTCGAGAATTTTGCCGTCTCTTCATCAAATCATATGGCGTATGCTGCTGCTACCGCTGTTGCTAAATCTCCAGGCGCTTCCTACAATCCATTGTTTTTATACGGCGGGGTCGGGGTGGGAAAAACACATTTGATGCAGGCAATAGGTCACGCAGTAATAAAAAATAATCCTAAACTAAAAATTATTTACTGCACAGGAGAAGAATTTACCAACGATATTATAGAAGCTATAGGAAACAAGACCACTGTCGCGTTCAAGAAAAAATACCGCAGAACAAATGCGCTTTTTATAGACGATATCCAGTTTATTGCGGGTAAAAACGCAGTACAGGAGGAATTTTTCCACACTTTTAACGCGATACAACAAGCAGGTGGACAAATCGTGCTTACCTCTGACAAACCGCCTGAAGAGATAAATAAATTAGAGGCAAGGTTGCGTTCACGATTTGAGGGAGGACTATCTATAGATATTGGTCCACCGGACTTTGAACTACGCACTGCAATACTTCTTATTAAGGCAAAACAGCGTGGAGTTGAATTAAAAATAGATTTAGCAAAACTTCTTGCAGCAAACATTGAAAATCCGAGGAAACTGGAAGGGGTCCTTATCCGTATCCTGACAGAATCTCAAACAAGAGATGTTCCAATTGACATCGATCTGG
Source organism: uncultured Gammaproteobacteria bacterium (assembly GCA_964520615.1). Classification (GTDB taxonomy): domain Bacteria; phylum Patescibacteriota; class Microgenomatia; order 2-02-FULL-39-11; family 2-02-FULL-39-11; genus JAMCUI01. Next base: position 8,488 of record CAZFNL010000102.1, read on the forward strand.
TAAAAAATATTCTTGGAAAAAGCGTCAAAGAAATGCCTAAAAAAAATGGAATAATGCCTGAAGACGCGCTGAATGCCGTTGCTACATATTTCAATCTGAAACCATCCCAGATTAAAGGAGTAAGAAGGGATAGAAATTTGGCAAGACCTCGACAAATACTTTACTATATTATGCGGTTAGAATTAAACGTTCCCCTTGCAGATATTGGGAATTTAGTTGGCGGTAGAGACCACACGACTATAATTCACGGTGTAAAAAAAATAACAGATTTATTATCAACAAACGAACAAATTCGTGGTGATATTATGGGGATAAAAAATAAACTTTTGGGATAATTTAACCATTTATCAACTTATCCACATTTTTATAATTTTTATCCACATAATTATCCACTTCATTTCAAGGATTTTATAAACATAAGTTTTTTATTAAAATTTCTTGTCCTTGACTGCTATTATAAAATTATCTACACTTATCAACACTCTCTAATACTACTATTACTTTTAATATAATATGCATTTTTTCGTTCTAAAAGAAAACCTCAATAAAATTTTATCCATATTAAGCAGAAATATTTCCTCAAGACCTCAAATTCCGATTTTGTCAAATGTATTAATAAAAACTGATAAAGGACAAATAAAATTTGCAGTAACTAATTTAGAAATAGGTTTAATCTTCTCAATCCCGGCAAAAATAGAAAAAGAAGGAGAAGTTACAGTGCCCGGAAAACTTCTCACAGAGTTTATTTCAAATCTTATAGCTGATAAAGTCGAGTTTGATCTTGATGGAAACAATTTACATGTAAAAACAGATAAAACAAAAGCAGTTTTTTCCACTATGCCGACTGGTGATTTCCCCCCATTTTTAGAGCCTCCACAGGTAAGAGAGAAATTTAGGTTTGAAAAAATCAAAGATGCTATAACAAGAACTGTGTTTGCAGCTTCAACCGATGAGGGGCGACCGGTACTAACCGGTATTAGAACCATTTTATCTGATGGGAAGATGTCCTTTGCGGCGACTGATGGGTATAGATTGTCTGTTGAGAGTGTAAATATTCCTGATAAGAGACAAAATTTTAATATAATCCTACCAGCCCAATCATTGTCTGAAGTGATTAGGATCGCTCAAGAAGTAAAAGCTGAGGAATTGGAATTTGCTCTTATAGAAAATAAAAATCAGGCTGTGTTTGTTTTTCCGAACGGAATTATATTTACCAGACTTATTGAAGGAGAGTTTCCAAATATCGAAAAAATTATTCCTCAAGGAGGGAAAACAAGGGTTGTTGTAGACAAAGACGGCTTTTTTCAATCTGTAAAAACAGCCTCTCTTTTTGCTAGAGGTGCAGCTAATATTATTAAAATAAAAATATCAAAAGATGGTTTACACCTTTCCGCTAATACTCCACAAGTTGGAGAAGATGAGGATTATGTTGAGGCAAAGGTTGAAGGTGAGGAAACAGAGATTGCTTTTAACTTTAGGTTTCTTCTTGATCTTTTAGCTAATTACCCTGAGGAAAGTATCGTATTTGAAACAAACGGATCGCTTAATCCTGGCGTTTTCAAACCAACATCTTCTTCCTTATCATTTCTTCACATCATCATGCCAGTTAGGGTTCAGGGATAAATACTCATATTTTGGTTGTAAATATTGCGACATAAAAACACTCCAAGAATTTCCAGTTATAGAATTATTAACAATGTTAATATCCTTATCGCTTAAATATATTTGTTGAAATTCACTCCAACTTAGTTTTTTTTCGTTTGGCAAGACAATCTTATTGTTATATGTGTTTTTATCAAAAACTCCAGATCCGCTGGAACCGATAACAATAACGCAAAATAATAAAAAACCAATAATTGAGGCAGTGATGATGATTATAATAAGTTCTCCGGTAAATTTTATAGGTTTCCAAATCCATCCTTTTACGTCAATTAAACCAAAGGAAGCAAGTTTTATAACGTCTAAACCTTTATCAACCGCTGTGAATATACCTGCTGTTGCGGCGCCAATTGCCCCTTTTATGGTTTCCCAACCAATAGTTTTTAGGATTTTTGTACCGATTTTGACAACTGTTTCTAATATTTTTTGGGCAATTTTTGATAATAAATTTTTCAAAATTTTCTGAACTTGGTTTACCGCTTTTGACAGTGTTTCTTTTAAAGTCTTGACCATTCCACTACTTAATACCGGTATGTTTCTCGGTAGAGAGGGTATTTTATTGATTGCAGTATTTTGTAAAGTCTGATTATTATTAGTGGGTTGTGAAATGGCATTAGTGGTTTGACTTGTTGTGTTATTTTGCTTTCCATTTTCAACAAATTCAAGCGATGACCTTAATTGTTTTCTATCAGGGATTTTACTGTTTGGATCAAGAAAATTGGATATCTCTGATTTAGCACGATCCAACATCCCATTATCTTTCATCTCCTGTATAACCTGATCTCTTGCCTTTTTATTTTCCTCAGTAAGTTGGCCAGCCTTTTTGCCCATTAAGTTGGCGTCTGCTTGAGATATTGAATTTTGTTTTAGGTAGAGGTTGGTAGAGTTTACGATAAGACATTGGTTAATATCTCCGCCCGGATGATCTTTTAACCAATTTTTGGTTAGAGTTTTTAAGTTGGTGGCATTCTCATCGTTTAATCCATACTGTGAGACGGCATTTTTTATTCTTCTGTCAATTTCCAAGTCATTTGCCTTTTTTTGAATCTTCCTAGCAACTATAAGAGAATATGTTCTTCTTTTTATATCATCCCGACTCATGTACCACTTTCTATTCAACAATCCTTTTTGTTTAGCGAGTTGGTTGGAATTTCTATGTGCTAGCCGTACATCATTATAGTAAGTAGGGTTTTTAAGATCTAATAAATTTTCTGGATTAACGTCATGCAGGGTGTTATAAGTGATACGAATCTCATTTTCTCTATTTGCGAAAAAAACACCTCCACTTAATCCGAGGCTTACCCACGTGTTTAAGTTTTGCAGATCACCTTGCGAAAGTTCGTCGTTTACGGGTTTGTCAGACTCTTGTTCTTGAATGACGTCTTCGTTTTCCTGTTCTAGTTCAGAATCAGTGGCGGTTTGCATGTTAGTTCTAGTATTTTAATATTATAACTTAGAGGAAATATAAGAAGTATCATCTTTTGTATTATCCAAAAAAGACTTCTCATTTAATATCTCCTGGGGTTTACTTGTTGCCAATTGGTGTTCTTCAGGTGATGCAATTATTTGTATAGCCACATGTGAAGAGCCTGCAAAAAACAATCCCTCTCCCACGCTTGCTGAGAGAAGAAAATGTTTTTCTCCACCTGAGAGGTAGAATACTTGTGTCAATTTATCTATCGCGGCAGTAGATTGTTTTAGGAGTATCTGTAGGCTGGAATTAGTGATAATTGCTTTACCATAATCAGTAGAGAGAAAATCCTCGACATCCTGGGTGATGGTGGTGACTCCAAGGTAATATTTTCTAGCTCTTTTGGCCAAACCATAAAGAAATGTAGCGGAGTCAGGATGTTTCATCAGATACCAAGCTTCGTCTACCACAAGCACTCTTTTTTTTACCTGCCTTTTAATCTTTGTCCATATAAAATCGAGAATGATAAACATAGCTATTGGCCGGAGTTCATCCTCAAGCTCTTTAATGTTAAAAACGGTTAAAGGGTTTTGTATATTAAGATTTGATTTCTGGTTAAATATTCCAGCCAGACTTCCTTTGACAAATTTTTCTAACCGTTCCGCCAGTCTTTTAGCCGATTCTTCCTCCATACCCAAAAGCACTTTATACAGATCTTCAATAAGGGGCGGATCGTTTCTTTGGGTAGCTGGGTCAGGAGTAATACCTTTTTGTTTATAAGTCATAACCAGCGCTCGGTCCAAAATCGCATCTTCAGCTGGAGATATTTCTCCCATAATTACACGCATAAGCGCATGAAGAGAAAGAATTTTGAGTCCTAATTCATTCTCTCCTTCTTCAACGATGCCTGACAAATCAAAAGGGTTGATTTTTATCGGTGAGTTAAAAGAAAAATCAATAAGATCTCCATTCATAGCGCGGGTCATCTCGGTATACTCCCCTTCCGGATCAATAACAAAAACGTCAGTGCCAAACATCAGATGTCTCATAGTTTCCAATTTTACAAGAAAGCTTTTTCCTCCCCCTGATTTACCAAAAACCACCGAGTTAGAGTTTTCCAAACTAAACCTGTCAAATATTACAAGACTCCCATCGTGTTCGTTTATTCCATATAAAATGCCAGTATTAGCAGTAAGGGAGGCGGTTGTGAAAGGGAATGTGGTTGCAAGTGACGTGGTGTCCATGTTTCTTGTGATGTCCAACCGGTCTTTTGATAATGGTAGAGTTGACTTGAAACCGTCTTCCTGAGCCAATGTAGCGTGCTTAGGAATGATTAAAAGTGAACCAATGGTTGATTCTACCTCTTTTGATATCCGGTTTAATTCCTCAACAGATTCAGAGGGAATGGTAATATACAGACTAAATTGAAAAAATCTTTCCGCTCCTTTTGCTAATTGTGCTTGGAGAGCGAGTGCGTCATCAAGAGCCACTTGGACTGACGGATCCACAACTTTTCCTCTTTTCATATCCGCTTGAATAGTCGCTTCCATTTCCGCAATTTTTCTTTTGAGGTCTTCCAAAATCACTTTTGACTCAGTAGGGTAAATATACATGGATATAAAAAGAGAATGGTCAAAAGAGAGAAGTGGGTGCAGCCAGTTTGCTGATACAAACCTTGGATAGCCTGCTACAAAAAGAGTTCTGTAGTAACTGTTATTTACTCGTATATGGTCGAAATCAACTTCAACAAGCGAAGGAGCGATAAGGTCTTTCACAGTTACCATGCCTTGGGCTAATTTTTGAGTTTGTGTTGCAAGTTTTGTTGGTGGAATATAAGCGGAGGTGGCGACTTTACTTTGTGCGCTTATGTTCTTTATATTTTGGGTTGCTACTGCAGTTTTAGCAAATCCAACTGTTTGTGTAGGCTGTTGAGGGATTTGGATTTGATTAGCCGCATTAGTTTTTTTAGCAAATAATGAGAATGTCATAGGTTCTTTCCTAACCCTTCGACTAAGGGTTTGGTGTATCCCGCGATTTCACCCAGCTTTTCACCGGTCAATGTGGGATTGTAAATGTTATAAAAAATTTCAACCAACTCCTGCGTTGGTAGTTGTCTGCCTTTAAGTCCGATTCTTCCTAACTGTCTTAAAAGATGGTCGCGTTTGGGCAAAAGCGATGTTTTAGCTCGTGAAACTATATAATCTATGGAAAATGGCAGTCTTTTTTTATTCCCGCCAACAGCTCCTTTTACCCCTAATTCTAACGCTGAGAAAGGAATTGCTAAATAAAACTTTTTTTCCAGAACCCGATTTTCTTTTACAATAGACATAATAAATTCCTTATAGGTGTGTAAACGGCTTCTCACGACAGGATTGTTCTGTCTTTCTTCTTCCTGGGTGATAGTTTCGATATATGAGGAAATGTCCATCCGTTTAGATAGGATGGCCACCTGGAGAGAGAATGAAAGGGAGTTAATCAATGAAGCATAAGCATAGATTAAAGCGTCTTGTTCTTCTTCAGATAAAAGGCCAAAATTTACCGCAGTTGTTTCTATAACCAAGGCGGCTGAACCATCCCGAAGGATAATAATATCCTCCTTAATATCTTCAATATCTAAAAATTCTTGAGTTGTTGCCCTTATGGGGGCGGATGTTGGTTGTGACATATTGTAAACTGCACTTTATGACTACACTTACTACTATTATATTGTAGCATTGCCAAAAACCGCTTTGTTAAGTTTTTCCCTCATAAGTTCTTTTTCACCTTTGGCTATTATTTCTACTGGAGAAAATACTTTACCAGCAAGCGTGATTTCGGCAATATCAAAGACGTACCTTTTTAGCGGGTCTTCAGCTTCTACGAGATATACCCCGTTTGGTAAGGGTGTGGCAGTAGCAAATTGGCCAAGTTTATTGGTTTTCATTGCTCTTAAGGGGTTATTATTTTTATCTTTTATTGTGAGAATGATGTTTGGCAAAATTTTATGTTGAGGATCCTTAAAAACACCCGCAATAATATTGGGGCTTTGATTTATATTTGTGAGACCCATTTCTATAGCAATAGACTTTGCCGGTATAGTCTTAATGGTTGGTTCTTTTGAAGGTTTTTCTTCCATAACAGCAGGTTTTATAATCTCTGGTTTTCCCAAATTCACTCTTTCATTTTTAAGTTTGTTCAGTTCGTCTTCAAGTCTCTTTTTTTCTGCAGCCAAGTCTGTTAGTTGTTTTTGGAGGCTATTTGTTACGTTTTGAGTTTCTAGAGTATTTTGATCTTTAACCTTATCAATTTGGGCGATTGATTTTTGCGAAGTCGATTGGTTTATTGATTGGGTTGCTGGCTTTGGGATTGAAGGCAAAACAGTAGGTCCCTTAGTCTGCTCTTGGACATTTTTTTGCGTGGCCTGTTTTTCAGTTTCCGGTTGTGTTGGTGTGTCGTGAATAGTAGGCGGAGAGGTTTTTTGTGTATTTGGTTTTATGTTTGACAGTTGGTTTATGGTTATTTGCTTAAAACCTGCAGTAACTTTATTAGAATCAGATTTGGGTTGAATTGCCGCATCGGTTTGTGGTGATTTTACTACATGACTGGTAAAAGAAGCGTTGATGGGTGTGGATTGTTTGGAAAGAGGGGTATATCTTAAGGGTTCGACATGTTGCGCGTAAGACGGTTTCGAGGCGACATATGTTGTCGGGTTGTTTCCTATATATACACCCGATGTTTGGAAAAGCGACAATGTGGAGTTTATATATTTTTTCTCCCTTAGATTTAAGGTTTCATGGGGTGATTGAGGAAGCGATGCTAAGTATGAAGCTAATTTTTGTTGCGCTTCTCTATGCGCAACTATATGGGGTGTTGATTGTGATATCACCCGTTGCCCAACTACAATTGGTCTTGTAAGTACATCAGGAGGAGGGTTGTTTTTTATCCATAAATATTGCGTGGGAGAAGTAATGCTTTTTATAAAAGCTACTAACCATTTATCCAAAGGTCTTTCCTGAATTGGTAAAAAGGCAAAGGCAAAACCTACCAGCCCTACTATTCCCGCAAACGGAAAACTGATTATAGACGGGAACGGTGCAAACTTAAAAATGAAATAAGCTCCTCCAATTCCTACAGCTAAATAACCAAATTGGCGCAGCGTCATGTCTCCGATAAGGTGGAATTGGAAACCGCTAATATTTCTTGGGACTGGATGTTGTTCCATAAGTCGTTGTCAGTTCGTGCGTAATTCTTATACGGACTGCAAAACAATAACTGTTTCTAGCGTAAAATGTGAAAAATTATCTTGCAAGTAAGGCTTTCCAGGTCATATTATGACCTAAATAGATTAATTTTCCGTGAAAAGTTTTTTTATCCATTTTATTATCCATTTTATTTAGTATTGACAGATTTTATCAGCCATGTTTAACTAGAACTGTATTCCAGAATTTTGCTTGAGGAAAGCTATGGTAAATGGTCAGCAATTTATGGAGCATATTACTGGAAATTATAATTACTTTCCGAAATAATTTATGCCCGCGGGACTTTTTAATTTCAGCAGATACTTGAAAAAAGACGCTTCAGGCGGCAGGAGTCAGCAAGGTGATACTGCGGGCGGTCAAGGCGCAGACCAACGGGTAGTTACCATTACAAAAAACTCAACCCAAGCGACCTCGGGTTCGGATACCGTGCAAAATACAAACGCTTCTTATTCAGGGATAGGTAATCCCCCATCAGGCACAAGTTATTCGGGAATTGGTAACCCTCCTGGTGGTAGAACTTTTTCTGGAATAGGTAAGTCGCCTGTTGTCGGACAGCAGCAGAGTAGTGTTTCTCAAAAGCCAGATCAACCAAAAGGAAAGACAGAGCAACAGCAAAAAGATAAGAATACCCCACAAAAAAAAGACGCTTCCAGCGATAATCAGACGAATATAGACATGAAAAAGAGAGCCGGAATGGATGTTCTGTCCCGGCTGACCCAAAGAGCTAATACTGCCCTAATGAGCGCTGTGGGGAAAGCAAAAGAGCTGAAAATCCAGTATATAGATACAGAGCATGTGCTTTGGGGACTTCTTCGTGACAGCAGTATTTACCAGATTATTTCCGAATGTAAAGCTACTCCATCAGAGATACAGACGGAATTGGAGAGAAGTTTCAAACCAGGCAATTTTACCGGGCAGCCGCAGTTTTCCCCCCGAGTGAAGCGGGTGCTTGAGTTGTCGTTGTCAGCCGCAAGATCTTTAGGTTACGAGTTTGTTTCTCCGGAGCATATATTATTGGCTCTTTCGCATGAAGGGGAAGGCCTAGCTGCGAGAACTCTGGTTAAATACAATCTGAAGCCTGAGGTGTTGAATAAAAAGATAACTGGCAAGAAAGAGCTAGAAAAAGAAGAGGAAAAAAAATCTAGTTCTGCTCTTGAGGAGTACACTGAGGACTTAACCGCTAAAGCAGCCCAGGGACAGCTTGATCCGGTGGTTGGCCGAAGTACCGAGATTGAGCGTATCATTCATATACTCTCACGAAGAACTAAAAATAATCCTGTGTTAATTGGAGATGCGGGTGTGGGGAAGACTGCAATTGTAGAAGGTTTGGCTCTTCGTATTGCTCATGGAGACGTTCCGGAAACCCTTCTTCATAAAAGGGTGTTATCACTTGATCTGATGTCTCTTATAGCCGGAGCAAAGCATCGGGGGGAGTTTGAAGAGAGGTTGAAAAACCTTATTAA
>CAZFNL010000103.1:0-4395 GCA_964520615.1 uncultured Gammaproteobacteria bacterium
AGACATCTGGTTGTTTCAAGAAAAATATCAGGTGGTACCAGATCGAAAAAAGGATCAGAAACAAAATCTATTCTTGCCTCACTATTTGGTACATGGAGATTACAGAACCTCAACCCATTTGAGCAGACAAAACTTCTTCTACTAAATGCCTCGTGTCAAAGATCGTGAACTCTTACCACCTCTTTTGACATGACACCTCGTAGGTGTCAACCCTGGCCAATTACTGAGTTGAAGAAAACGTTAAACAATTAATTCTGTTCTCTTCGAAGAAACTACCGCCGCAGTTGGAACAATGAAATACGACCTGACTATCGACGACTGTTTCTTTCAATTGATTGTCGCAGTTAGGGCAGGACATATTTAATTATAGTATATTATATTCTATGCAAGAACCAGGCGGAGACAGAGGTGGAGCAATCAATATTAATGTAGGAGCTACAGGAGTGAGATCAGGAACTGAAAAAGAGTTTCCTTGGGTTGAAAATCCTCACATTTTGCCAATCGATATCGGACTCCCGATTGATCAAAGGCCAAACGATACGCCAATAATGGTCGTTGAGGCAGAAATATTACCCTTGATGAGGATACTTAGAAGGACAGATTTTCCCTATCATGAAGTAGGAGCAAATATATATGGATATCAGAGGATTGATCCAAAAACTGAGAGACGCTATTTTCATATTGTTGGAGTACTTCCTCAACACACTCGACAACCTTCAACTGTTTATAGCAAAACATTAGGTGCGCATGGAGTAACTACAGAACCAGGATACGAAGATTTTTTGAAACAATATGCTCCATCATTTATTCCAATGTACGAGAAACTTAAAGAAATAGAAAGAAATGATCGATATGGCGAACTGGGAATTTTGGGACATGTTCATTCACATCCGCAGTATCCTGCCGCAGCTTCGGGAGTTGACGCGGGTTATTTTACGCTTCCCAACTACGAAGGAACCGTAAATTTTATCGTTTCGTTTGATCCAAAAGAAACAGGAAATGAGGTTATTGCCTGTTTTTATTCGGATTCTTCGATACGTCATCCGCAGAAAGGTTATCGTAATACACATGGCTTTACGGTTATTACAACGGCCTCGGATATTAAAAATGTAAATCCTTATTACTATGATTATAATGGCGCCGACGTTATGGGTGAAGGAGGTAAAGTTACTTCGTATGCAACTGAAAGAGAAGTATTCACCGAATATGGAGAACCAATTCAAATCACAAAAGAGAAAAAAAGAAAAGGCATTACTATTACTTTTCTAGACGGAACCGTCCAAAATAGAGCAACAAGAAGCGCTATTAGTCAAAGAATTTCTCATCAAAGCGGAGATGTTGAGGTATGGATCATTGCGGCCGACTTAGAAAAGAAAAAAAAGAAACCGTGCACCTACACGCCATTACGGATAACAAAAGCTGATCTTCGGAGAAAGAAAAAGTAAATCTTCCGTCCGTAAAAAAACAACTACGTAATTTTAACTGTTGTGAAAATCATTCTACTTTTTTATTACAAAAATATTTTCGTTCGTGAATCAAATATCCTTGACTTTTTTAAAAATTACTGTCATAGTGATCGTATGGATAATATTACCGATGAATTTCGGAATAAAGTTTACGATGACCTATGTGATACGATGATAGCGGCGCTTGGGAGTGGCCAGATATCTGACGAAGAGGCAACAATATCTTCAAAATATATTTTGGACAATCTTGATGGAATCAAATCGACGGTTGAACTGGAAACATTTTTGGCTAACTTAACAAGTAAATGGGATATATATAAATCATCGTATCAAAAAATACGTTCCGAAAACGTTAATAAACAAGATGAACAAAAATTACAGGAAGTTACAAATAAGTTGAGTCAATTAATACATTAATTATTATATGCCAGCATCAACAGGAGTAGCAGAAGCACCGGCAAGAGCATTCAACCCCCAAGAAGTTCTCGCTTTTGGCGCAAATATAAGGAATCCCGCGCTATTAAAAGCAGAGGCGATTGCAAATGCGAAGAAATTAGTCGATCTACGAGCAAGTGGGACTACAGGTAAAGAAGGATTGCGACAGAAAATAGCGCAAGCTGAGCATGGTGCATACTCAGGACAATCTCAGGAATCGTTTAAAGCAGCATTTGGCGCAGGAGCAGTTGCACTTGATAACAGAGGTTTAGCTAAAGTAGATTCAAAAGCATCTGCAGAACAAAAAGCAGTTGCGGCAGAAGCAGGCAAGCTAATCGATAAATATTCCGGGGTGCTTTCCTATCTTGAGCTCCAATCATCCTCGAGTCCTGGGGCTGAATTCACAAAATTAAAAGCTGCTAATAATCCAGATCTTCAACGATTTACTTCATACGCAACTATGCTTACAGAGTGTTTACGAACTATTGCCAATGATCCAGGATTGGCGCTTACGTTCCCCGAATTATTCAAGGCAGGCGTTACAGAGTCGGAGAGAATAAGGCTTGTAGAAGATACGTTGCTAAAGGATACGCGCTTACGTGCTAAATACTCTGCGCGCCTTGGTCAGGTTATGGAGGAAGCATTAAAACTTGCACCGGCAGAATCGGACGAAAAAACACAGGAGCTTAAAGACAAAAAAGAAGAAGCAGAACAAACGTATAAAGAAAAAATCGATGAAATATATGAGGCAGTTGAAAAAATTGCTCCAGGAGCTTATACCAGAGACAACGTTAAGGATTTACTCAAAACGGCTGATAAGGATACAGTTGCCAGAACTATTCAAAGAGAAATATTAAAAAAAAATAAAATATCTTCTGGTGATATTAGGAGATTTGAAAGATATTGGGAGATACAAGATGAAATTAAAGATCTCAATAAGAAATTAACATCACCTGGATATAATGCGACAGGATACGCAATATTAAATAACAATCTGGCGAATTTAAACACAGAAGCACAAGGATTAACAGGTGTAGGAGTAAGAAACATAAAACGATTTGAAAATCGGGCCGCAACATATCAACAAATAATTGAAGAAATCATGGGCACGGAAGATGCGCCTTCAGGTTTGAGAAACATAATAAATGAAGCTGTAGCTAATAGAATATCAAGTAAATCAGCTGATCTAAAATTAAAATCGGGAGGGAGAGTTAGAAGAGGAGGAAACGAATCTCTACGTTTGCTTCAGGAGAGAAAATTATTAGGTCAACTGGAAAGTTCACTGAGCGAATCGATTATCGATGTTCTTGAAGAACGATACGAAGAGATGAACGGACTTGAATTACGTCGTCAATCAGAAGTCGTATCAAAAGAAAAAGAAAACAGAGTCGCAAATGCAAAGCGTGGTCTGCACGGGCAAATGAATAATAGATGGATGCAGGTTGACGCTACAAAACGTACAGAACACGGGAGCGCAACAAATGTTGCTCAAGATATGCGCGCGCTTATTTACGCTGAAGGAGAAAATGGTTTGAAAAAAATCATGTTACGGGATATGTTTGGTGCAGGAACTCTTATTGATGTATTGGAACCTCATCCGACAGATCCTTCAAAGATGGTCAAAAAACGATATACATGGAACCAGATTGATTTTTCTCAGCATGAATTAACAGGTGACTTTAAAGAAACGTTTGAATCGGTATATTCCTCAGAAGCTGAAGCATACAAGAAGAAATTGTTCGGCGACTATTTTATGATACGTACTTTGGCAGATCGTACGTTCGGTTTGAAGTTTTTCGGGAAATATATTATTGAAGGCTCGCCGGCTCAGTTGGCATTTAAAGAGCACGAATGGAAGGCTTTGCACAATAACTATGGTGCAGTTATGGAGCAGGCACTTACGGAATCGAAATCAGCTCAGGGATTTTTACAGGAGATGAAAAACAAAGGATTAGTTCCTACTACAAAACTTAAATGGCTTCTGTACTTTATTACTGTTGTATTGGGCGTGGGAGCTTTTGCTGTAAATCCGCTTGCTGGGCTTGGAGTCGCAGGAGCGGGATTAGTAGCTGGTAAAGGATATCAAGCACATTAAGTTTAAGCAACTTTCATTGAAAATTTGAAAAATAAATTATATGGAAACTGTTCCAGGACAAGCAATAAAGACAGGAGTTTCATTGTCTCTTCCAAAGGTTGTGGAACAACCAAAAATTGCAAAACCGGATTCTATGTCAAATGCGCTAGAGAAGATAAACTTGATCAGGTATATAAAATTATCAAGGAAGGCGGTATAGAGCCTACACAATTTGACGCTATAGAAAACGATTATCACCAAATGATGCTTGCAAAAAAACTCGAGATAAAATTTATGGCTGCTTGAGATATTTTACCTGTTGACATTGTGCATACATTAGCATATGATTAGATCATTGATATGAAGGAGTTCACGTTTGATGCGGACAAGGATAAACTGTTGAAAGTAAAAAGAGGAATA
>CAZFNL010000104.1:0-6841 GCA_964520615.1 uncultured Gammaproteobacteria bacterium
TCTGGAAATCGCAGGTGCACAACTGAGAACCACGAATGTATTCGCCTTCCTGAATGAATGATTCGGGAAGATTCTGCATGGCATCGGCAGCCATGCATCAAACATCGTTATATCTTGCTAAACGTTTGAAGACTCACCAATATGTCTATTTATTTTATTGGATTGCTATAAGTTTCAGGATTCGATATAAACGGAACATTCAACAATTCTTATTGTTCATTACCACCGCATATCATATCTACTATTTTAGGCACTATTATTTTTGCGTTATATCTCCCAATTATCAAATTACTTATTCTTAATTTAGTCTTATAATACGTATTTTTATCATGTTTCCATAGTTTGTAATACTTTATGATTTCTTTTGCAAAGGCATTAACCTCGAATTTCTTTATCACCTTCCCTTGAACGCTGGCCTTTATTATGCCGCTCGGGCCTCCAGAATCAAATGTTATTACAGGCAACCCCCGGTTTTGCGCTTCCAGAATAGAAAGCCCAAATGTCTCTTTTCTAGATGTGGATATCAAAACACTACCATTTGCATACTCCCGATTAAGATCCTCTAAACTAAGGAAACCCATTAATTTTACATTACCATACTTTTTGGATAAAAGATCCAAACCGCCGTCTTCTCCATATTTGATCCCTATAATACTAAACATTATCTCTTTGTTAGTGCCTGCAATATTGTTTATTATCTTTTCAAGGAAGTCTAGACCTTTTTCGTAGTGTGAAGGTCTGCCTACAAAAAGCAACACAAAACTTTTGTGATTAACATGTATCCTAGACGCTCTTTTGTACAAGAAGTTCGGAATCATGTACACCTTCACGTTTTTGAAAGTCTTCTTTGCAAGAGAATAATCCTCATAGTTAAGTGTATGTATCACATCCGCTTTTTTTAATACGGCGTCACCCAATACCCTGTAAAACCAACCCAACAAGTTAGTTTTATTGCTCCCAAAAATATTAGAAAAGACCGGATTATGAACTCCATATATAAATCTCTTTTTGTATATCCGTGAAAATAAAATCGAGTAAATAAGAATTAATGGATTTGAACTTAGACAATAAACAGAATCAGAGTTCTTAATCAAATGTTCCAGGCCGACTATACCCCAAAACGTCGGGATAAATATATTTACAAGATTTCCGTAAAGTTCAAATCGTCTCGGTTTAAAACAATTTATTTTATACAAAAATTCTTTCTTTATATAATAATTTTTATAGAGGTCTTGCTTTTTTATCCTTATAAGATCTCGATATGTGCTTGGATAAGCAATACATACTTTATTAGAGCGGCGAATCTTTTTGTAAATTTCAAGTGCCCACCTCTCCCCACCACCAAACGAATAAATATTGTTTGTTATTATTGTTATTTTTTTCATCTAAACCTCCAAATTTTTCTTTAGATGCTCCCCATATAATCTCGTGAAATACAACCTATATCTTATAGCACACCAATAAAGTGATACAACTTCCGCTACTATTTTTTGCCACAGAAAGTTGTTATCTCTTTCCATCCAACCCTAAATGACAACCATGTTGGAAGGCGACTCCGGCATTCTTGGCGGCCTGTACAAAACCTGCAAGGATGCAAAGGAAAAAATTAGGTATGCGGCCTTATATGCAGTAAGTAGAGGGAATAGTGTCAAGGCTGTTGCGAATATTATTGCCGTGGAGGAATCTACAGTATACGATTGGATAAACAGATGGATCCTCGAAAAGAGTGTTTCCGAAAAACCGAGAAGCGGAAGACCCTCCAAAATCACAAAAGAGGATGAAAAGGAGATACATCGTCTTCTTGATGAAGGCGACCCTAAGAAGTACGGGATAAGCGCATCCTCTTACACAACAAGGGAGCTGCAACTCTATTTCATGACGTACCTAGGCAAATCCATCGACGAAGAAACATTCAGAGTGCACCTTATTGGCACGGGTGCGCATTATGTAAAGGCGCAACTCAGGTACAAGGAAGGAAACCTGAAGAGGCAGATAGAATTCGCGCAGAACCTTGTATTCCTTTTGAAGAATGGGTTCTTTACAAAGATACTGTTTGTCGACGAGATGTCAGTGTCTACGTCCGCACGAAACGGATACGGATGGACGTACAACCAGAGACTCGTCGTCGATGCGCCGCAAAACCATGTAGAGAAGGCGAACTACTTCGGCGCAGTCGAAGTCACCGAAGGAACGATAACCGAAACGGTAAGAAAATCCGCAAAGGCACCGTCGTTCATGCACCTTCTTCACAAGATAGAACGTAGTTATCCTGATGACAAAATGTTGATAGTGATGGACAACGGCGCAGTCCACCACAGTCGGAAGGTCGATAAGTTCTTCAATGAAAGCGATAACATGAAACCTCTTTTCCTGCCGCCGTATTCCCCCGAACTCAACCCAGAGGAGTACGTCCACAATGTTTTACGGGATAAACTTCTCAACAACCGCAATTTCAAGAGCACCAAACCGATCGGGTTCGCGATCGACCATTTCGTCAAACAGATGACTTCAGAAACAGTCAGGGGCATTGCGACGTTGATACCGATAGAGTCATTACTTTCCGCGCAGATACGGTTGTGAAACTTTCAAGGAAAGCTATAATTGATTATATCCCGAGCATTTTGTTGAAGCTTTCAATAAATGCGTCAATTGTAAAAGGATAAACCATACTGCTGTTAAGGAATTTTTCTATATTCTCTAAATATATATTATGGTTCTCACTGCTCATTTTTGATATATAATCATACAACAAATCATAGCTTGGAAAATTCCGTTTGTCCACAAAACATCCCTTGGGTATCCTTTTTTCTACGTCGGCTGCGCCAAGATATATTGGCACAGATCCATAAAGCATACCTTCAAGCAGTTTTTCACTAATCCACCCCCCCCATGGCGTAATACAATTTTCATATGCTATCGTAAATTTGTATCGAGGCAAAACTACCATTTTATCTTGTATGGCTCCACAGTACGATGGAAATATTTTAAACCTAACCGAATCTGGCCAAAATTTCCAAATTGCACCATTCAACTTTATCGCACTTGCAAATCTTGAGTGTATTATGGGCTTGTTCCATCCCGTCCCGTACAAATCAAATTCTTTGATATGGTTCTTTTCCATAAACCGTATTGCTTTTACCCTCTCAGAATAAAGTTCACCCTTATATGAAGAAAATTTATTTGATGAAATCGCGCAGAGAAGCTTCTTCGATTCAAATGTGGTTTTTGGTACGGTTATTCTTTCCCCCTGTCTTATTGGAATTGTATGATCAACTTTAAAATATTTTTTGTTATCCACCAAATCGGAATTGGGGGTAAGAATCCCTCTAAAATCATTATGTTTTAAAATATCGTGATTTGGAGGAAAGGTTGCCGGAGGTTCTACAACATACACATACATACGATCATGCATATTGTTTTTTTTGCAGAATCTATAGTATCGGTTGTTGTTTTTTGGTACCTCAAAAAATATTACCGCAAACGCATCCTCCGGATGTACAGACCTATCTATCGTTTTTAAGTCATAACCCATATCCCTAAGGTGCTCCCTTAGTAATTGGAAGGGTCTAAAACTCTCATAACTGCGCATTTCATCGTCAACATCAAAGATCCCGTCATTCATACGTGAAGGTCGAGCAACGAGTAATATCTCTTTGTTTACCGGCATGCAAAACCACCAAAGTTATAACCTAACTGTTTATCGGTATATAACCACTTAAATATATTTATAAGTCCCCACCTAGTACAATGCCCCAATACCCAATAAAAATGCAGAAATTCTATTCTTGATATATTTTCTAACTATCAATAACCTATATTTTTTAAAATCTTTATCCTTGTAAAATTTAGAATAGAGCATACATCTAGCAATACAAAAATTACGAACATTATTCGATGATTGTTTTTTGTGTATTCTGTACTTGGTTAAAACCTCGGAAAGACATTTTATCTCATAATTTTTTGTTATTCTCAACCACAAATCGTAATCTTCAACAGACGAAAAAAGCCCAGCAGCATTATAAATGTAATCAAAATAACCTACTTTATCCAACACAGACCTTCGCATAATTACAGATGAAAGCGTTATAAAATCCCCCTTCAAAAGTTCCCTTCTAACGTCCTTATTTTTTTTAAAAGGGAAGTTATAAATGCCACTGTTCTTGTAGCTTTCAGTATCACCAAACCTTTCGAGGTATGTATAAATTAACCCAGTTTTGGTATCAAATAGTTTCAATTGCTTCCCTATTTTATCCTTCAACCAGATATCGTCGGCATCTAAAAATGCAACGAACTCTCCATTAGCATGGCTAATACCAAAATTTCTTGCAAAAGCAGCGCCCTTCTTGTCAGGGTAAAAAAAGTATTTTATCCCTCTTTTTTTGATCATGCCGCTCAACAACTTTTTTGTGTTGTCTGTAGACCCATTATCAACGACTATAACTTCAAGGTTTTTATAAGTCTGATTAAATACTGAGTTTAAAGCATCTAATATATATTCTCCCGCATTAAAAGTAGGTATTATTACAGAAACCAGCGCTCTTCTCATAAGCTCACCCACTCTGTAATCTATTTGTACCCTATTAAGCTATTCGTTATTTTAAAAGTAATAGCATGACTAGATACGAACCCCATACTTGTTCAGGTCTGCATCAACCATTATACGTACGAGCTCTTTAAATCTTGTTTTTGGTTCCCATCCCAAAAGTCTCGTTGCTTTTGCATAATCGGCTACTAGATTAGTAACTTCTGTGGGCCTAAAATATCTTTTATCTATTTCAACATAATCTTCCCAATTGCCAATTCCGCAATATGCAAATGCTTCCTCTAAAAATTCTTTTACAGAATGGCTTTCACCCGTGCCTATAACATAGTCGTCGGATTTTTCCTGCCGCATCATCATCCAGACAGCCTCCATATATTCGGGCGCATAACCCCAATCCCTTTTCGCATCAAGATTACCAAGATATATCTTTTTATCGAGCTTTGCCATTATCCTCGCTACGCCACGTGTGATTTTTTTAGTGATGAATGTTTCTCCACGTCTTGGGGATTCGTGGTTGAATAAGATGCCGTTAACTGCAAAAATATCATATGCCTCCCTATAATTTACCGTGGTATTAAATGCAAAGACCTTTGCACATGCATAAGGGCTCCTAGGTTGGAACTTTGCATTTTCATTTTGTGGGGGCGGCGCCGATCCGAACATTTCACTTGTAGAAGCTTGAAAGAACTTTATTTTTTTCCCACCGTGGTTTTGTGCATATCTTATGGCTTCCAAAACCCTCAAAGTACCTAATCCTCCTATGTCTGCGGTATACTCCGGTATATCAAAAGATACGCGTACCTGCGATTGTGCTCCTAGATTATAAATCTCATCTGGGTCAACTTCATAAATTATCCTGTTTATGCTTGTGGTATCAGAAAGATCCCCATAATGCAAAAACAATCTTGTATCAGAAAAATGGGGGTCTGTAAAAAGATGATCCAATCTTACAGTATTAAACGTAGAAGCTCTTCTAATTAATCCATGAACCTCATACCCTTTGCTCAATAACAACTCCGTTAGGTAACTACCGTCTTGTCCAGTGATACCTGTTATTAATGCCTTCACCATATTTTGTGCCTCTTATGATTTAAAATCATTCACTACAAGGGGGCATCAGACTTTATAAATTGTAATATCTACGAAGATAATCCTTTATCTCTTCCTTTAATCCAATCTCAAAAGGCATCTTAGCCTCAAATCCGAATTCCTTCTTAGCCTTTTGGGTATCAAGGCATCTGCGGGGCTGACCATCAGGTTTGCTTGTATCCCACTTTAACTCTCCGGCATAATCAAGTTGCCTAGCGATCTCCAAAGTCAAATCCTTTATCGTAATCTCCTTCCCGGTGCCTAGATTTATGGGCCCCGATTTATCATATCTTTCGGCTGCAAGTACGATACCTTCTGCCGCGTCTTCAACATATAAAAATTCTCTACTCACATTTCCAGTTCCCCACACTGTGACTTCTTTCTTCCCCACAACCTGAGCTTCATAAATCCTCTTTATAGTGGCCGGTATAACGTGAGATTTGTTTGATTCAAAATGATCGCCCGGTCCATAAAGGTTGACAGGTATTAAGTAAATGCCGTTAAAACCATACTGTTCCCTATATGCCTGCTCTTGGACGAGTAATATCTTCTTGGCTAAACCATAAGGTGCATTCGTCTCTTCTGGATAACCGTTCCAAATATCCTCTTCCCTGAATGGGACAGGGCTAAACTTAGGGTATGAACAGACGGTACCAACATAAACAAACTTCGAGACTTTATGGCGTACAGATTGTTCCATAAGTTCCATTCCCATTTTTAGGTTTTCGTAAAAAATAGAGGCGGGTTTTTCTTGATTATACCCTATCCCTCCCACATTTCCTGCTGCATGGATTACGATATCTGCATCCTTAACGGCATCAGAAATCTCCCCAGATTCGAGAAGATTGTGACACTGTGAATTGCAAGCGTGTATGCTCTCTTTACTAATCCCGTGCTCTATAAGCTTCTTTACAATTTGTGAACCGAGAAATCCACGTGCGCCTGTTACAAGTACCTTTTTATCGGTTTGTATTTTCATTCCAGTCACAACCACTGGCAAAATTACTTAATAAATACAGGGGTGTAAATTACTTAATATTACTTAATATTACTTAATAAGTGTATGGAAAGCTTTTTATGCTGTTATGCTTTTATTTCTTTTCAGCGAATATGTCTTATAAGATAAAAAGGGTGCGAATATATCAACGAAAGGCGAATGCGCAATCTGCAAGTCAGAGCTTGCAAAATCAAGAGCTGAAAACAAGCATG
>CAZFNL010000105.1:0-6822 GCA_964520615.1 uncultured Gammaproteobacteria bacterium
GGCCTTTTGTTCTTTCTCCTTTTAACAGTTCCAGTACCACCTGTGTTTTAAAGGAGGGAGAATGTACCCTCCTGATTTTGTTGTTGTCCATAGTGTAAAAAGTATCTTAGCATACTGTCTGAAATATGGGGGTAATTATAAGGGTCCGTCAACAAAAATGAAGGATCTATTTGATATTGGGAAGTAGTTTCTAATAATTGTTTAACATGTTTAGAATTGACAGTTAGTTTATAAACTCTACGGCTTCACACCGGAAGAAACTATAATTATAGACAACAAGGAAAATTAATTATGGCACTAAAAAGTTTTAAGGTTCAACCAATAAAAGCACTTGGATTAGTAGAATGTGACAACGTACCCAAAGTAATGGTTATAGCTGGACCCAATGGTGTTGGTAAATCGACATTACTCGATGAGATAAGGTTGCAAAAAGGTACAGTAGCTGATAAAGGTACGAAGTTTCTATATCAACCACCACACAGAGCTATAAGAAAAACGACTGTCCAAAGAAGGTGGTTGTTTAGTGGAGCGTTAAGAGAATTTAGCGACTTGTTATCAGGAAACGAAGTTTCAGGATACGAAGGTTTACAAATACCCTTCCCATCTCGTACACCAGATAATGTTGATGAAGCGGGATCAACGATTAAATATACATTAGGAAAAATAGAAAACAGACGCCAAAATACTTATGCAGAGTTGGTTGATAAAGCCAAAAAGGAAAATAAAGACGTTATCACTAAAGATTTACCGGATGTTTTTTTACCAATTAGAAAATTAACTAAATATCTTTTGCCACATTTGGTATTTGATCACATTGATTTCAAAAATGAGGATAACATTAAATGCATATGGAAAAGGAAAGATAAACGAGGAGAAATTGATTTAGATATTGATGATTTAAGTTCCGGTGAAAAATCAATAATAATTCTTTTTTTGCCGCTTCTGGAAAATGATATTAATACCTCACTACAACATGTTGTCCAAGGAAAAACTGATCAAGAACAAACCATTGTCCAACCAGATAGAGTGTTTATTATTGATGAGCCAGAACTACATATACATCCGGATTTGCAGTCTAAAATATTAACTTATCTTCGTACTTTAACTGTCAACTCAAATATCCAGTTTATTATTTCCACACACTCGCCTACAATTTTAGACCAAGCTTTAGACAATGAACTTTATATGCTTAGTTTTAAAAGTGAAGATGAGCAAGAGAATCAACTAAAAAAGGTTGCAAACAATCTGGAAAAACTTGAGGCATTAAAACAGTTAGCCGGTGATACATATTTAGTTACAACGGGAAGATCAATCGTTTGCATTGAGGGTGATGTGGATGTTACAACTAAACCAACGGATTTCAGACTATTTCAAATTCTCTATCCTCGCTCTACAGCTTTTACATTTATTCCCACTGGTGGAAAGGGGGAAGTAATAAAAATTGTAACAAAGCTCCGTGAATTTCTACCCGAGCAGTCGTTCAAAATTAAGATTTATGGATTAACTGATATGGATCAAGCAAAAGGCGGTATTGACGGTATTTTTACACTTCCTGTTTGCATGATCGAAAATTTATTACTCAACAGCCAAGCATTACTTGCCTACTTACAATCAGTTATCATTACAACATTTTCAACCAAAGAAGAATTGATAAAAGAACTTAATACGATAGGAACTTCACTTAAAGATGAAGAGATTTCTTATCGCGTAATGAGAGAATTAGGGTCACATACAGTTAGATTAAGAGGAAAAGATGTTAATCAGTTAAAAAGTTTGGTTGAGAAGGAAATATCGAAAGTACAGGCGTTGTTGCCAGATGACACGCAAATACAAGAAAAAATTACCAAAATTACAAACGATGTAGATCAAATTATCCTAGACAAAAAATCGTTACAACTTTTCAGAGGAAAATCAATCTTGGGAGAATTTTATAACAAACACTTAAAAGGGAAAAATATACCGTATTCAGAGTTTTGTTATGAACTAGCAAATGAAGTTGCTAAGACGGGTGAAGTAGAAAAATTACTAAACCCATTGTTTGATCAAATGAGCTAAAAAATGAAACATTTTGATTTATCGTTATTAACACGAGGGTTATTTAAAAATTACCCCAGCATTTAAGAAAACAGTTTTGAAAAAATACGGAATTAAAAAAGGACCATAAAAAAAGCCGCCGGAGCAAGTTGAGCGAACTCACTCCAACGGCTAGTTTTAAAATTTTTAATAATCAGATCAAGCTTTTTGCTTTCATGCTGGTATATCCGGAACCGGTAACTACCAGGTGATCGATTAACTACATCAAGAAACAGTATTTCCCCAACACAAAGGAAGATAATTCTTCCGGATCTGAAGCAGTTCTGTGATACAATGAAAACTGAAATTGAAGAATTGGATTTCAAAGAAAGACAGTATGTCGTTAGACAACTGGTTGATACCGTTGTCACGGATGGAGCAACAGCATCAGTCGAAGGTTCTATACCATTAGTCATTCCGGAAGAAAACACCAATAATAATTATGAGCAGAGTTTTATCAATAGGTATGGTTTGAACACAACTCCACTTATTCTCCCATTTGAGCTCAACATTCCCCTACCACCACCCCACAAGACAAGAAGAATACTTGAGAGAGATAAACTCGGCAGAATAATCTACACCCAACCCTAGAAATCAATTGTCCTAAGGCTGTTTCTTCTACTTGTACAAGGAGATAGAAAATAGGTACCATACCTGATTAAACATTGCTTTAATTTTTTCTAACGTAGATTACTTTTTACTATCAACTATCGTTTTATATTCACGTTTCCATCGATTTAATCCATCAACGGCTTCTTTTATTAGGTTAAAATCATTTATTGCTATATATTTCTTAAAACATTTGTCATAGATAATAAGATTATAATTTGTACACTCAATAATGTGCCATATTGCATTTTTGAAAACATTTACTTTGGTGAAATGAGGACCAAAATTGTAAAGTTGTTTGTTTACATCTTCTGACTCAAATACTACACCTAAAATATAGTCAATATTCGGATGAAGAAAATTGCTAAATTCATCGCCTAAGTTTTTAAATAAAAAGTTATACCAGGTTTGTCCAATATTCACGTTTCCCTTAACGAATTTTTTTCCTTCGTTATCTACTCTATGAAGAACTCCTTCAATCCACCCTAAATATCCTAAACTTTTTAACTTCGCATAAAAAGATTTTGGATCCTTTCTGTATTTTACTTCATCATTTGGAAATTCATAAAAATACATCGAAAGACTCATGCTTTCGATTACTTGTCTTAACAACGACTCCGATACTCCCAAATATCCCTTTCTTAATCTATCAAAAGAGTTATAAAGAACGGTTAAGTTATTTACTAGAAAAAGTTCGATTGTCCAATCAGGATATTCCTTACCTTTAATTTTCACGCTAGTTTGTTGAACAAATGACTCTAAATGAGTCAGTAACTTTGTAAGTAGTACTGCTTCATTAAACAAGTATTTATCGAATTTTTGGATACAAACTCGTTCGTCAGGATCAAAATTAAAATAATTAGACATATTGGCGCATTATTAAATAAAAAGTTTTAGTTAGTTGTCACCTTACATATAGCTTCCTTACAACTTCCTTGCTGACTACATCTTATATTAATGTTAGAAAATTGAGTTCCTGAGCATACAAGACCATTAATTGTAGAAATACAATGATTTATTGGTATTATATTTGCACGATCACAATCTCTCTGGCTATACATCCAATAATCTTTATGAAAAAAGGTTTTGCAATAAACGGGCTTTGGCATTGACTCAAGACCCCATCCTTTCCTAAACTGATCGCAAGTTGCTTGAGTCTGGAGCGTACAGTTATTATCTGGTCCAAGACAATCAATTAATGGACTCATGTTTAAAGGTGGTGTGGTTACTGATGTTTCGGATATTGTCGGACTAATATATAAGCCAGTATCATTGCCATACTCCTTAAATTCATTTTTAGTCTTATCCCATAAGTAAATCGTTTCTTGCCAATGAGTTGGACAACAAAGAGGTTCATCTTGTTGCCTTATGGGTACTTTGATCTTTAATCCGTATTGACCATTAATTTTTGGGGTGCTAACCTGAGGGTCATCTAAATCTTTTTGGAAAATTATCTTATCCCCAGCCAAAATGAACATAGTTTGCGCATGGCAGCTTACGCAACCAGCGCCTGAAGCCCAAAAAACCAGGTTTTTTACCCTTATTTGCTGAAGGTCAGCAGATAAACTACCCATAAGCCACAAACATTTATTTTGAATAATATTTAAAGCAATTTGATCATTCCCAAGCTTAGATTTTGTTTCGGATAACTTCAGATCGAACTTGCATTTATTATTAATTGAAGTCTTTTGATTAATAGTATGCTTTCCTGATTTTATGCCAAGAAAACTAGTAACTGTAGTAATTACAGAAATGAACATTGTTAAAAGAATTAGTTTCACGATTTTGCTTTTTTAGATAATTCTTCTTCAACTCTTTTTTTAAGTTTTTCAAAGTTGGCTTTTTTCCTCTCTTTTTCGGTTCTGAGTAGAAAAGTGATAAAAGAAGATAATCGATCATCCTCGGGCAAAAAATTTTCTAAAGCAGCCCATATGATAATATATATAAAAATTCCCTTAAGTGCTAAACCTAACATAGTGAACGCATCACTTTATTTGAATTGACCGGCCTAATATTTATTATTAAAAAAATTAATTTGTTGCTCCGAAGGTCAGATCATGAACTTTAAGTTGTAAGTCTGTAGTAACATCATTCCATTTTTTTTGTTCTTCTTGAGAAAGTAGCTTTGGATTGGGTGCTAAATACCAACCTTCGTGAGTTTTTTTGTTAAACTCTTTCATCGTTAGTTCAATATTTTTACCGTTCGATATTTCAATGTTTGTTTCTATCATACTTTTAATAAATTTATCATAATAATCAATTTCGTATAAAAATGCATTATAAAGCTTTTTATTATAACCCTTTTTTTTATTAAAAATTTATCCGCTTGATAATTTAATTTAGCTAGACGTACTCGTGCTTCTATTATTTTAAGTTTCGGGAAAACGGGATAACTAGGACATGGGCTTCCTAAAAGAAACCAAGCCATGACCCAAAAACGTTCTTGATATATAAAGTATGTTATCCAGACTACTAATAAAATGGTTGGGTTATTCCAAAAAATAATCGAAAAAAGGATTGCAACTATCGTACCTATATACATAAAAATAATACTTATAGGCTCTAGATTTACCGTCATCATAATCCTTATATCCTTTCATGTCAAGAGATATCCAGAAATTATTTGGGGAAAAAGTGTGTAAGGCGAGGAAGTCTAAAAATCTTACCCAAGAAGAATTGGCAGATAAAGCAGGATTACATTTTACATATATTGGTCAGATCGAGCGTGGAT
This sequence comes from uncultured Gammaproteobacteria bacterium, assembly GCA_964520615.1. Taxonomy (GTDB): domain Bacteria; phylum Patescibacteriota; class Microgenomatia; order 2-02-FULL-39-11; family 2-02-FULL-39-11; genus JAMCUI01. Next base: position 5,414 of record CAZFNL010000105.1, read on the forward strand.
TAAGGAATCCATCACTTATCAATATCCTTAAAATCATGAAAACCCTCCATGTAACAATATCCGATATATTTCCCTCATAGTAACCCAAACTTAATCATATCTCCATAAAGTTTCCTAAAGTGATGATAAATGAGAATTAACGTGTTTGATTGTTTTTCCTTATCGATTAATCATACAAAAATACATTATTTAAGAAGGAAAATACATATGTTTTGGACTATAATACGAGTTTCGCGTTATGCGCTTGAATAAGCAAGTTGTCTTTTAAGATTTATTGCAACTGAATTTTTAATTACATCCCACTGCTGTTGATACATGGAGAGATGAGAGACACTTCGTGATTGTGCCTTTCGTATCCAACTCAACACGGAGAACCCAATATGATTTCTTTGTGCTCGTCCGATACGGGACTGGCAGCGCTCAAGACCACAGGTCTGTTTGAGTTCCCGATGGTAGACTTCGATACTCCAGCGCAGCTTCATCAAGCGCTCTACTTTCTCCCTGGTGGGACTTTCCATATTTGTTCCTATGTAATCCGTGCGGCCGTTATTAGCCACAAACCGATACACAGTAATCCAACCATAGCCCCGAAGATGAACTTTTAATCCTTCTTCTGGTATGACCAAATTTTCAAGTTTTTCTTTTCTGTTGACGCTTCTGTTTTTCCGCAGTCCTATGACCCATGTCCATTTCAGATCCCTGATATATTTCAGGTTATTCAGACTGCTGTACCAACTGTCTGCAACCACTGCCTCGGGAATGACTCCTCTTTTCCCGGCCATTCCCAACATTTCTCTGAAATGATCATTTTCCGTTTTCCCGTCTTCGGGAGGATTATAGATCCGAAAGTCCATGGGAAATACCTCTCCGTCATTTCTTTTCCAGAGCATATTTAACATCCCGATAGCCTGAATTACATCATGTTCATCGCCTGAATATTGCCATCGTACCAATTCCACTTTTTTGCTTCGTGACTTATCAAGAACTGTTTCGTCTCCGATGATTATTCCCTGAGTTTCCCGCACGTCCCGTTTTGCGCTTTTCCATATGTCTTTTGGCTGACATTTTGTGTCTGCCAGCCACCGTGTGTGAGACAGCGTCATGGGAAAGAGCAAGAGGTGATACCTCCGAAAGAGAAAATGCTGAATAACGTTCTGCTGTTACCTGCAGGAATGCGCAGTACAGCTCTCGTGAGCAGAGATGAGATTTCACATATTATCAGCGTATCAAATTTCATCTCTTATCGCGAAACTCGTGTATAATATAAATAACAGAACTTACGCACCTTAACAACATAATAGTTGATTTGACAAGCTGATAATAAAAGGGGCATAGTTATTACATTGGAGGTAATAATCATATGCCCAAAACAATTGTCTCATATATCTACGGTTTAGTCACGGGTTACA
>CAZFNL010000106.1:0-1602 GCA_964520615.1 uncultured Gammaproteobacteria bacterium
GCAGATACCCGTTTAGCATTAGAGATGCTACTTATATATAAAGACAACATTATTATTTTGGGAATTTCACTTATCAGTAGTTATTTACTTGTGGTTGCGGCACTACAAAAATACGACGTGTTTAATGACGTCGTTCAAGAATAATATGTTTCAAATCATGACTGTGGCAAAAAAAGAATATACTGATGCCTTAAAAAATAAGGTGTTTCTGACATTTTTATTTTTTTGGTGGTGTTAATAGTCATTTCTATCGTAATCGGTTCACTGGATTTTCAAAGCAAAGTATCTGTATATCAAACAGCATATCAACAACTTATAAAAAGCGGTCAACCCGCAAATAGCCTGGTGAAGCCGGAGTTTTACCCCTTGCAATTACTTCGAGGGTCGATAGAATATCTGGAAATTATTGGAGCGGTTTTAGCAATTGTGCTGGGGTATTTGAGTATTGCTAAAGAGAAAGGAAACAACACCTTGCAGATTGTCCTGACACGCCCTTTAAGCAGAGCCTCTTTTTTCCTGGGAAAACTTTTAGGCAACGCACTGCTGCTTCTTTCCGTGTCCGCAGTTGTATTTGCCTGTATTTATGTCATTGTTACCTTTATTGGTGGCGCGCAACTAACACCAACAGAAACAATGAAGATAATTTCCTCGTTTCTTTTTTCCTTTCTATACTTTAGTATTTTTTTCGCGCTATCTGCTGCTTTGGCCCTGTTGTTGCGATCACTTTCCAACGCGCTCATCATCTCATTTGTTCTTTGGATACTCTTTGTATTGATCGTCCCCCAAATCGGAGACACCATGGATACCGATAACCAGGTCCCTGGAGGTTTTTTTAACGCCATTCATGTAGATAATGCACAGTCAAAAATAATCCTGCGACAATTTTCTGTATATGAAACAACCCGCAACGCGCTTGAAGAGGCATCGATCACCAAACATTATGAACGATTAACATTCGCCATACTGGGGATAAAGGATATATATAACAGGAAATCACTGAGATTTGTCCTTCAAGATAAGTTCGGTGAGATAGTTTGGTTAACAACATACGTTATCTTGTTCGGATTTTCCTCCTTTCTTGTTTTTACGAGAAAGCAAACAATATGGAAAGAGGAACCTTAAATTCTCATGGTATTCCCATAATTACATTATTATACTTACCTTATGAATAATAAATTAATCTACATTATCGGCGGTGGCATACTATTGGCTCTGGTCCTTTATTTAGCCTCTGATTTTCGCCATCAAATAAAACCACTCCCTAATAGGGAGCGACAGTATACACAGAATACTTTGTCTGTAACGCCTTCATCAACTATTACAAGTTCAACATCATCACAGGATGCTCAAGATATTGTACCGGGATTATCTAAAAATCAAATCCAAAATACTGCTACAAAAGAAGGATTTGTTATCCAAACAGTTACGGTTGAAAATAATACCGACGCGGCAGGTAATACCGTGGGTGACCATCTAGAATTAGCGCTGAAAAACACTGCCGGAAAAGATCTGACAGATTTTGAAGTTGACTATACCATTACCGATACAACGACGAATAAAAAAGAAGGGTATTACAAAAAACTGACCGGATTTGTTCTCAAA
>CAZFNL010000107.1:0-25496 GCA_964520615.1 uncultured Gammaproteobacteria bacterium
TCTCCCATGACCGTAAACTGGGAGAACTTTTTGTGTAGGTCTATACCTATGTAATTCATGGTATCCTCCTTTTCTTTGGGATAACTTTAATAACTCCTGCATTATCCCAGAAAAGGCCTACACATTTTTCATAGCATCATATATTTTCCTTAAGATCTTCTGCCCGTACCCGGCGGACGGGTGTTTAATCTCCCGCCCGCCGGGTACGATATCCATTTCTAAGACTCTTTAATAAGGTACGCTACAACTGCCGTCAGAATTTGTTCCGGTTGGTCCATACGCGCTATGTACTTTCCAAACATTTTCATTATAGGAATAGTACAGACTGTCTGGTCTTGTTCCACATACGTTGTATGACCAATCGTTTGCCACATATTGCGGATCGCTAGCTGCCGGTGTAGTCACAGCTCCTGCCGGGTCATTCCACTGGTATCCTGTTACCACTACATTTACTGAGTAAGATCCGCTTGCAGTGGCACTCTCGTCCAAAATCAAACGGAAAGCCACATTTGCCGTATTTCCCGGACTAAGCGTATCAAGAGTCACTTTACCTGACTTATACCCCGGAGCATTTGTGATCCAGTCGCTGTACCACAACTTGCCGTTTGTCCATATTTGCATCCATAGCTTCGGTGCCAGTCCGTTTGGATCGCTGGCTCCGGAAAGTGATATAGAAGGATTTACGCTTATTGTGCCATTGTTTGTAATTTGCCCTGCTGACTCTGCAAATGTGCCGGGATACATGTTGTTTGCTACCAAAGCAGCTCCGGCATCAGGTCCCGACTTACCATTTAGAGTCAATGATACGTTACCGGTCTGCACGTTATTTCCGTTGGCATTAATCTGGGTAGTGTAATAAGCTGCGGTTACCGCTGCTCCTGCTACAAAAATTACCGCGCCTATTGTCAAAAGACTTCTTGCGATGTTGTTCATCTGTCTCACCCCCTTTCGGTAAAAAAAATAACCAGCTATACCTTCTTCCTAAAAAGAAAAGGAATAAACTGGTTTTTCTTATAATCCGTTATCTTGTGCCGGATCATATATCAGAGAGTTGGAGGCAATTTTTCTTCCGTTGATTTTTATTTGGAGTTGTATATCTGTTTCAGTTTTTATTCAACGGAAAAAGCTGGTGAGGCAAGAGGCAGAAAAAAAACCAACCCGTGGCAGGTTGGCAGAATATCTAAAGTAATAGTGCTATATATTACGATATACTATCACGACTTGTCAGTAACCTATCTCACAAATTGAAAAACTACATCCTCTCCACTGTTTCTATTCCCAGAAGATAGAGGCCTTTTTTGAGGACCGCTGCGGTGGCTTCTGTCAGAAACAAACGGAAATTAGTTGTTAGTTCAGAAGTTTTTGAAATTTTTAATTCTGATTTTGGATTTTGGATTTTGGATTTTGGATTTTGATTTAGTATCGTATGTTTGTTGTAGAAAAAATTGTATTTTTGCGCCAAGTCAAAAAGATAGCTGCACAGGAAGTTTGGCGAAAATGTCCTGGCGGCCTCCGTGACAATTTCCGGCAGACGGTATAGGGTACGCAAGAGCGATAGTTCTTCTTGATTTAACCATTTTTCCATTCCCTTCAGCATAGAAAAAGCCTTTGATTCCGCTTCGCTCCGGCTTGCAACCTCAGAGTTATTTTTATCGCTTTCCGCTTTCCGCTTTCCGCTTTCCGCTTTTCTTAAAACGCTCCTGCACCTGGCATATGTATACATGAGATAGGGCCCGCTCTCTCCTTCAAAAGATACAGATTTCTCCATATCAAAAGCGATGTCAGAGGGCAGACTGACGCGCAAAAGTGAATACTTCACCGCGGCGACCGCCGCTTTCTCAGCTATATCCTCCTGTTCGCTTTTGCTATATTTTGAGTCAGTTTGAGTAAGTATTTTGAGTATCTTTTCTTTCACCTCAGACAGCATCCACTCCCCGGTCAAAATCTTACCTGTCCGGCTGCTCATTTTGCCCTCCGGGAGCCTAACCATGCCATGTCCCAGGTGCATAGTTATTTTCCCCAATTTTGGGTTTATTTTGTTCAATGCGGAAATAAGGACTTGGAAATATTCGTTTATTTCTTTACCGGTAACTATCAGTGAAAAATCATAATTGAAATCCTCATATTTTGCCGGGGCCAATCCCAATTCCTTAGCTTCGTATGTCGGCAATCCCAAAGAGTTAATAAACACACGTGTGTGGAATCCGTATTTTTCCCCGCGGTAAACCACAGCCCCTTCATGTCTCTCAAAAATTCCTTTCTTAAGATTTCCTTTCACCAGTTCCATACCATACTCACCCACAATGCTTTCAGGATAATAATAATCAAACTTTGTCCCTAATTTTTTATATATAGTCTCAAAATAATCCATGCTCCACTCCCTGCCTTTTTTAAACAACTCCTCGACCCGTGAAAAAAGATTCTGATCCATTTTCACGAACTGCTTATAATCTACTTGAGGAGTCCAACCAAACTTATCCTTCATATATTCCTGGGCGGTAATATATACCATATAATTTATGTCTTTCATTTCCTTTTTGGCCGACTCATTTTCTTCATATGCCGTTGCTCCCAAAGCATATGCTTTTCCTAAAAATGCTATACGTTCTGACAGAGGCTGCTTTTCCAAATCAGTCAAAGTGATATTTTCACGGGTCATCTTTTGCATCATACCCCATAGAGATTTGGCGACATGCATGCCGACATCTCCGAAGTAATTTGCCCGTCTTACTGTGGCGCCACATTCCTCAAAAAGCCGCGATAGTGATTCACCGACGGAATTACTATATACATGTCCTATATGTAGCTCCTTAAAGGGATTTGGGTCGGTAAACTCAACTATAATTTGCCTTTTTGAAAGGCCTAAACCTATTTTTGCTCTTTTATTTTTGGTTGCCATAGAGCCATTTTCATTCTCTAGCAGTCTCTTAATTAGAGTGATAATATACCCTTTTTGGAGATGAAGGTTGATAAACCCCGGTTGTACCACATCTACGTACTCTAGGATATCATTACCATCATTTTGTACTGTATTTTCCGAAAGACTATCGGGTACAATTGATGTTGTTCGATGCTTTTTGATATATATTTTTAGTTGCTTTTGGACTGCGCCGGCTATTTCCATGGGTTTCTTTCTTAGAACGCCGGAAAGTATAAAAGCAATGTTTGTAGAATAATCCCCATAGTTTTCATTCGCGGGATGTTCAAGTTTTACATTCTGAAACTCAAATAATAATTCGGGAAAAGTTTTTTTTACCGCATGAAAAACCGCCTGCCGCAGTAAATAAGCAGCAACTCCACCGTCCTCAGTCATAATAGTCAATGTCTTGGCCGATTCCTTCTTTGGATTATCCATAATAACTAATCTCTTATAATTTTCTTTCACCTATTTCTTTTGAGCGTCCAAAGAAATAGGTTATAAATTCTCTATAATCTTCCTATAAATCTTAGCACATTCTGACACATTTGAAAGCTCTGTAAACTCGTTTTCCTTGTGGATGCAATCTTTGTCACCTGGGCCAAAAACAACCGTTTCTATACCCTTTGCAGTGAACTGTGAGAGATCTGTAGTTCCCATGCTGGACGTCATTTTTATTCCCGGCAAAATTCTTTGGAAAGATTTTACAACTTCAGCTTGAGGAGATGTGAATCCGGGTGATCTATCTCTTATTTTAAGACTTATTCCTTCTGTTTGACCAATTAAATCTTTAAGCAACTGTTTAATTTTCCCGTGAAGCGCGGGCGTAGTCCTTATATCCGCACAAAGACTACACTCTCCCGGTACTACATTGGCAATATTTGTTGAGGAAAAAATACTGGTAATATTCAGACTCGACTCACCAAGAAATTTATCCCTATATTTTCTCTTCCATGATTCAGCTGCATATTCAAGTTTGCAGGCGATTCTCATTATTTTATTTATTGACAGATCCCCGCTCTTATAATTTTTGCCGCCGTGACCGGATAAACCCTTTGCCGTAACTGTCAGAAAAATGTTTCCGCGGTGACCTATCTCCAATTCTTTGCAGTCGGTTGGTTCTCCGATAATGGCTGGTATCTTTTTATACTTTTTGAAATATTTAGTATCACAAAACCAATCTAAGAACTTCTCGGTTCCGCTCCCGTCAGTTTCCTCCCCGCAAACAAAAGTAAACCAGAGATCAATAGGCGGAATTAAAAAGTTCTGCGAAGCAGGAGAAAATTTTCGAAGATCGCATGGTGAGCGAGTGACTTGGACTGTATCAACAGAAAACGTTTTATCATGAGCGAGTTGCGGATCAAGAAAATTTTTTCTGCGAGCAGAAAATAGATTTGCAATTATTAGAATTGCCGCAACCGCCCCTTTATCATCGCTAGCCCCCAACCCATACAGCCTGTCCCCAACGATTTTACCCGCCCTTTTCCCGTACGGCGGATATTTCCACTTTTTGGGGTTTGACGCGGGCACTGTGTCCATATGTGCATTGAAAATTAACGCGCGACTTCCGTCTCTACCCGGAATATAAGAAATTACATTGCCATTTTGTCTCCGCGCCCCCACCCCCCAGCCCTGAAGCGTATCCAGTATAAATTTGGCAATTTCAGCTTCATTTCCTGAAATACTTTGAATTTGAACCAATTTTTGCAGAAGTTTCATATTCACAAAGAACAAAGAACCCTTCGCCCCGATGTTAAGAGGGGCTCAGGGCAAGCCCACCACTCACAACAATCAACTAACTACCAATCACTAACTACGAACCAATTTATTCACCAGCCTCTCTGTCCTTTCCTTTGCCCCATTTATAATTTTCCATTTCGACTTGAGCCAATCAGTATCTTCCTTTATTTGTTTTAGCCTATTATTTATCATCTTTTCCATGACGGCTTTTGCCGCTCCCCCTGTATGCTTCCTTTTCTGAATTGCTGCCTGCGGATCCAAAGCTGATTTCAGTTCCGACTTCCCTATATTAATTTTAAGACTAAATAATTCAGCTTCCGAAGCGATCTCTGCAGGTGTAACTGTTTCAAAGGATAGATCCGATTCCTTCTTTTTTTTCACAATATTTCCCACTATTTTATAGATTATCCTGTATGGTACTTTACATTTCCAGGCAATAAAATCGGAAAGTTCCGGAGCCATGGAGTAGTTTTCTTTTACTGCCTGCAACATCTTTCTTTTATTGCATTTAATTCCCTTTAGAGTAAAATTTAACGATTCAACCGCCTGAAATGATTTATCCAAAGCTGTCTTCATATACTCTTTTATTTCTCTCGTATCGCGGTTATAGCCGGTCGGCAATCCGGAAAGAAGATTAGCCACGATTGACTCCATTCCCGTGATCTGCGGCGCCAGACTGCGAATCAACTCTAGTATGTCTGGGTTCTTCTTTTGCGGCATGATAGACGATCCGGTTGCCGGACTCATCTGCAAAGCTGTAGCCTCACCCAACTCAATAAACCCAAATTCAAATGTGTTAAAAAGCAATAAGTCAGCTGCTATTTTGCTCAGCACAACAGCAGTCTCAGCCAACACTCCCAAGTATGCTTTCTGGGCAAAACCACGGGAAGAAATAGCCTCCTGTGGTATCTCCCAGACTCCGGAAAAACCCAAAAGACCGGCAGTATATTCCCTTTCAATCGGCCACGACGTGCCGTACGACTCCACCGCTCCTAACGGGCAGAAATTAAATCTATTCCACTCAAACTTTAATCTCACTTCAATTTTTTCCAGCATGTCACAATAGGATAAACACCACTGCCCAAACGTACTCGGTTTTGCCGGCTGCATATGTGTATATCCTGTCATTACAGTATCGATGTGAGTAAAACTTAGCTTAAGTAATGTTTTTCTCAACTCCAATATTGCAGAAAAAAAGCCTAACATTTTTTCCCGCAAATACAAAAGTTCACACGTCATCACTTGATCATTCCTGCTCCTTGCCGTATGCATGGTATAACCGGAATTCCCGCAATGTTTGATTATATCTTTTTCTATCGAAAGATGTAGCCCTTTTTTCGGATCTATCGTGAAATTTTGTTTCACAACTTTCTGTGACAACGAATTTAGAGCTCTCAAAATCTGTTTTGTAGCTTTCTGATCGACTATAGTGGATTTGAAGAGCATCAGAACATGAACCTTTGTCGCCCATAGGTCATAAGATGCCAGCAAAAGATCCAGCTCCAGCTGTCTTCCAGATATGACAAAACAATCAGTATTCATATTTTTAGCGTGAAGCGTAAAGCGGTAAGCGTTAAGTTTATCTTTACCCTTTACGCTTGACGCTTTCCGCTATCTAAAAAGTATAAAAGTATTGCCATCTGTGCCCACATCCTGTTTTCCGCCTGTTGATAGATGAGACTTCTCTTACTATCCAAAACCTCATCGGTTACTTCCACGTTTCTTCTGACAGGCAGACAATGCATAAAATAAGCATCTTTAGTCAAGTTCATCTTTGCTTTATCCACTATCCAATCTTTAAATTTTTTGCGCATCTCCTTTTCCCTTTCCCAGTCTCCGCAATAATTCAAGCTACACCAGCTTTTGGCACAGACAAATTTTGCGCCTGTCAAAGCTTCTTTCTGATTATCTGATACTTTCAAGCTTCCTCCCGCTTCATTGGCTTTTTTATCCGCAGTCTTAACAATCTCTTCATCAAGCTCCCAACCCGGCGGATGGACAACCGTCACATCCATCCCCAACTCGCACGCCGAAAGCATCTGCGAATTGGGGGTAGCCATAGGAAGCGCCTTGGGATGGGGCACCCAGGAAAGAACATATTTATTTTTAACGGGTGGCACGAGAGAAGATAAATCCGGAAAACTCTCTACGGAGGGGTGACGCGAGCGAAGGATCCCGATACGCGTTTCCCTTAGCGAGCGACGTGGACTATATGTAGAAAACAAACTTTCATCGCAAGCGGTTTGAAACGCGTGGCGGGACACGCAAGCGGCAGGACCCCGCAAGCTCTGAATTATCTCCATGATAGTCATTGCGTCAGCCATCCCCTGGCACGGATGCCAGACATTTGACTCCATATTGATCACAGGGACTGATGCGTACTGCATAAAACTATTAATTATCATATCTTTTTTCATCTCATTCCAGCTTTCCGCCTTTACGCTTTCAGATCCGGCAGAAATAAGTTTGCTTGCTCTTACTGCTATCCCGTCACAGTACCCCGACATCACTTTTGCCGCTTCCTTCACGTGTTCCATAGTCACTCCGTCCATCACCGCATTCTCGCTGTATTCAAACGGATAACCGGACGACAGAGGAAAATCTATAGCTGTTCCCCCCAACCTGTCCATGGCCGCGGCAAAAGACAATCTGGTACGCAGTGACGGATTGAAAAAGAGCATCAAAAGGCGCTTATCCGCCAGCAATTTTCCCGCAGCATTTCCCTTCTTCAACTGTAAAGCCAAAGAAATTATCTCTCTTATTTCCTTCAGGCTAAAGTCAGAAGTAGTATAAAAATTCTTTATTTTACTTGTCATATTTATCTCCATAAACAACTGTCCCAAAAGCCTGATTCATAAACCCGTCCAGCCACTCTTTCTTTCCATTCAAGGCTCCCATTATCTGTATGCTTCCAATCCCCCCATTGAGCGCACGACTCACATTTTCAATTTTTGGTATCATTCCATCCGTAATCTTCTTTTCCCTGATCATAACCTCAGCCTGAGAGAGAGAAAGTTTCTTAAAATAAACTGACGATTTCCTGTTTTTCTTAATTCCTTTAACATCCGAAATAAAGATTAGTCTTTCAGCTTTCATACCGCAGGCTACAGCTGCAGCCGTAGTATCGGCGTTAATGTTTAATATTTGTCCACTGTCATCAGCTGAAAGACAGGCTATGACGGGCAGGTATCCATTTTCCAATAAATAACTCAATAGCTTGCCGTCAAAATTTTTTATATCTCCTACAAAACCAAAGTCTACCCTTTTCTCCTCTACTGATTTTTGATCTTTTATCTTTTGAACCGGTCTTCTCACGCAAACCAATATTTTTCCATCCATTCCGGTGATGCCAAAACCGGCTATACCGGCTTTGAGCGCCAATCTCACCAGATCCGAATTTATGATTCCCTTATAGACCATCATGACAACCTCCAAAGTCTTTTTATCCGTAATCCTCCTGCCGTTTATCTTCTTCACCGGTATTTTGAGTTTTTCCTGCATGGCGTCCGCCTGTTTGCCTCCTCCGTGGACGACAACTATCCGGTAGCCGTCACTCATCAGGCTTCTTATCGCATTCATCAGGGAAAATACGGCTGTTTTCCTCAAAAGCATTCCCCCTCCCAACTTGATAACCCACGTCTTTTTATTCATGAAGCTCCTCCATTATTTCTCTCACTGTCTTAAGAAATATTTCCGTTTCTTTCTTTGAAATTATAAGCGGCGGCATCAATCTCAGGACATTCGGATCATCAGAAGTACCCGTCAATATGAACTTTTTTAACAATTTACTCTGTACTTCTTTAGCCGGAATATCCAGCCTTATTCCCAAAAGCAATCCCTCTCCTGTGACTTTTTCTACGTGCGGCAGTAAAACAAGCTTTCTTTTCAATATTTTTCCCGTCCTGCCGGCATTTTCACAAAGTTTTTCTTTCTGAATGGCTTCAAGTGTCGCTAGAATTGCGGCGCATACTACCGGTCCCCCGCCAAAAGTACAACCCTGATCGCCGTATTCTACTGAACCGGCGATTTTACCCGAGACTAGGACTGCCCCCGCCGGCAAACCTCCGGCTAACCCTTTAGCCAGGGTCAACATGTCAGGCATGATCCCAAAATGCTCCCCGAAAAACATCTTTCCCGTCCGGCCCAGTCCCGTCTGCACTTCATCAAAAATCAGGACTATCCCCGTCTCTTTTGTGATTTTCCTCAACTGCTGATAAAACTTACCTGATGCTTCACAGACCCCTGCAATACTCTGAACTGGCTCAAGAATGATAGCGGCGGTATCATCCGTAATAAGTTTTTTGACCGTATCGATATCCCCAAACGCGGCAAACTTTACTTTTGAAATTATGCTCCCCGCATTTTCTTTATATTTTTTCAGACCGGTCACGGAAAGAGATCCTATTGTCCTGCCGTGAAACGACCCTTCAAATGATATGATTTCATCCTTGCCGGTAAATTTCTTTGCCAGCTTCAAGGCGGTTTCGTTGGCCTCAGTTCCTGAATTGCAGAAAAAGACGGAGGAAAAAGCCTCAGGCGCCAGATTGACCAGGCTTTTTGCCGCTTTAGCCCTCATGCTGTTATAGACTGCATTGGAATAAAAAATCAGCTTCTTCATTTGACTATTTACAGCCTTTATAACCGCCTCATGGCAATGACCCAAAAGCGCTACGACATGCCCGCCGTAAAAATCCAGATATTTTTGGCCTTTCTCATCCCAAACATAAGCGCCTTTCCCCTTTTCCACCGCAAGAGGAAATTTATGGTAAGTCGGAAGCTGATATTTGTCTTCTATATGTTTTATATTCATATACTTTCGTTCATTGCGATAAATAATAACTATGGATGAAGCCCCGGAAACTCCAGCCCGGCAGTTTCCCTTACTCCAAACATAATATTCATATTCTGCACAGCTTGTCCTGCTGCTCCCTTTACCAGATTGTCTATAGCAGATGTTACGATAATATGCCTGCCTTCAACAAACACTCCAATATCACAATAATTTGTCCCTCTTACCACCGCTACTCTGGGATTGTCTGTCAGACGGATAAACGGTTTACCAGCATATGCCTTCTGATATATTTTTTTTACTTCGGATATATTGTGATGTTTTGCTGTCGAAACATAAACCGTAGTAAATATTCCCCTGACAAAAGGCGCTGAATGAGGGGTAAAAATAACTTCAGGCGGCTTTTCTGAGATTTTGTCAATCTCCTGGCTTATTTCCCATTTATGGCGGTGTGAAAAGACATTGTAAGCCCTGAAATCCTGCGCTCTCTCACTGTGATGGTTGATCGCTGAAGGTTGCACGCCTGATCCGGATGAACCTGTTGCTGAATTTATCACCACAGTCCCTGACGGCAATCCTGATTTGGCTAAAGGGTATAAGGCCAAAAGTGCGCCGGTCGGAAAACAGCCGGGATTGGCTACCAGACTCGCCTTCCTGATTTTCGTCTGATTTATCTCAGACAACCCGTAAACTGCTTTTTTTAAATTATCAGGCGATACGTGCTCTATCCGGTATATTTTCTCAAACAAGAACTTATCTTCCAGCCTGAAATCTGCACCCAGATCAATAACTTTTGTCTTATCAGGGTTAATATCTCTCACTTTTGCCATACTCTGACCATGCGGCAGAGCCAGAAAGATCAAATCGGCCTTTTGTGAAAGCTCTTTTACATCTTCCTTCCCAAACAATAGATTAGTTATGCCGTTCAGGTTTTGATGAATATTACCTAATTTCTCTCCGGCGTGAGACCGGGATATCACACCCAAAAGTCTTACCTGAGGGTGAAAAAGGAGAAGCCTGATCAGTTCCCCCCCGACATACCCCGAACCGCCTATAATTGCTGCCTTAATCATTTTTCAATACTCCTTTTTGGGTCAAAGTTGTCAATAATTTTGATTTATCTTCTCTTAAATCCCGTGACGGAATTCCAAATTTATTCTCCAAATAATCAATACCCGCTGTATTATTGGTCACAGGACCGCTGAAGAAATCAGCCTTCAGACCCTTTTTTTCCAAAATGTTTATTGCTCCGTATGCTCCGGTCAGATCCTGCGCACAAACCACAGTAAAAGATACTGCTTTTAAGAATTCGGGGTTGTTTAGCAGCTTATCCACCCCGTACCAGCCGACTATGCCGTCTCCCAACTCCACAACGATAACATCAGGCCTGCATTTAACCAGCGAATTAAGGATTGTTTTTGTTGCTGGCACCACACTGTCGTGATGGTTTAAGGTTGATGTAAGACCCACATCATGAAATGTCAGGGCTTTGGAAGCTCCCGCGTCTTTCATCGCCAGCATATCCCGTTGTGTTGCTACACCGGTCAGTTTGGCCGCAGCTACTTTCAGACCTTTCTTCTTTGATAAAGTATGGATTAGTTCCGCAGCCGCAGTCGTCTTCCCCACACCCATAGATGTACCAAGTATGATGATAAGCGGTATACATATCTGTAACTTTGTCCCGTTTTTCAGCGAATAATTATGAATATTTACAGTCCTGCCGGATAAATAGATTGACCCCAGGACTTCCACCTGAACCGGAGTTGACACGTATTCCTTATTCCAGGAGACAGCCTGACCCACTACAGCTCCCAGATTTAATATATTCAGCCTGTCTCCGGCAGATACAATTTTTGGGATGACGCCTACAATGCCTTCCAAAGCTTTCCTCTCCCCCAGAGCTCCGGCGACAATATCTCCTTCTCTCATTTTGGACATTCTCCCGTCAGCAAGCTCCAGCTCGCCATATTTCTTCTGAGCCGCCAACACCTTCACTACCACCGATTCTCCTTCCATAGGTTTCACATTGGAAACCAATGAAATATTATTTGTGATATTGACGTTTTTCAAAACTGATCCTATTTTGTCTATTTTTATCTTTTTCATTTTTTCCCTCCTTTACCACCCGCTAAATTCCATAACATCGCTTCAAGCCCATATATTTTCGAAAATCCTGCCGCCTCCTGCCCCGTCCATAAATTATTTTCTTCCCCGTATATGGCAACTTTCTTATTCATAAGTGAAAAATCACTTTTCACACCCTCAACAAAAATATTTCCTTTAAGCAATTTCACTTTAACCAATCCTGTCACGCGTTCTTGTGAACTATCTATAAAGGTCTCAATATCCCTCATTAAAGGATCAAAATACATCGCCTCATGCAACATATTTGCATAAACAGAACTTAAATGGTCCTTCCAGAAAAGCTGTTGGCCGGTTAAAACCAGTTTTTCCAATTCCTGATGAGCTTTGATAAGGATTGTGATACCCGGTGCGGTAAAAGCCACTCTGCCTTTTATACCCAACACGGTAGTTCCCAGATGTATTCCTTTACCTATACCATTTTCTGCCCCAATCTCATTTAACTGCTGAAGAATTTTTAACCCCTCAGGCAATCCTTTCTTAAACCTAATCACTAGCTCAACCGGTTTATCCGGAGTCTTTTCAATTGGCTTAACAGGATAAACATTATCAGGCGGGGCTTCCCAGGAGTTTTTGGTTTCGAGACCCCCGATAGTTGTCCCCAGTATCCCGCGGTTTACGGAATAAGATTTGGGGGTCTTATCAACTTTTATCCCATGCCTATCCAGAAATTTGGCCTCATCATCTCTTGTTATAGACAATTCCCTAATAGGTGCAATTATTTTCATTTCCGGCGCCAAAACTTTTATGGCCGCGTCAAACCTCACCTGGTCATTGCCGGCACCTGTCGATCCGTGTGCGACAAATCCTGCTTTTTCATCTTTGGCGATTTCCACCACTTTGGCTGCCTGTACTATCCTCTCAGGCCCGACACAAAGAGGGTATACTCCGCCGCGAAGGAGGTTGCCTCTTATAACATATGAAACAATTTTCTTATAAAATTCAGAAGCAGCCTCAACAGTAATATGTTCCGCAACTCCCAGCTCCATTGCTTTTCCCTCAATTGCGTTCAATTCCTCTTTGTCAAAACCTCCCGTATCTACCGTAGCCGTCAAAACTTTGTAACCTTGCTCTTTCAGCCACAGGACGCAGAAGCTAGTATCAAGCCCGCCTGAAAAAGCCAAAATTACTTTTTTATTATGTTTCATAATAGATTCGTCCTTTCAGTCCTCACTATAAGTGCAATTAGACTCATTCTTTATCAAATTGCACTAAAAAACCGTCCTTCATAATCCACGCCAAGTGAATTACTAAGGACGGTTGTCTGCGCTCCTTTTTTCCGCTTGTGGTGAGCGAAGCCGAACCATGGTGCCACCTTAATTCTTAACTGGTTTGATTATCCATTTGTCATCCTAAACTTGTTTCAGGATGACAACTGTATCTCAAACAAAAACCTCTGTGTAAGCCTTTACAGAGTACAGTTAACTCATTTTTTCCTCTACTTGTCTTTTGGACTTTCTTCGAGGATGGCTCGGAGAGCTCGAAGGAAAATGCGTATAGCACTTTCCTATTCTCTCCTCATCGCCTGTCACGTTTGACGTGACTTATTCAATTGTATTTTCCAGTATACCACGGATGTCAAATTTTCATCACTAGACGACCATTATGATTTTTCCCCGGGTGATTCTTTCCAACTCCCTTGGCTCTATAGGAAAGATAGATTTGGGGTGTCCTGCTGCTGCCCAAACTTGTCTATACTACATAAGGTCCTTATCTATATAAGTCTGCATTTCCTCCTTATGTCCCACTGGTGGGACACCACCAATAACAAATCCCGTCTTTTCACGGACAAAATCAGCATCAGCCTTTTCCACTTGCTCCCCAACCGTCTTTTCCAACTTTATCTCGTTCACCCTGTTTGTCCCGCTTACCAAAACCAGAACAGGCTGATGGGACACTACAGTTTCAAAGATGAGTGATTTCACAATCTGTCCCACTCTGCAACCGATGGCTTCAGCAGCTTCCGCTGCGGTTCTCGTCGAATATTCAAACTCTTTTACCAAAATATTCAACCCTAAGGAATCTAATAGCGCTTGGATTTGCTTTGATTGTGAGCTCAAATCAGACATGAAGAATTACTTTCGATCTTTATAAATATATTCAAACCATAATCTTTTGAGAAAAGGCAAAGTGGTTGTGGAAATGACAAAGGCTAAAGCCGGCACAATTGAATTGATAAAAGGATACGGCAGATTGGCGACAATAAAAAAAACAACTATAACAAAATATGTCAATATAAATACTACTATTTTCCTGCTCCAACTTGTCTCCCATGCCTTATCAACTTCCACTCTCCTATTGCGGGCTTTGATATTTTCTATCTCTTTTGATAAATCCTGGATATTATTCATAATCAGTTTCCAACTTCCATTTTAACAAATTTTGATATGTATTTCTCCTGGTGTATAATCGCCTCTTATGAGAAACCTGGAGTCTAGACCGGATGAAATGACGGGAGAAATACCGATAAGTGATCCGAATGAAAGATTATTCACTGATCCCCAAAGAGGAGTCTTTTCCTGCTGGGGCGTACGCGCAATAGGTCCAAATAGACAAGCTGTTCTATCAGGCACAATAGGAACCAAAAGCCACGCTGAGCATGAACTTGGCAAATGGAAAAAAAACGCTCCCAAACTAAAACTGAATTTAGTGCACCTGGAACCGGGCGGGGAATTTACAGAAAGTATGCAATGGGGACGGTTACCACCTTTTCTAGTCAGGAGAGTTCATGGTCTTCAGGGTAGAGGTAATATTAAAGCAGATGGCAGAAGATGTAAGGATTAATCTGCAATCACATACTTGAACCTGTCATATCTCTTTTCCCCATATTGAGGCAACTTCGTGAAGAAATCGGTCGAACTCAGTGCAGCCTCAAACGAATATTGAGATGAATGAGAAGCCAAAGCTTTTATCCGGTAATCAACAAAATCTGTAACTTCTATATACACCAAATCAGAATAGTCATAATAATCCGTAAAGAGAAATTCTGTACAGACGTGTGGAGTTAATCCGTTTTTTTCCAGCTGTTCAGGGAAAAAAAGCGTGTCACGCGAGTATGGGTAAGCTGCATCAAGTGCCACCCTGCCTGTATGACGATGATCCCTGTGGTTGACCCAGTTTATATCTTTATCAAATCTTATGATATAGTCTTGGGGATTGGTGGTAATGATTATTTCCGGCTTGAATTCCCTTATCTGATAGGCAACTTTTCCAATAGTCGGAAGATCGTGTTCTATCTCCCCGTCCCCTATCCCCAAATATACATTATCTTCATCTCTGACACCCAATACCCTCATTGCCTGCCTATCCTCTTTCTCTCTTATCTCTCTCAATTGCCTGCGTGAAATCTTTTCCGATTTGCTGCCCCGGTCCCCATACGTCATCTTCACAACCCTGACTCTTTTACCGTCGTGTGTTAACCGGGCAACGGTAGCCCCGCAATATAGGTCACAGTCATCCGGATGCGGCATGACAACAAGAATTCTTTTTTTATTCCCGAAAATCTTTTGATAGGAGTCTAAAATTAGCATGGGATTATTCTTATTATCATGAATAAAGAATTAAAAATCAAGAATCAAGGAAAAATTGAAAACTCTCAATTGACTATTCATCTTTTTAACCTCGAGGATTAGGTTTTTTTCTGTATAAAATAGGGTAAAAATATATAGAAATCGCTAATTCTAATTTGAATCTAGAAGATAAATCTTCGGTGAATTTTTGGAAAAAAATCAGCAGCATGGGCACTTGCTGCTGATATTTTTATTATTCAAGGTAAAGGCTTACTGACCTGTTGCTGGTATACTGGCCGCCGGTGTAGCCTGTTCAGCTGCCTGAGAAGCAACAGTAGGTGTTGGTTCACCCTGCTGCTGCATCTGACTTTGCAGTTCAGGTGGAGGCGTAGTAGTTGGCATAGGAACAAAGTCATTTGAAGGTTGCCTTAAAGCTTCAGGACTAGTCTGTACTATTTCCACACCGCCTCCCGCAACTGCCGATACTGACTGTGTAGTATACAAAGCTATTGCTCCTTTTACCGGAACTAGTGAAAAGTAGTATTTTGTTCCCGGGATCAAACTCTTAACCGTGTACTTCATTTCTTTCCCTATATTGAGCGCTCCGTATCTCATGTCATTTGGACTTGTCCCGTACACAAGATGATAATTATCCGCCGACTCATTATTCTGCCAATATACCGTCACTTCGCCTGTCATCGACCCCGTCACGGCTGAAAGCATGAGCTTTCCCGTTGGACCTCCCGATACGCTTGGTGAAACGGCTGAGACTGACGGCGCGACTACCTTTTGTGCCGCTGCCGGAACTTCACTTGTCATGGAAGGCTGTACCGCTACTGTTTCTCCCGTCATAGCCAAGGCCGCCACCTCTGAAGAGAAGGGTCCAGAACTGCAATCTTTAGCAGCCGCAATCCGGAAATAATATTTCGCGCCAGGAACTAATGATTTCACAGTATACGAGGTTGATACTGAACCTCCAATATTATCTGCTCCGTATGTGTAACCATTACTTTCCATCCCATATGCAACCGCATATCTGTTGGCATATGCTGTAGCGTCCCAATGAAGAGTAACTTCTCCGGACATCGGACCTGAAGTTGCCCAAACTCTTTCCGGAGCGGGAGGATAAGGACCGCCGCAATCAGCAGCTTGCACACTTGAAGGAACCAGCAGTATACTAAACATGCTAGCAGAAGCAATTACCAAAATAAAAACCACTAGACTAAGCATCAGTTTTTTCATCTATTTCCACTTTCAATTAATTTTCACAACTTGTCAAGAAACATTTTAACGTAAACTACAATAACCAACTATATATTAGTATATCATTTAGTTTTAACCTTCCCTAAAAAGAGTTATTGACAAAAATATAAAAATTATGTTTTGCTAAAAATATACATGCCAACTAAAAATAAAAAACAATCCCGTGAAGTCAAAAACAAATCAATGCTTTCCCTTTTGGAAAAAATTTCCATCTCTTTTTCACGGGGGGCTAGAAATAATTTCTTATCGTTCAGGCAAAATATCAATAATAATTGGTCCGACTTTTTCAATTGGTCAAAAAAACCTAAAGTCAGATTTATTCTTTTTCCATCTCTAGCTCTTTTTCTACTGGTAAGCTTGATCTTTTATTGGACTGTACTAAAAGATCTCCCTTCTCCCACAATTCTGGCAACAATGCCTTCTCCGCAAACCACCATTATCCGGGACAGACACGGAACGGTCCTTTATAAAATATATAAGGATACTAACCGCATCAATCTCACTTGGAATGATATACCGCAATATGTAAAAAATGCCACTGTAGCTATAGAGGACTCTGATTTCTATCACCATCATGGAGTTTCATTTAAGTCAATAATGAGAGCTTTTCTTTACAACCTGCACCAAAGCAGTATGGAAGATTACCAGGGAGCCTCCACCATAACCCAACAACTTGTAAAAAACAGAATTGTAGGGCCTCAACGGACCTACCTGCGTAAAATTAAAGAAATTATACTGGCTCTGTTAACGGAAACTAAATTTAACAAACAGCAGATTCTGACAATGTATCTCAATGAGGTTGGCTACGGAGGACCAGCTTATGGTATTGAAGCGGCAGCTCAAATGTATTTTGGTATCCATGCCAAAAATCTTGACCTGGCCCAATCAGTTTTCCTTGCAGGTCTTCCGGCTGCACCGACCACTTTTTCACCATTTGGAAGCAATCCTGAACTTGCCTATATCCGCCAAAAACAAGTACTTGACCGTATGCTCCAACAGGACATGATTACTTTGAAACAATACAATCAGGCGCTTGCAGAAAAACTTGAATTTGCTCCACAAAGAATCGACATCAAAGCTCCGCATTTTGTCATGTTTGTCAGACAGCTTCTAGTAGACAGACTGGGTGAGGACAGGGTCACTCAAGGGGGACTGGATGTCACGACTACTCTTGACCTCTCGGATCAGGAAATAGCCCAAGACGTAGTCAGTAAACAGATTTCAGAAATAAAAGATACTTATAACATACACAACTCAGGCGTACTAATCACCAATCCAAAAACTGCTGAAATATTAGCCATGGTTGGATCAGTAAATTATTTTGATATAAAAAACAAAGGCTATGTCAATGTCACAACAGCTGAAAGACAGCCCGGCTCCTCTAT
The DNA here is from genome assembly GCA_964520615.1 of uncultured Gammaproteobacteria bacterium. GTDB lineage: Bacteria > Patescibacteriota > Microgenomatia > 2-02-FULL-39-11 > 2-02-FULL-39-11 > JAMCUI01. Next base: position 17,746 of record CAZFNL010000107.1, read on the forward strand.
AAAACCCGTGAATTACGCCTATGCCTTCGACCACGGCTATACTCCAAACAGCATAATCCTGGATGCACCAGTAACTTATACCTCCCCGGGGTCAAAAGAGAGCTACACGCCACGCAACTACGACGGCAAATTCCACGGCAATGTCACTATAAGGGCCGCTTTGGCAAACTCTTATAATATACCTGCGGTCAAAGTCCTAAACAGTTATGGTGTAGATAAAATGATCGCACAGGGAGTAAAAATGGGTATAAAAAGCTGGAATAATCCCCCACCAATAGGTTTATCTCTAACATTGGGGGGAGCTGAAGTCACCATGCTTGATATGGCCCGAGCTTACGGAACTATAGCCAACCTGGGAGTGGAAAAAGACCTTAAAGCAATTCTTGATATTAAAGACGGCAACGGCAATGATATTACAGACTTGTACTATAAAAAGGCTCAACCTGATGCGCTTATTGATGAAGCCCAAGCCTCCGACAACAACCAGGTAGTCTCTCCCCTGGCTTCTTATTGGCTGACCGACATACTTTCCGACAATAACGCAAGGCTTCCTGCCTTTGGTAATTATTCCAAGCTTACTGTTCCAGACCACAAAGTAGCTGTCAAAACCGGCACTTCAAATAATTTCAGGGATAACTGGACCATAGGCTATACACCAAATCTTCTCACTGTTGTCTGGGTAGGCAACAATGACGGTAGTTTTATGAACCAAAATCTGGTATCTGGAATTACCGGGGCTGCTCCCATTTGGAACGAGGTAATGACAGGTCTTTTGAAGGATACTCCGCCTGTTGATTTCCCAATCCCTTCAGGGCTTATTCCGGTCAAAATTTGTGCCACAAACGGTTTGCTTACATGCCCTTATTGCCCATCAGAGAAAACTGAATATTACACTGCAGATAAAATTCCCACCAGAAAATGCTATTTCCGCTCTCCCGCCGAATGCGCCGATGCACAGAAACAGGCTGAAGGAAAATCAGATGACGAGAAAAAACAAATACTTGCCAACTGTCCGGATACTAACACTCCTCTTACAAACAACAACTCAAACGGAGGAGGAGACTAGAAGCTATCTCAAAACTTATTGATTATTATCAATTCCCATCAGATATTATCTCTATATCCCCTTCCCTATCGGTCCTACGAATAATGACTCCCGTATCCTGCAATAGTTTCAGTGTTTCTGCTGCAGGATGACCATAAGAGTTCTTCCCCACTGAAATGATTGCGATTTGCGGCTGAACTTTTTGCAGGAATTCCGGCAGAAGCGCGGTCTTCGATCCATGATGGGGTACTTTCAATAAGTTAGCACTTAATAAATTGTTACTTTTCCCCACTTCCGATTGGATATCCTTGCCTCCGTCTCCTGTAAATAACGCCTTAAAATTACCAAGACTGACAAGAATATACGGGGAAAAGAGATTGATATCCTGATTCGTACTAAATCCTAACACCCGGTTATCCAAAACTCCGGGAGGATCTAATCCTTCCACTCTCATTGCTACCCACTGTTTTTGTGGCCATAATATTTTTGCCTTTACCTGTCCTAAAAAAAATTCATCTCCAGCATAAAGGTTTTTTACAACGATTTTCTTCTCCTGAATAATTTTTTTAAGTGCTTTATATTCTTTTGTATCATTACCCTCAATTCCTATAACAATATATTTCACTCTATATCGTTGTAATACTGATATAAATCCATATAGATGGTCTTTTTGAGGGTGCGATAACACCGCAACATCTATAGTTCTGTCATAAAAGGGCATATGTTTACCCAGGCAAACAAGCACACTATCGTCAGGGCCGCCGTCAATAAGCATATCTTTATTTGCCGGAGTATTAATGTATATGGCGTCACCCTGCCCTACATCACAAAAAACAATATGGAGCCTACCATCCGGCAGAGTATAAAAATATGACAGAAGAAGAAATAATCCTATCGCAGCGCCTGAGGCAATATATCTGGCTGATAATCTCATTTTTAATAAAAATTGACAGAAGCCAATGGAACTCTGGCTAAAACATCTATCAATGTAATAAAATAGGTCAGCGGAACCCAGGAAATCCAAGCTGGAATCATACCCAAAGGCAACCAGAAAAACCCCATAATAGCGGTTATAAATCCAAGAATCATGACCGGCTGTATCACCCACTCCAATGCCAGATTAGCCAATGGTGAAATAATGGATAAACGATGAAAATTGAATAAAATTATTGGCAATGTAAAGAGCTGAGCGCTAAGCGTATACCTCAAATTTTCTTTGATAAAGAAAATAAATTGTTGCAGCGGCCCGGATTTTTGTTGGCGCTGCACTTTTCTATTTGCCAAAATCAGCCCCAAAGTCGCAAAAAAAGATAACTGAAAAGAAAGATTTTTTATGAGGCTAAAATCGATAAGAAGCATTATTCCGGAGGCCAGAAATAAACTTAGCACTCCCCAATTCCACCTGCCAAAATATAAGGCCAGTAAAGACAAAGATCCCATGATGGCGGCCCGGACAATTGACGGCGAAGCCCCGACAAACCAGACAAACAATACTATAAGACATATAGTCAAAATACTAGAGGCTTTTCTGCCTAAAGATAGTGTGATTTTGGCTGTCAGATTAACCAAAATCGATATATTCATCCCGGACAAAGCAATTATGTGCAAAGTACCTGTCGTCACCAGAGCCTGGTAAAAAGATGGGGGCATATCGGCTTTTATTCCAAAAAGTATTCCGTTTAGAAGTGAAGCATGAGGTTCCGGAAGTAGAGAGTTTATTACAGTGATAAAAGGGTTGTGCATTTGCCGTATTGGGAAAAGTATACGATATACGGCCTTATTTTTATGTATTTCAATTCACGAATATTCAAGCGCTCAATATCTTGGCGATAAACCGCAGTTTCCTTCTGTTACCCAACCTGGAAAATATGAAGAACTGTCGGGCAAGGAATGTCAGTACTCCGCTAGTGAATATGGTGATAATAAAAAGACTGACGGGATACACATCCAATCTCAAACCCAAATTCCTGAACAATGCTACAAGTATAAGAAGAAGTATGGAGAAAATAAAAAATATTGGTTTATTGTATCCTCCAAACCATTCATTTGTATAGAAAACTGCCCTGATACCGGACATGCCAAAAACCGTACCGGCAATGATTATGAGAAAAACATAAAAGTTTGTGAGAGGCAATAGAAGCGGGTGGTTTATCTCTAACATCGGTATAAGGAAACCTATAAAAGCCAGGCTCAAATATACCAAATAATGGCTAAGTTTACCGTGGAACATCTCATTTACTTTGTAAGCCATGGTACGGCGTTCCTCCCTCAAATATCTCCAAAGTATCTTGCCCGTAAAGTGTATTGCCACCCCGACAAAACCATAGATCCCGAAAAGAATAGTAATGGCAAGTACATCAAAATCACCAAAAGGCAATATGTCAACTTTTGCCCTAAAGAGAATATTTTTCACCATAAAAAACCAACCCAGGTAAAAAAGCACGGGGAAAACAAGTACCGTCAACCAATCATTCAGCGGAACATTCTTATATATCTTATTCTCCAACCTGCTTCTCCGGTGTGACAGGATACTCAGGAGGCCTACTGCAGCTATGATAATAATTCCAGTCAGCATATTAATGATAATTTACCAGATTAAAAAACTGTAATCAAATCTTTAATCTTATTAAAAAGAGATTGTCCTGCAATCTTCCTGTCCAGAAGTTCCTGCGCGTCAGAATACAGTCATCTGATCTTTAATTTTAGTAAAAATCGCCTGGCCGATAATTTTCCTGTCTAATAGTTCCTGTACTGCCTGATAAGGCCTTCCGGCAATAATTTTTCCTGCAGTCACCGGTCCTACACCGGGCAGCGCTTCAAGTTCAGACTGCGAAGCGTTATTAATATTCACTACACCAATGGTCACTCCCAGTAAACTTCTCTGATTATTTGAACCGTCAGCATCGCTTTGAGTTTTGACATTTGAATTTTGCTTTTTTACTTCGTTTGCGTCAGCAATTGAAGGGATAAATATCTTACCGCCATCTACAAGCTTTGCGGCCTTGTTCAGATTTTTACTGACCCAACTCCTGTCAGCAGCAGCCGACAAACCTCCGGCTGCAACCAAAACGTCCTGTATCCGATTTTCCGTCTCCATTTCATAGACACCGGGTGACATCACGGCTCCCTCCACATCCACCCGTATTTTGGACCTTGCAGAAGTTGTAGATTCCTGTGTGAAGACAATATCACCAGTCCCCTTTTGGCTGCGTGTAAGCATTACAAAAGAGACAAAAAGGAACACTAAACCCATACCTGCCAAAATCAGGGGTATTTTATAAACTGAAATGATTTGTGACACCTTTCCGGTGTAATAGCTACTCTCTTCAAATGAATCATTATCTTTATCCATAAGAATTGATATAGCATACGTCGAAAAAAGAAGCAGTGATCTATTTCACAAGAGAACGTCGCGGCTTTTATGATAGGATTTTTTTATCAGAAATTCAACTGCAGTCTTCCAGCCGGACGGGTCGGGCGCGGCAATTCACGGAAAACAAATGTTGTTGGTGAGGGATAATTGTTGCCAGGTAAAGGATTGAGCGTAGGCATTGCTGGCGTCGAGAATGTCAATGATAATGTCGGCAATACCGGCCTGGTCCAATTAATTCCACCATTTTGGAAGGAAAATGGCGTCGGAGTAGGTAAAATCCCATAGAAATGTACCTTTCCGTCTCCTCCAACCAGTACTCCCGCCAAACCGTTGCCTGAGGCGTCCACTGCAACACTTGCCCCCCGCATCTCATCCAGATGCCATAAAAGCACTGTACTGCCGTCAGCAGGAAGAGAACCGTCATACGCTCCATTTGCCCATAGGCCGGCTATATCACGGGCTGTATTGGAAACCCTCACTTCATCAACTCCTCCCGAAAAACCGCTTTGGTTGAAAAAACCTTCAGTGAAAGAACCGCCAAGATCGATATTTGTCCCGATTGGCAATAATTCTGTGGCGCCCTGTACGGAAATGACTTTAGCGCCATTGATAAAAAGTTTTGTTGCCGATAATGAAAGTACAACCCCAATATGATTCCAGGCTCCCGGCGTCAAATGTCCCGCTGAAACCACCGTCTGTGAACCGCTTCCGTAGTTGTAGCGGAAAATGAGTGACCCGCCGTTTATCCCTACCTCATAGTGCAATTTACCGGTAGACTTATCTCCTACGGAAAGAACCGTCTGCTCTCCTGAGACACTGTCCGGGGCCACCCATGCTTCCAGACTGAAAGCGGACGGAACCGTTTGCGAAGGATTTGACGTTCTGACGTATCCGCCTGAAAGGATAATATAATTTCCTATAGGGACCGAAGCGGAAACCGGCATGACTGCAATAATTGTTAAAATGATAAATGCTGCGGCTACGGGCAGCAAATATTTGATAAAGTTCATATTTATCGGGGACAGATAAAGGCAGCAAGCGGCAGAAAATAAGAGTAGTCAATTTATAATCCCGCTCCTCCCTCTTGTCAAGACAATCTAAACATCTCAATCTGTAACAATAAGATATCTCAAGAAATTCCAGATTGACATTTTTCTTAGAGTAATTAAAATAATTCTATATGGAAGTAGACGGACCACCAAAACCAGATCAAGGAGTAGGAAAACTACCAATAAAAGGCGCTCAATTCCATGGTGGAAGCGCAGCTACCCCAAAACCAGAAAGTTACCCAAAACAACCCACTAGGGACCCCAAAGTTCTAAATGAATACCAGCATGAATTTCCTCTGCGTTTTGATGATCCAAAATGGGTCAAAAGAGCCGCTATTGCTTGTCAAACAACTCCCGATAAATTAAAAGAGTTACGTCCAGAGGTAATTCAAAGAAGATTAAGAGAAGTAGGTTTCAGAGGATAAACATTGCCTATCTAGAATATAATCCCCTCTAAATAATCCTTCAACTTATTAAAAAAACTCCCACGACCAGCGGTATATAAATAAGTGCAAAAAGGGTGCTGGAAAGGACGGCAACCGAGGCTTTTTCGGGCTGAACACGCAGTTGGGTGGCAAAGGCTACCGTGTTGGCAGCTATGGGAACAATCGCCATAAGTATCATCACTTTATGTATCTGAGTGCTAAAGATATGAAAAAGTGCCCCATCCAAAAGGATAATCGATAAAACTACCGCCGGCCAGACGATAAATTTTACCGCGTGTGAAAATATGATAAATTTCCAGTCAAACTCAAATTTCACAATTGACGAAAGCCCCATTCCTATAAGCATCATCCCCAATAGAGTATACGCGCCGCGAAACAGCGTGACTGTATCGGTATAAGTCTGTCCAAACCTGACGCCCAGAACATTTAGAACCAATGCCAACAAAAAAGTATAGATGGAAGGCAAAGTTATGACTCTTATCAGGCTTTCCTTTACCGTATGTCTGCCGCGGGCGGTGATGAAAAATCCCAGCGTGTTTTCAAAGAGTATTATCCCCAATACGCACAAAACCACCAGCCCCGTCACCTGCTCCCCGAATATGGCAACAGCCACCGGCAGGCCGAAATAGCCGAAATTACCTGTCCCGGCAGTATAAGCCAATATGTTCCTGGTAGAATCATGCCAGACTAGCCTGGATACTTTATAGACTACCAGACACATCAAGGCCCCTATCAGCCATATTAGCACTGGTATGGATAGAGTGCCAAGAGTGAGCTTTGTGGTTAGTACACCCTGGAAAACGATAACCGGGGTAATTATGTATATCAGCAGGGCCGCCACTGTTTCCTTCTGAGCATGAAGAAGCTTTCCCGCCAGAAACCCAAGGAGTATAAAAAAGTAAAAAGGGATAAGTTTGACGATAAGAGTGAGGAAAATAAACATAAATATATTTGTAGATTATAAGTATGATTTTTATGAAAAGCCAGCAGGGGAAAATAAGAAAGATTATGATTGAGACGGAGGCAATCTCACTATGACTCTTTCATCTCTCTCCATCTCACCGCACTTGACTCCACCATTTCCAGGATAATTACAATACAAACCTTTCACCACGGGACATAAAATCCGGGTACCATTGGGAGTACTCTGTACCGAAATATCCTGACTGGCGACAAAATCGCACTTCCTGATTGTTATTTCTGATTCCATATTGATCTATCGGTCCGGAATATTATATACCCTTATATATAAATATCAATAAAATTAAATTATTTCGATATTTTTGCGTAAAAGCCGGAAGCAGAAAAAAGTACGATTACAGCTCATTTCAAGGCATAAAAATATATCCTATAGTTGACAAATGCCTTTCTCTTGGTATAATCCTCCATGAGGAAACATTCCGGGCTAAAGGCAGTCCGGCTTTTTATGTTTCCCGGATATTTTTTAGGCTAAATCGCATACATCGGGCATATCGCGCTCTATGTATAACTTTAGCTTTTTGTTCTTTGACATCTAGCGGAATACTTAATCATGGATCGCCTCGCGAAGGTTGGGGACGATGGAAAACAACATATGTTGTTTTTTGCCTTCCCTAACCTTCAAAAGGGCCAACCAAAAAACATCCTCTCAGAAAGTATTGAGAGTGATAAAGCTCGCTTTGACAAATTTTGGTTAACTCCAAAACTCTGCCAAAGTAAGCATACGGTTGGCTCAGATCTTATCTCATTTTTTTACTGGAAATTTTGGGGTCGGCTTTGCGCTGGCTCCAAACAAGTGACTATTTCGGCCCAAAGCCGAAATGGCAAGCTGCAAAGGAGGTGATATCCATGCAGCAGAA
>CAZFNL010000108.1:0-1814 GCA_964520615.1 uncultured Gammaproteobacteria bacterium
GCATATTTCTGGGCTTTAGCGCTGCCGCAATTTCATTTGCAACCATAATGGGAATTGTCGCCTATCTTGGTCCTTTCCTTGCGTCATATCTACGCGATATCCATACGCTGTCGTTTACCGCATTCCAGTATCAAATAAACGTTTGGCCCCTGAATCCAGTATTTCTCGGCATCACCTTCGGTTTTATGGCTGTTTTCGGTATGGGTATTGCAGCAGTCGCAAGTCTCCTGGCTACGCAAAAGTTTCTACATGATTAAGATCAATAGTTGTTGGTTATAATTAGGTTATGAAACAATTCACTACTAATTTAGGAATCATAATCATTCTCTATTTTGTTTTGTTCTTATTGCCTCAAAAAATCTTTTCCATAGAATGCGATCCTCAAGCTGGGATCACTTGCAACAGCAATCAAGAATGTACCGACCTAATTCAAAAGTGTTCTCAAAAAGCAAACGATTTAAGTCAACAGGTTAATACCCTTTCTTCTCAAATACAATATATGGACACACAAATTTATTTAACTCAAATTAAAATCCAAGAAACTGAACAAAATATTAAATCAGCACAAAATGAGATTGACATTCTTGGCTCAAGAATTACCGGTTTAGATTCTTCTTTAAACTATCTATCTAAATTACTTATTGAGCGTATATTTGAAGGATATAAGCAGCGCAATATTTCATTATTAAATCTGTTACTGGACAGCGGAAGTGCGGGAGATTTAATCAACCGCATCCAATATTATAAAACCACGCGGGATAACAATCAAAAACTTTTGATTCAGGTAGAAGAAAGCAAACAGAACTTCGAGCAACAAAAACAACTGCGGGAACAAAAAGTACAGGAACTAGATAATTTAAAGATAACTCTTGATAATCAACAAACAACGCTCAATGGTCAAAAAGCTGCGAAACAAAAATTGTTAGTGGATACTCAAAATAATGAAAGCATATATCGAAGTATGGTTGCAAGAGCCCAAGCCCAATTAGCAGCTTTTAAATCATTCGTGCAATCATCCGGCGTTGACTCTGTAATAGGAGCAAATGCATTTGGATCAGGACAGGATGGAAATTACTTTTCACAGAGAGATGCGCGATGGGCTAATCAAACCATTGGTTATTCCTCTGAAAATATACTAAATGTAGGATGCTTGGTTACTTCCATCGCAATGGCGTTAAAAAAAGACGGGGTTGATACAAATCCTTCTATTATTGCTTCAACGCCCGGATATTTTGATGGAAATACTGCAAATATGAATTATAGATGGGATATTAGTTGGCCTAATGGTTTAAAAGGCTATCAAATAGCTTCATCTCAGGTTGATGATGAATTAAATAATGGACATTACGTAATTGTCGGAATTAATTACGGATCTTGTAAAACTAATTCTGACCATTTCGTCATACTTACTGCAAAAGATGGAAGTGACTATAAAATGTATGATCCTTTGTATGGACCAAACGAGCATTTCTATTCCCGTTACTCTCAAATCTGTGATGCCGAAGTAATCAAATAAACCTCCTATTTTGTAGCATATAATCCGTTGACAAAAAAACATTGATTGTTACATTGGTATATGGTTTTATTGCCATGAAAAAAGTCCTTATTTTTTTATTGATGTTTGCCCTATTCTTCCCAAAAAAAGATGCATTTGGAGAACTTAGACTCAATGAAATTTATCCCGCTCCTCCTTTCGGAGAATACGAATGGGTTGAACTTTATAATGATGAAAATTCTGTCATTAATCTTAAGAATTTTTATCTCACCGATTCTTCTGACAAAAAAATATTGATTACCTCAGAACTCATTCAGCC
>CAZFNL010000109.1:0-3946 GCA_964520615.1 uncultured Gammaproteobacteria bacterium
TACTTTGAATATCGAGGAAGGCAAAAAAGAAACATAGTGATAAAACTTGGATTTCACCCTCTGATAGTCCTTCTTTAAGATCTCGTTCATGACCGTCAAAGTCAAGAACACGAAACGCAAAAGGCATTTCTTTTGTTAATTCAGTCTGTCTATTTTCTGTATCTAATTTCAACCTAAAACTAAAATCAAACTTCTTGAAATACGATTCTATTTTATTTAATATTTTTGCAAAAGCTTTTGTAGAGCAATATTTTTCATAAGCGTCTTTAGCTAATCTATAATTAGCTCTCGCTTCGTTAAAAAAACGTTGAAGTCTATTTAACTCTATTATTTTTTTAAGTTTAACCTTATTACTCTCAACTTTATTACTGCTGATGAAATTTAATTCCTCTTTAATATTCTCAATAATAGTTTTATTTTTTCGGATGCTTTTACTTAATTTTTCATTAGTATGTTCTTTTTTAAAAAATTGAATTAATTTATTTTTCTCTTTTACGAAATTCGTGATATTCGAGTAAAACTCTACTAATGAATTAAATTCTTTCATTACTTCTTCATAAAGGTTAGAAATATTTTCTTTACTTGGTTTATCCAAACGAAATAATTTGATTTTTAGATCGTTAATCTTTTTCACACTAATATTCTTCCGATATTTTTCCTCTTCTTTAACTAAGTAAAGATCTTTAATAAAGTATTGTTCTGAAAGTTTTTTTAAAGTTATAAATATACTATTTAGATTAAAAGTTTTGACAATTTCTTGAATTCGTTCTAGTTCTTCAATCAAAGTCTGTATATCTCTTTCAAATTTTTCCTTTGGTTTTCTATAAGAGTCATCATAAAGTTTGTTATAGACATCAATAATTTTATTTATCTTTTTTTCTTGGTTTTTAGATTGACAAAAAGGGCATTGTTGAGAGTGAATTTTTCTTATCTCAAGCCCTTCCTCAAAAAATTCTTTATGTTCTTTAATTTTTTCGATTAATTCATTTTTTATTTTAAATTTCGTTTGTTCTTGTAAAACAAAATTAAAAATTTCTTGATACTTAACAATTGAAGAAAGCGATGGTGACAGATTTACTTCTTCTATTTCATTTATATTTTGTATTTCTTGAATTTTCTGTATAAGCTTCTGCTCCCTTTTGATATTATTTTCTAAATCAATTTTTTGCTCCTCTATGTGTTCTCTCGTTTTATCAATAAATTTTTTATTTTTACTTTTGTATTTAAGAAATAGGACATTCTCACTATTCGAAAGTTCGAATGATAATATCCCACTATTATCTCTTTGAAACTCTTCTAATTTTTCATTTTTCTCTTCCTTTATTTTGACTGTACTATCTCTAGCAAGACGAAGATCTATTGCCTTTGAATCGAACTCTATTATTAACTTGCCAGACTCTTGCTCTTGTTGACCTTGTTGTGTACCTCGATCGCGTCCAAGATGAATGTTTCTATCTACAAATTCTCGATCAAAAAATAAAATAGAGTCCTTGTTAATAGTATTTGTCCATAAATTATTTTCATACTCGTACTGTGTTCCATTAATTTGTAATTCAACTTTCTCTGGAGAATACCTTGTAAACTCTTTATTTCTGGAGATACTTTTTAAAATATTGCAGATTGAGCTTTTTCCGCTCCCGTTTTCCCCATATAAAATATTAGTTTTTATATGAAAATTTTCGGTATTAAAAAAAGACTGCCAAGAAAAATTTTGAAATGACTTATATTTTTTAATTCTTTGTATCTTGTTGATTATCACATTAAAACAGTTTATTTACCCCAAACTTCATTAATTTTCTCTTCAATCTTTTTTTCAAAAATTTCTATCATTTTTTTATTTGCTTCAACAATTTTTTGTTCTTCTTGAATTTTTGCCACAATTTGTTTTTGGATTTCAAGGGTAGGGAGAGGAACTTGAATTAAACGAATTATTGGCATATTAAGACCACCTCTTTGATTGTCACCATTTATGTCTCTTATTTCTTGATATTTTCCTTTAAGAACATATAACAAAAACTCTGGCATTAATTTATCTCTATTAGGATTTATTGAAACAAGTGACTGATTGCATGCAGCCTCTATTCTCAAAATAGCTACGGTACCACGTGTTTTCCCTTGCCCATTCAAAGCGATTAATACTGAATTTACGGGTAATAATCTTGCGTTTGATTCTTTTAATGCTAACTCTGTGATTCTTCCATCACAATCAAATATCTCGTTCTTATTTATATCACCGGATACAAGCCATTTTATATCACCGCCGTAATATTCTTTTTTTGAAGTAAGTGGCGTTCCGCCAGTCATCAGTTTCGTAATTTCTCCAATCTTTACTTTCTTCCACTCAGAATCTATTTTAAAACTTGGTCGCCAATTTTCAACGACTGATCGTGCACCATTTATTACTTTTTGATAACTTTCAATTTCTTCCACAATTTCTTTTTGAACTTCAATAGGAGGAAGAGGAATTTTTATTTTTCTAATATTATTATTTGATAGATGCAGGATATTTATACCATTAGCATATTTAGCAAGCTCTTTTTTTAAAGAATAATTAAATAACCAAGAAAGAAAATCAGATAAAACAATTTTGTTTCTAGTTCTTATAATGTTAATATCGCTTCCAATTATTACATTATCTTCATTTAAGGACCTTGCTATTGCTATTCCCATAGCATCAGCCGTTGTTGTTCCCGGTATTAACAAATCTCCAGCTTGTGAAATCACTTTCCCTTGTTCGTTAGTTCTACTTAAAACATTTTCTATAATCGGCTGATATTTAGTATAAAGTTCGCCATATAAAATACATTTATATTTACCTTTTGGGTCTAATGCTTTTTTTGAAAGACCGGATCCCCTTAAGAATTCTATTTCGTTTCTATTTTCAAGCTCACTTAATGCTATGCTTGGCCATTTATTGTTAGTTTTTATGCTTATATCTTTATATCTCTCCCCCGTCAAATTATAATCTCCTGAATTAATAATCTTTTCTTTAGAGACAAAACTACAGAGTGGGCAAGTATCAACGGCTACTGTACCCCAACCTGTTTTAGACATTTTTACATTATTATTTATATCTCTTATATAACTTTTTAAAGCCTCTGTTGCCATTGGAAGTTCATTTCCAACCGTTAATTTTCTCTGGGCTCCTAATTCAAATCCGTCATTCTCTACTTTCAAGAAAATTATGTGATTATCTTTTAGCTATATTTTTATCAAGAAAAAGGATTGAGGTCTTTACACCTGAATATGGTTGAAAAACTCCAGATGGAAGAGAAACTACAGCATAGAGATAATTGTCCTCAACTAATAATTTTCGAAGTTGTTTGTAGGCATTTGCCGATTGAAAAATAATTCCTTCCGGCACAATGATACCGGCGCGACCATTGATGTTGAGATGTTCCATAATGTAATTGACGAAAAGCACTTCGGCACGGTTGGCCTGGACAGAAAATCTTTTGTGTGGTTTTATCCCTCCTTTTGGTGACATAAATGGCGGATTGGCCATTATTACGTCATATGTTTCATCCCATTTTTCTTCGCTTGATAAAGTGTCGTACTCAAAAATGTGAGGAGTAGGAAAACCATGAAGATACATGTTAACCTTTGAAAGTTTGACCATATCAGGCGAAATATCATAACCGACAATATGATTCATCATTCTTTTTTTATCCTCCGGATTTAACGGCTTATCTTTATGTTGTTTCTGGATATGTTTGAAAGCGGAGATCAAAAAGCCGGCAGTTCCGCAAGCAGGATCAAGGATAGTTTCTTCCTTTTTTGGATCAACAACATCAACGATAAAATCAATAATATGTCGAGGCGTGCGGAATTGTCCGGCGTCTCCCTGGCTACCCAAAATAGAAAGCAAATATTCAAAAGCATCACCCAAATCTTCGCTGTGAACATACTTGAAACCGTTAATTTCTTTTAAAAATAAACTTAAAGT
>CAZFNL010000110.1:0-1789 GCA_964520615.1 uncultured Gammaproteobacteria bacterium
ATCTTACGACAGAGAATTATTTCCTGCTCCCCGGTCCAACTTTCTAAAATACTGGATTATTCAACCGGAAAGCTTAGCTATAGGCTATAGAAAAGATAATAAACTTGTGGGTTATAGTGTAATTCGTAAATGCCAAACCGGTTATAAGATAGGTCCGCTTTTTGCGGACAATTCAGAGATTGCCGAAAAATTATTCCAAACTATGAGCGGTTTTATAAAAAAGGGTGAACCAATATTTTTGGACACGCCGGAAGTAAATCCTGAAGCTGTTAAACTCGCTAAAAGTCACGGTATGAAATATGTTTTTGAAACAGCCAGAATGTATACCAAAAAAGCGCCAAAGTTATCATTAAATAAAGTTTTTGGAGTTACTACTTTTGAAGTAGGATAATATGAATTGGTTTCTTTATTCACTATTGGGAGCTATTTTCATGACTGCCTATGGATTGGCTATCAGATTATTTCTTAAAGACAAAGGAGATTCAAAAACTTTCACTTTTATTACAACACTATTTGGTGGTTTGGCTCTCCTATTACTTTTACCGTTTGAAAAACTGAAATACCTTTTTGCTCCTCAAGTTGTTATTGTGCTTATATTACTTTCTGTTTTATACGCCTTAACCGATTTATCCTTTATTCGGGGACGACAGCTTGAGGAAGTATCGATCGTCTCAATTCTTGTTCAGTTGGGTAACTTTTGGGCGCTAATAGGTGGAACGTTGATTTTTAAGGAAGCACTAACTTTTAATAAAATATTAGGTGTTGGTTTAATTGTATTAGGAAGCGTTCTTCTTGTCTGGCATAAACAAAAAATCAATCTTTCCAAAGGCAAATATTTTATCATTATCGGTACGATTTTATTTACTATCAATTCTTTTGCCGATAAAGTATTTAGTCCTTATTTTTCTGCTTCACTATATGAAGCAATCATATTTTTACTGGAAGCTTTTATGCTTTTTACTTTTTTCCTTCCCCAAAGATTTAAAGCGATTAAAAAGGAATTCAAAATTCAAGGTAAAGCGATTATTATTGTTGGACCATTCCTAGCTTTAGCCGTATTCTTTCTTTTTAGAGCATTTCAAGTTGGTGGAGAAGCATCAAAAGTTTTACCGGTATACAGTCTATCATTAGTTTTTTCTGTTATCGCAGGAATATTATTTCTGAACGAGAAAGATAATTTACTGAAAAAAATCATTGCTATGGTTTTAGTTCTTGCCGGTACTTATATACTCCAATTAGTTTGAGGAACAATTTAACCTCAACCAACCGCAAACCCTATTCAATCCAAATCCGGTAATGGCCAACAACCGGTGAAGACAAGAACCGGTTGCCAACGGAAATAGTATTTAATCCCCGGGGATTTTGCTACACTTAAAGAAATGATATGAAAAATTACTTCGCTTTTATTGATGAAAGCGGTAACTTAGCTCAAGAGAGATTTTTTGGATTAGGACTACTAATAATCGAAGATGTTGGATCGCTATATGATACGATAAAACCATATTACGATAAGATCCGCGATATTGGTAAATTGAAAAAGAGTAAAACTATAGATTTATTTTACGAAGAAAAGAAGTATGGGGATCTCGTCAAGATTGCCAAAAGCGATAGAGGATTTGAACTGAAATTCAAGTTTGTCAACTTTTCCAATAATAAAATTTATAAAAAAATCATCAATACTTATTTCACTTTTCCCAACTGTCGGTTTTCCGCAGTGGTTATTGACCGGCTTGATCCCAACTTTAAGCCAAAGGAAATCTTTTCAACACCTTGGAATATGTATATGAGC
>CAZFNL010000111.1:0-24143 GCA_964520615.1 uncultured Gammaproteobacteria bacterium
AGATACTATTTAATGAGGAATTGGCCGAATACCTGATTTTTTACAATACCAGAAGACCTCATAAATCTCTTGGTCTTAAAAGTCCTATAGATTACATCATTTCACAAGGAGGAATGTCGAATATGTCCGTAGCTTGTACACAAATTTGACTTTAACCAAGGAAAATGACACAATATTGAAAACATTTATATATGAAAGATAAAAAATTCCTTACTCTTTCCATTCTTTTCTTCTTACTCTTTATAGCTGCCATATCGACAGTCATGCTGGAAAAACCCACATCGCAAATTCTAAGAGCCAAAAATTCTGTACCCTCACCCTTAAAATCATTTGTCATCGTTTTTCCTCAAGTTGGGGTTGCCCAAAGTCAAAACGGTGACAATGCCGGAACAAAAATAAAAGTTTCAGTATATATGCGGGACGTCAACGGAAACGTGCTACCAGATCGTACTGTCAAACTTTCGTCCTCACTTGAAGGAGTCAATATTTCTCCTGCCGACCAACAGATAACCGACAATATTGGCCAGGCACAATTCTATCTCACATCAACTGGTACCGGCAAAGCAGAACTAACAGCTACAGATGTAGTAAGCAACACTAAGATTGTCAACGTACCCACGGTCGAATTTACTCAATAGTTGTCAAAAGCCTTCGTTATTTTTCCAAAATGAAAATAGCAATTGTGGGAGGAGGGTTTACGGGACTCTCAGCAGCTTTCTACCTCTCAGATAAAAAACACCAGGTCACAATTTATGAAAAAGAAAAATATTTAGGGGGGCTGGCAGCCACTTATAAAGCCCCGGGGTGGAAATGGTCAGTAGAAAGACACTATCACCATTGGTTTACAAATGACAATGCCGCTCTATCACTAATAAACAAATTGGGCCTGAGTGAAAAAATCATATTCCCCAAAACACTTACGGCAAACTACTATAATGGCCGGATTTACCCATTTAATTCCCCTTTACAGCTTTTGGCTTTCTCTCCACTTTCTTTTGGAAATAGAGTAAGAACTGGTCTTATCACTCTGGCCCTCAAACTTATTCCCTCCTCAATAGGACAAACACTGGAATCACAAAAAGCAACAGATTGGATAAGAAGATATTTCGGTGAAGAATCCTACAATAACATTTGGGAACCGCTCCTTGAAGGAAAATTCAGCCGTTACAAAGAAGAAATAAATATGGCCTGGTTTTGGGCCAGAATAAAAAAGAGGACGCTCAGACTGGGTTACCTGGAAGGCGGATACCAGACACTTGTTGACGCTTTTGTTCATAAACTGGAAAAAGCGGGGTGCACTGTGTTTACAGGAAAATCATTCGAGAATAAATATAGAAAGAATTTTGACCGGGTGATTGTTACAACTCCTTCTTTTACATTCATAAGGATGTTTCCACAATTGCCTGAAAAATATAAAAAGAGACTATTGTCAATAAAACACTTACACGCCCTCAATCTTCTCCTCATAACAAAAGAAAGAATTTTAGACGAAGTATACTGGCTAAATATAAATGAAAAAGGCTTCCCTTTCCTGGCTGTTGTCGCCCAAACCAATATGATTGGTGAAAATCACTACGGCGGCAACCACCTGACCTGGATAGCAAATTATCTTCCGCCTGGCCATCCCTATCTCAAAATGGACAAAGAAGAATTAATAAGGTTATATATGCCGTACTTAAAGAAAATCAATCCCAATATAAACCCACAATTCACAACCCATCCCGCCTCAGATGGCCACCGCCTCAGCGGGATCCCGTCCCAAGGCGGGAAATCCAGCCCGTGGCTGGACAACTACTCACAACTATTTATCGGTTCCTTTGCACAACCAATATTCCCGTTAAACTATTCCAAAATTAAGCCTGAGTTTACTACTCCGTTACCATATATCTATATTGCTAACATGGATATGGTTTACCCATGGGACAGGGGTACAAATTATGCCATAGAGATGGGTGAAAAAGTCGCATCATTAATCCATAAACAAAAGATCTGATAAGAAAATAATTATTATTGATATTCTCTCCTCACTACCATAAAATACCATTATCAATCCCAATTCAAGACAAACCCAAACCAAATATGAGGATTAAAAAAATCCCGCCCATCATTATAGCCTTGCGTCCAAACCAATGGGTAAAAAATTTTATCCTTTTTGCCGCCATTATATTTAATGGAAAACTTTTCAACCCGCGCTTCTTCACTCTTTCCATCTACGGGTTTATTATCTTTTGTGCAATTTCCTCAGCTTCTTATCTTTTCAATGATATCATTGACCTTAAACAAGACAGGCTTCATGCGGAAAAGAAAAACAGGCCGCTGGCTGCGGGTCTTATTGATATCAATTCAGCCATGGAATTGGCCTTTTTCTTGGCATTTTTTGGTCTTATTGCAGCCATACTTATCTCTCCAATGTTCTTTATTACGGCAGCAGCTTTTACAGCCCTTCATCTTCTTTACTCGACGGTTTTGAAAAAACATGCTGTCATGGATGTCCTTGGCATCGCTTTTTCATTTATACTTCGTGCCTACGCAGGTGAAGCGCTGACAAATTATCATTTGCCATTCTGGCTCTTTCTTACCATCCTTTTTGTCGCCCTCTTTGTAGCCTCCACTAAAAGACACGCGGAGCTCCTTTTTAAGGGAGCTACCACCCGTCCAACACTTTTCCAGTACAGAGAACACCTTCTGGATTTTTATACATCAATGTTTGGGTCTGCCGCTATTCTGGCGTATGCGCTTTTCACATTTTTGGAGGAACCGCCGCAGTTTAATGCCCCTTTCAGGACTTTTTTGATAAGTTTTATACCTCAGGCATTGGACCGCAAATGGATGATTATCACTATTCCCTTTGTCATTTATGGCCTTATGCGGTTTGCCCAGCTGGCATATGAAAGCACTGAGGGTGAAAGGCCGGAAAAAATCATCACTACTGATATACCGCTTATAGTCTCAATTATTCTTTGGGGAGTTGCCGTTATCCTGATGCTTTATATCCTCTGATTTACTACAATTTATGAAATATGAATCATGAATTATGAATAATGAATAGTAATTTTTATCGTCACTATATTCATTATCTCTGCTAAGAATTTTTTCTGTTTTCCTAATCCATAATTCTTAATTCCTGATTCATAATTCACAACCTCCAATTTCCAGAATATGGATGGCAAAAAAAGTATCACTATTTCAATAATACTTCTACTTCTAATAGCAGGATTTCTCCGTTTCTACGGCCTCATGCACGATGCCCCCTACTTCTTTGATCCTGATGAGAGAAATATGGCCTCAGCCATCACACAATTTACCCTCCCTTCAAACCCATCAGGAATAATTTCATGCATTTATACTCAATTCTTTTCTATCGCTTCTCAACCAACCCCGCCTCAGCTGGACACCGCCTCAGCGGGGTCCCGTCCCAAGGCGGGAGATCCCGCAAATGGCGGGACAACCACAATAAATTGTAACCTCAATCCACATTTCTTCGCCTACGGACAATTTCCCCTATATACCGCATATGCAAGCGACCAACTGTCCAAAATTCCGCTTTACCTAATAAATCAATTTCAACCAACTACTCACAACCAACAATTTACAACCGACTTTCCTTCCGCCATCTTCTGGTTGCGTTTCTGGTCTGCTATCACTTCTTCTCTAACGGTATTATTTATCTTCCTGCTTACGCAAAAATTATTAGAAAAGATTCATTCTCCCTCCCCAATTACTGTTTTTCATTTACCAATCATTGCCGCTCTTCTGGCGGCTTTCTCTCCCGGACTTATCCAATCAGCGCATTTTGGTACTACAGAATCATTCCTCACATTATTTTTCCTCCTTTCAGTTTACTTTTCCATAAGATTAATAGACAAACCTCTGAAACAGATAACTCTTAGTAGCTACATTAGAGTACATTTCAGAGATATTCTGCTTCTTTCCCTCACAATAGGCCTTGCCATTGGCAGCAAACTTACAGGCGTCTTATTTCTTTTCCCTCCACTTATGGCATTACTACTTCTTATGACCAAAGCAAAAGGAAAAATGAGATTAAAAACGAAATCAGTATATGTTATTGCGGGTCTTATTATCTTAACAGGAACCGTCCTTACGTCTCTTATTTCCTCACCATACAACATGTTGGACATACCGGATTTCCAAAGTGCTGTATTTGGCTATGAGAAAGATGTTGCTATTGGTAAATATCCAGCTTTTTATACCCGCCAGTTTGTAAATACTACTCCAATAGTCTTTCAAGCGGAAAAAATATTTCCCTACACTCTGGGTTGGCCGGTATTTATTTTGGGTACAATAGGTTTTCTACTATCAAGCGGTCATCTTATAGTTTCTCTCTTATCAGAAGTCCTACTGAGAATTAAGAATTATGAATTAAGAATTAAGGGCTTAAAGTTAAGAAAAAGAAAGATTAACTCATACTTCTTTATTCTTAATTCATCATTCCTTATATTTTTCCTTCCCAACGCTTTCCTTTTTGCCAAATGGACCAGATTTATGACTCCCCTCCTGCCGTTTTTCAGCATCTTTGCTGCTTTTACACTCTTTTTGTTCTACCGGGCTATGAATGATTTCATAAATATATCTCAAAACTCAATACTCAAAATTCAAAACAACATCGTAAATCTTAAAAATTTTAGGTTTTTAGTTTTGATCTTGACATTTGCGTTTTGCGTTTTGAGTTTGCTACCTGGAGCAGCTTTCATGTCTATCTACGCCCGCAAGGACTCCCGTGTCATAGCCTCAGAATGGATCTATAAAAATATTCCAGACCACTCATTTATTCTTTCCGAAACAGCAAACGTTGTTGACATTCCTCTTGTCCTACCTACAGCCCCTAACACTCAATCCGCAATTCCCGACTATACCGTTATTTCCTTTGATTTCTATCACACTGATGAAAGCCCTCAATTATTTTCCCAACTGATTTTTGATCTTATTAAAGCTGATTATATTCTTGTTCCTTCCCGCCGCATTTTTGCCAATTATATGCGCCTTCCGGCAGAATATCCTTTGATCACAAAATATTATCAATTATTATTTTCTGGAACGTTGGGATTTGAAGAAGTTTCTGAAATTTCTTCATATCCTTCGCTTGGTTCTATACATTTCCCTGATGAAAATGCGGAGGAGACATGGACAGTTTTTGACCATCCGGTAATAAGAATATTTAAAAAAACCAATGTATTGTCAGAGAATCAATATCTTTCTCTTTTCAGAAACTGATAAAATATTGACTATTAATATGAGGGTAAAATCGTATAAATTATTGATAATAGGGATTCTCTTTCTTGCCGCTTTTTTCAGATTTTATGGAATTAACTGGGATAACAATCAACACCTCCATCCTGACGAAAGATTCCTTACTATGGTAGGAAATGCTATTTTATGGCCTCAAGATTTATTTGAATATTTCAATACTTCCCAATCTCCCCTAAATCCCCATAATCGAGGCTTTGGCTTTTTTGTATATGGCACGTTTCCACTATTCCTGACTAAATTTGTTGCAGATATTCTCAGTAAATCAGATTACAACAACCTTACCATTGTTGGGCGGCAGTTATCTGCCGGATTTGATCTTGGTACTGTCCTTTTGGTATTTCTTATTGCCCGTGGGTTAATCTTAAGGTCAAAGCTTCTGAAACCTACCTTTTTCAAATTTAACCTTCTTGGGAAAGAATACTCTATAAAATCGCTAGACCTTTTTCCGCTTTTATCAATGTTGTTTTATACCGTATCTGTCCTACCCATCCAACTATCGCATTATTTTGCAGTAGATACATACCTTACATTCTTTACTGCCCTAACATTTTTTCTTCTTATCAAGATTGTTCTTCACATCTCAACATCCTACTATAAAGTCTTTATTTTCAGTTCCCTTCTAGGAATATCGCTTGGTCTTGCAGCAGCAAGTAAAATAACAGCTTTAATCATCCTTCCAATAATTGGACTTGGTTACACTTTCCTGTTACTAAAAGAAAGGAAACTGCTGCATATTTTTACCTGCGTGCTTATTTTCTCATTATCCCTTTATATTTCCTTCCGCATAACCCAGCCGTATGCCTTTATATCCGGAAACATCCTCAATCCTCTTCCCAATCCCAAACTGATTGATAACTGGAAACAGCTGCGTTCTTTTGATGATCCAAATGCTTGGTTTCCACCAGGAGTACAATGGATCACCACCAGACCTTACATCTTTCCGGTGAAGAACTTCGTTTTCTGGGGAATGGGTTTGCCTATTGGGCTTCTAGCTCTTACTGCATTTCTTTGGTACAACCTGATTTTTTTTTACAAACTGAAAAATTGGAAAAAATCAAAATTACTGCAGAGCGATGGTGATTTTCTCTTTTTCGCTGCACTTTTTTTTACCGATTATGTTTTTCTCTACCAGGGTTTACAATTTGTCAAAGCCATGAGATATTTTATACTGATCTATCCGTTTATTACCGTCGTAACAGCCCTTTTTACCACAAAAATTTTCGCCGCATTGCATGAAAAATATAAATTGTCTGTAAGAATCTTATCATTACTGGCTTTTGCATTTATCATACTTATCATTATTTACCCCTTTTCTTTTGTATCAATCTACGCCCGTAATAATTCCAGAATTGATGCATCCAACTGGATATACCAAAATATTCCACCCGGCTCGGTTGTCTCAAGTGAACATTGGGATGACGGTTTACCTTTAAGCCTGAATAATAAATCGTCAGGATTATTTTATAAAACGGTGGAATTTCCTCTCTATAACCCGGACAGCCTTGATAAATGGAAAGATATGGCTCAAAGACTTCAAGAGGTAGACTATATATTTCTCTCAAGTAACAGGCTCTACGGCTCGATTATGACAGTACCCAGCCGCTACCCCGTCACAAACAGGTATTATACAGATCTTTTCAACGGCGCACTGGGTTTTGAAAAAATAGCCGAGTTCACCTCCCGACCCAATCTGCCGTTACCATTTATCCGTTTGTGCCTTACCCCACCTTTTTCCCGATATGGAATTGTGGCATATAAAAGCCAGGATTGTCCCCTGCCGGGCATAAGTTTTGTTGACGATTATGCTGATGAATCATTTACAGTATATGATCATCCAAAAGTGATCATTTTCAAAAAGGTAAAACCGGTGGACTATTTCAGTCTGATTTATTTAGACCGGTCCACTCCATGACTAAAATCAGAAAATCCATTCTTCCTGCCGCAGTAATTATCGCTGGGGCAAGCATCTCCATTCTAGACACGCTCTCTTACGGAAAATCCGGTAATTATTCATCAATAGCCGCAACAATTTCAGGCCAAATCTGGTTGATATTGCTTATTTATTTTTTCTTTTTTTCCTTATATTTGATCGTAAAAATTATCAATGTTGATTTAAGGCAAAGAAAAATATGGGGCATATTTGCGCTTTTTTTTGTCACTTTGCTTATCACTTTTAAGCTCAACAGTTTCCCAATTGATATTTCCGGAGAGGCGACACAGGAGGTGGCTGCGGGACTAACTAACTTTGCAAAAAAAGATTTGGGTTATGCCCAAAATGCTTTCCTGGGATATCCCAGCCGTCAATATTTAATTACCGCTTTGCCAACGGAACTCACAAATCAAAGATCTATAATAAATTACCGCCTGGGATTTATTTTACCGTTTATTCTGGGAATATTCCTTTTTTACAGCGGTCTGAATATATATTTTGACAAACGGAAGAATATTCACTTTATTGCAGCACTGGGCGTCCTTGCAATTGTTGCTTTTCCGGTGGTTTTAGTTATTATCAGGACGTTTGAACAGGTAATTTTACCTCTTTCCTTCACCCTTGCGGCAACTGGTGTATTTCTCATCACAGCCAAAAAACCAAACTTAACCAGAGTCACGGCTCTTTACTTTATTTTGACACTTTTGATATCAACATATACTCCGGCACTCGCTAGCGCGGTTCTTTTTATCTTTCTGACGGCAATTTTACTGATAAAAAACTATTTTTACGGGAAAAAGATTACTGCGCTTCTTCTGTTCGTATGCCTTTTTGCTACAACTGTATCTGGTATAAATTCAATTTTGAACCGAAAAGACATACGAATAAATTTATTTAGGGAAAAAATGAATTACTCAGCTCTACTCTTCAATTCACAAGAATCTTTACAGTATTTTTTCATAAAAAATACCGATATGTACAATAACCAACTGCCTTTTACCGGGATGGTCATGTCAATTCCAATCATATTATATCTTGCTGGAGCTCTCACCCTAAGATGGAAAAAGGTACATTTTTTTATTGCCTTGTGGATATTGGGAATTATTATTCTCTCAGGCCAATCAATCGGCTATGCTACTCCTCCACCCTCTCTTGGTATCCATCGCAGCATAATTATTATCCCTATAGTCATTGCAGCAATGATAGATATCATCTCTGCTTATAAAGTAGACATCAGGTTCTACTGGTGTTCTATACTTTTTCTGACCATATGCTGTATTGCGGTCTATTATGAGTTTGATATTTATGACAGGTCGCAAAAATATTTTGAATTGCGGTCATTGGTTTTACGGGAAACTATTGCCAGCGCGCAAAAGGAAAATATCAACCAAGAAGACACGATTCAATTTGCCATATACACTAGTAATCCGGATTTTAGCCTCTTTCAGGACCATCTGAGATACTTCTTTCCCAACATTAAAATAATCAGCTATCAAGCTCCCTGCTTTTCTAACTTGAATGACCGGATAAATACCATAATTTTTACTGATAAGAAAGAATGTTTGGGATTTTTGGAACATAATATAAAGAAAATCAATATCTCTGATTTTCACTATAAGTGGAATAACCGGGAAAAAAGTGTAAAAGAAGCCGTTTATCGCTCAGATATATGGTTCGTACCCAATCTTCAGATCAATTCTTTTTGAGTTAACAGTTATTTCTCCAATACGTAAAATATTGCACCAGATGTATCAGTTTCCACTTTTTCCTCCAGGACTTTTGCCAACCACCCCTCAGGGTAAACAGTGCTGGCTATTTTTGGAAATAAAACCCATTTCCCAAAGAGTTTATAACTAATAAGATTCGGAATGGATGTATAATGGCAAAAATCTATCAGTCTACAGGCTTTTGGTGATAAATATCCTTCAACCCTTTTTATCTGAAAACCTGCCTTTCTAAATCTCTTATCCCAAAGTTTTCTCGTTAATAAATTGATATGCACCTGTTTTTTTCTCATAAAGTCTTTATACCAATTACCCACAATTTTAGTCATGAAGAGATTTCTTTCCCATGGAGCTGCCATCACTGTTGTTTGAAATAAACCTCCCGGTTTCAGAACACGGTTTATCTCCTTAAGGACCAGATCCAAATCATTTATATGTTCCAGGACACAGTTTGATACAACAGTTGAGAAATAATTAGATTTGAAAGGCATATTTTTACCTTCATAAGTAACCAGTTTCTTGTACACATTAATTTTTTTTGCTTCTTCTATCCGGCTGCCTTTTACATCCAATCCGACATCAATTATCGACTTCTCAACCTGAGAATTATTCGATAAAGCTACCTTAGCAAAGTATCCATCCCCGCAACCTACATCAAGTATTGGCGCTTCTAATGGTAAACAACTCTGAAAAAGCACCGCTTCTCTGGCGCGAATCAGGGATAAAAATAATGGTCTTTCTTTAATATATCTCTTTAGAAACAATTCAATTTTTCTCATTTTGGGGTAAACAATAAATATTTTTATTAATAAGAGGAAGAAATATAAGAAAAAACATCAGTGTTCCCTACTTTATAAGTATGAACGTATTTATGCAAACATTCATCAAGAGAATTTATCCGTATCCTATCTTTTGGATTAAGAATTATGACGTAAGGAGAGGTACTATGGAAATTCATGCAATTTAACTGCGGTGCAAGATAATACCTTCCTCTATCCTGTATATCAAGTGAATAATAAATCCCTTTTGGCTCAGGTTGTCCCCAATCTCCCCAACAACATGAAACAAGATACACTTTTGTCTGCGGGGGTAACTTCACTATCCAATCAGCGATAATCCTATCAAAAGCAAGATTGTGATTTGGTAACCCGTAAGCATACGTTATAAAATAATTTTGCATATTTGCTAAAGTAATCTGGCAAAAAATAACAGTCAAAATAAAGACAGCAATATGTTTGGAAATTTTCGGCTTCAGGAAACCATATAAACCTGAAAACCCATACGCTATTATCAGATAAATAAACGGAGTCACACCGATGGCACGGGACGCACTCGGCACCTCTTGAGGGCGGCCCAAAACCATTACGGAAGGAAGTAAAAGTACAAAAATCGGTAACAATCCAAACATTATAGCCTTCTGTCTACTCTTCCAAAACCAAATAATTACACCAAGAATAAGTAACAGCCCGGACGCGAAATCCAAATGTGGAGCTTTTGGGATATTACTCCTAAAAACCATATCTCCCTTTACGTTAAACATCAAAAGTGTACTTTTAAGATTTATGAGAAATTGGTTCAATGTAGCCCCAAAATCTTGGTGTAAACCGAGTTTCCCCCCGATATAACCATGGGTAAAATTAGCCAGATCAGAAGACACGATAAAAATAAAGGGCAAAGAGAGTATAAAAGACAATAACAACGTCTTAAGAATTATTTCCGGTATATTCTCTATCTTTTTCCGCCAAAAGAATAAATAAGATAATATAGTCGATATTATAAGAGGCAGGAGAATAAACGACTGAGGCATGGTATATAAACCAAAACTTGCAATAATTAGCGACAAAGATAAGTAAACTGACCCATCCGTTCTACCGGAAATTTTATCCAGCCAAAGAATAAGAAAATAATAAGACAAGACTACAATTAAAGGGACAATTATTTGAATATTCCCCAATCTGCTAAAAATCAAAACCCAAAAAGAAATAGCAGTTAATAACGATGCGATAAGGGCTATTTGTAGATTGGCTAATTTTCGACTTAGTAAAAATGTAAAAAAAATGGTTAATACGCCAAATACAGCTGATCCAACCTTCAATGCGATATAATTATTACCCAAAAAGAAAATTATTGGAAAAACAGCATAATAATAAAAAGGGCCCGCAGATAAGACAAAATTAAACGGCCATCCCGATTGGCTTACCTTTTCCAGGTATTCGATATTAATTGATATATCTCCATAAATTTCTCCGGGTAACCGGTCAAGATGGAATAATCTCACCACACTACCCAAAACAAGTATTAATATCAATAAATAACGTACCCTTTTATTTCTCATCTTTATAACCTAATATATCCGCATAAAAATCTAGCGTCCTTTTGAAGGAAAATTCTTTCTCTATCAACTGTCTGTCTCTGATAAATTCATGCCTGATCTGTAATACTTCCACTATGGCGCTGGCTAACTTTTGACTTTGACCGACAGATACCGTCTTCCCCATTTTAGTTTTCCAAACAGGAACCCTGACTCCTGGAAGATCGCTTGCTACTACAGGTACCCCCATCATCATTGCCTCTATCTGCACCATGCCAAAAGCCTCAGTAGAATTGACAGACGGTAAAACCAAAACGTCAAGAAGAGAATAAAAAGAACCCATATTTTCAGGCTCTATCTCCCCCAAAAAGATAATTGAGTCTTTATATTTCTGAACCAGACTTAAGATTTTATTTTTATATTTTTCTTCACCTACAGGATCCGTTGAACCGGCTACAACCACTTTAATATTGTCATCCCGAACTTGTTTCGGGATCCCTTTGGAATAAGATGTTGAAACAAGTTCAGCATGACAGATAGGAATTGATTCTAAAAGATACTCTATCCCTTTCTCCGCCGCAAGTCTTGCCGCGACTCCGATAACATATGGTTTTCCCCCGCCAATTTTCTTTCTGATCATATTCTGTACTCTTTTATTGATTTTTGGTTCGTAAATAGGTGGGTAAACATAAACCAATTTTCTCTTAAAATTCACCAATTGTTTTGAGTTATCCGCAAAATCCTCAGTATAAGTAATTACTGTTTCAGAAAGAAAAAGCGTCAACTTGTTTGACCACTCCAGGAATTTCTGGATTACACTATTGATAATTCCTTCGGGCAAGACTACCTCACAATGATAGACGCTTATGAGTTTTTTACCCAGTAGTTTTGCGATAAAAGCCGGGATTATTCCTTCAAATTGGGGTAAATTCACAATCACCGCTTCACTCTTTCTTACAAAGGAAAAACTTTTCCGCATCCAATCAATAGAGAAAAACCCTTTGCTGACTCTGAAAAGAGGTTGGGCCCTACATACCTCAACTTTGTTAATTATCTGGCAGGATGGAAGCTTTTTGTCATACTTCATGCATAATACTTTTACTCTATCGCCTCGGCGCGCCAATTCTTCCGCCAGCCGTTTAACATATAAAGTCAGACCGGAAACATATGGAGAGTAATAAGTGAGGGAAAAAAGGATTCTCATAAGCGTTAAACGTCAAGGGTAAAGCTTCACGCTTCACGCTTGCCGCTAATTATATCTTCCAGCGCCATTTCAAGATACGGAAATTTATTTTTATGGACCCTGTGCCTATCCAAAAGATTGTATATCCAGTAAATTTTTGTCTTTTCTCCATGTACGTTGTGCAAAAACTCTACAATATCCCAATTATCTTCTATAAAAAAATCCAGTTTGTGCTTAGCAATCATATTTTTTTTGAAAAGATGAGGCTGCTCATCTTTACTGTTTATATTTATTGTGGTAAAAATCTTCTCCAGCTCATTTTTTTTTAGCCAGCTGTTTAAGTGGTCGTCAAGAAAACTGTATCTTCCTGAAATAAGATGGGCTTCAACTTTTCCTTCTTTTACCAACTGACGCAACAAATTTACCCCTTTTGAAGGAAAAATACTCGAATCGTGCAAGATCCGCCAAAAAACCTGCTGCCAGACACTTTGGGGATAAAAAAAGACCAATTTCTTATATCCCAAAAATCTGTTCTTGAAAAAAGCCCATGGAGCTCGTACCACCCTAAAGGGGTTATAGGCAACCACTCCGTCAAAATCCAAACCAATTTTTATCTTTTTTATCTTCTTTCCCATTAGCTTTGCATTATAACATGTAACACCCCAACCGCCCGTAATGATGTTTTTACGATACGTATACCTGTATTTTCTCTTATGCAAACATGCTTTATAAAAACCACCTATCTCTCATGTTATTCTCATCTTCTAAACCTAATATATGAACGTATGAAAAAAATTATTATCGCCTCTATTCTGGTTCTTTTGGGAATTTTAGTTGGGTTAGGCATAAATACATCCAATCTTTCCTCGCAATTCCAAAACCAATCAAATCTCCTCCCCCACTCTGCAAAACAAACAGTAGTCTATGAACAATCTGTAATAACAAAAGTGGTAAAAGACTCATTGCCTTCTGTTGTCACAGTTGGAATAAACACCACACAGACCAATCCGGGAAGCATTGAATTTAATCCTTTCAACCCTTTCTCCCCTTTCCAGCAATTACCGGGCCAAACCCAGAAAATCCAGCAGAATATCGGCTCAGGATTTATAGTATCATCTGACGGGCTTATTATCACAAATAGACATGTTGTTTCAGACACCAATGCCACTTACCAGATAGTCACCAATGACAATAAGAAATATGATGTTGCAAAAATTTACCGCGATCCTCTCAACGATCTGGCAATTCTGAAAATAAATGCTTCAGGCCTCAAACCGCTTCCTCTTGGCGACTCCTCAAACCTGGAGCTTGGCCAATTGGTTGTGGCTATCGGCACTCCTTTGGGTGAATTTAATAATACAGTTACATCCGGCATCATCTCCGGTCTGGGAAGAGGCATCACTGCCGGGTCTCCTTTTGCCGGATCGGTGGAGAAGCTAAATAATGTCATCCAGACAGACGCCGCTATAAATCCCGGCAACTCAGGAGGGCCGCTTCTCAATTCAGACGGTCAGGCAATAGGCATAAATACAGCCATTGCCCAAGGTGGCCAGAATATAGGTTTTGCCATACCAATAAATTCTGTCAAAACACTTCTGTCCAACTTCCAAAAGACGGGTAACAACTTCCAACAGCCTTTTTTGGGAGTACGCTACAAAATGATAGACCAGCAATTGGCTATTATGAATAATGTACCGCAGGGAGCATATGTAGTCAGTGTTGTTTCAGAGTCCCCCGCCAACAAGGCTGGAATTGCCCAAGGGGACATCATTACCAAATTTGCCGGATCCAGCGTCCAGGGAAACAGTCAGGAACTGGCCCAACTGGTTCTCAAACAAAAAGTCGGCTGGAATGTCGGAGCGACAGTCTGGAGAAACGGAAAGACTTTATCGCTAAACGTGACGATAGGATCTGCTCAGTAATTCGCGGGTGAATTAGGCATTTCTTCCCGACTTAAAGGATAGATATTATATGCAAATTCTAATTATTGAAGACGAAAAGAAACTGGTACACGTTCTGCGGCGCGGGTTACTTGAGGAAGGCTATGCTGTAGATATTGCTCTGGATGGTGAGGAAGGCCTGGAAAAATTTGATATAAACGAATACGACCTTATCATACTGGACCTGATGCTGCCCAAAGTAGATGGTATTTCAGTCCTCAAAACCATAAGAAAAACCAATACCAATATACCTATTATTATCCTGACCGCCAAAGGAGGCATAGAGGACAAGATAAAAGGGCTGGATGAGGGAGCTGATGATTATCTTACGAAACCATTCTCATATACAGAGCTTACTGCTCGGATAAGAGCCCTTCTGCGACGGGGAAACAAAGCTGACCCTCCAGTTCTGAAAATTGATAATGTCACTATGGATCCTGCAACAAGACTGGTGCAGCGCGAAGGAAAGACTATTGTTTTTACCAGCAGGGAATATGCTCTTTTTGATTATTTTATGAGAAACCAAAACCGGGTACTGACCAAAACCCAAATTCTAGAACACGTCTGGGATTATAATTATGAAGGTTTTTCAAATATTGTTGAAACTTATGTCAAATACCTGAGGAGAAAACTGCATGTTTCCCCGCAATCCAGAGAACTCATTCATACCCTGCGCGGAACTGGATATATACTAAAAGTATAAGCCGTTAGTTTATTCTTCCCATGTTCAAACGCTCAGTTGTCAAACTCACTATTCTTTATTCTTTTCTTTTCTTTCTTCTTTTTTGGACTTTCAGCCTGGGGCTCTATTTCTATCTTAATCGGTCTTTTGGCAAAAACTATATTGCAAATGTAAAGGAACGTGCACAAAACGGAAACCTGGGAAAACCTTTGCGTCCTTTTATAGAAGAAGACGAAACTTTAATTCTTAAAGCAACCGAAGTCACCTTGGAAAACATCCGGGAAGCTCTCCTTATTATAAATTCCATTCTATTGTTTTTTATCCCTGTTGCCTCATTTATTTTAGCAAAACAGACCCTATCCCCCATCCTTACCATGCTTGAGAAACAGAAACAGTTTGTCTCAGACGCTTCACACGAACTGCGCACTCCCTTAACTATCGCCGCCAGTGAAATAGAAGTAGCCCTCCAGCAAAAAAGGTCCATACCGTATCATGAAACGACTTTGCGTACTATAAACGGAGAAATCGCCAGATTGGCAACGCTAGTCAGAAATCTCTTAATACTCGCACAACATGATGACACTGCATTTAGAACTACAATGCAAGAGTTGGATATAGCTGATCCTGTGGGCCGGGCCGTTGCTTCAAGACGCTTTTTTTTCAAAAAAAACAATATCAGCTGCAAAGTAAAATATCCCCCAGAAAGCATAACTATGAAAGGCAACTCTTCACTTCTTGAACAGCTTTTTACCAATCTTATTGACAACGCAATAAAATACTCCCCTTCCAATACCACTATCACTATTACGATAAAAAAGAAAAATAAGCAGGCGTCTGTATTAGTTAAGGATATGGGTAAAGGTATCCCAAAAGAGGATCAGGAAAGGATTTTTGATCGTTTTTACCGTTCTAATTCCTCACGTTGGCAAACCAGAGGATACGGATTGGGCCTTTCCATCGCCAAGACTATTGCCAAAATTCACAAAGGCAACCTTACGCTACACTCCGCCATAGGAAAAGGTAGCACATTTACTGCCTCTTTTCCGCTTCTATAGTGAAGCTCTCCGTCCTTATGCCCGGGGCTTCCTCCAGAGAAAAAATTTGCATTCATCTCTCGGGCAAAAGCCCGGAGATTTCTGCGAAGGATTAAACCTAAAAGTTTCAACATTTCCCAAACACAGTTCATGTTCTTCCCATCTCAAAAGTTTATATTATAAAGGAAAGGAGATGATCAAATATGATTGGACCACCTACTTGAAAAATTAAAACATTCCCACAATCTGCACCATACGCCAAAGATAATATTTCTCTGGCGTATGGATGTTTTAATTCTTAAAAGCTTTTCCAAAATGGATTATAATAAAAAGACGGATTTGAAGGAATATTCTTGTATCTTTTATCCCCATAAAAATTATGTCTGATGCCTCTTATGTAATAGTCTGGTGGCTGACAATTTTTGTTGTCGGTACGGCTTTTCTGCCATTCACACTTCTTCTTCTAGGCAGATTTGCCGATAAAGGATATATATTCACCAAAGTATTAGGAATTCTGATTGCTTCATACGCAGTGTGGTTTCTGGCAAGCACCAGAATTCTACCTTTTACCCAGACTACAATTATCCTTATTCTTCTAGGAGGTTTCT
Source organism: uncultured Gammaproteobacteria bacterium (assembly GCA_964520615.1). GTDB lineage: Bacteria > Patescibacteriota > Microgenomatia > 2-02-FULL-39-11 > 2-02-FULL-39-11 > JAMCUI01. The sequence continues at coordinate 16,681 of CAZFNL010000111.1, forward strand.
TATCCTCAATACTCCTAATTAGATGGATGCACCAAAAAGGTTTACTAACAAAATTACCGTTTGGGCTTTTCCTTTTTGAAGAGAGTCTTTTTCTGACAGCTCTTTCCTTCTGGTCATTTGTCAGAGCTACCGAACCTTCTATACACGGGCTGGAAAAATTCATGGATTTCGGCTTTGTTAACTCCATTTTGCGGTCACGCTATTTCCCCCCGCTTGATATGTGGCTGGCTAAATCTCCGGATTATTCAGGTGGATATTTTATAAACTATTATTACTTCGGGCATTATATTACCGCGTTCCTGACAAAACTTTCCAACATCGACTCAACTATCACGTACAACCTCTCTATAGCCACTCTTTTTGCCTTGACGCTTGTCCTTTCTTTTTCACTGGGTTTGAATTTATATTCACTTCACAAAAAATCTCACTTGGATAATTCCCAAAAACCTGACATGAAAAATGACAAGAAACCAGGCCGTTTGGGTTTTCGCATCTTTCTAGCCGGAATTCTAACTGCGTTTCTTGTTACACTCGGTGGTAACCTACATACAATTTACGTATTTACCACCAATTACCCAGTAGACCATCCAGTTCTTCCTTGGCAATTACCACTAGGATATTACCCTGAACGCTATTGGTATCCCAACGCTACGCGCTTTATACCCTTTACCATTCACGAATTCCCGATCTATTCTTTTGTTGTCGCCGACCTTCATGGTCATGTTTCGGATATCCCTTTTGTCCTCTTTACGCTTGCAATACTTCTGGCCATTATCACCAAGGAGGATAGGAAGTCTGAAGGGAAACAGTCTGAACTTAAAAATGAGAAGATTATAGGGTTTTCCTTCTTTAAGAATTTCCTGCGTGAATTTGAAGAACACACATCTATCCCTCTAGTATACATATTCCTTCTGGGGATACTTCTATCAGTCATGTATATGACCAATGCCTGGGATGGATTAATTTATATGATACTTACCGGCCTGGTAATTTTATATAAGAATCTTCGCAAAAAGTTTCATGATTCATCACTGACACTGACTGGAATTATATATAAAACTTTCTCTGCATGTCTTTTCCTTCTGTTTTTTTTCCTTGTTGCCAATCTTCCTTTTTCCCTGAACTTTAGACCTTTCGTCTCAGGTATAGGTGTTCTATGCGCACCTTCTTCCCTTTTGGGTAAAAAGATAGGTCCATTACTTTTTGAAGTAGGCAAATGCCAAAAATCGCCTCTTTGGATGCTGGCAATATTGTGGGGATTTTTCTATTTCAATGTCATAGGATACCTCTTTATTATCATACTGCCGGCTATAAAATCATTTTTTACTGGAATATTCCAACACCGAATTGATGCTAAATCTGCTGAAAGCAGGAATAAAAATGAGTCTGCTGGTCTTTTCGACAGCTCTTTTGCCAGACTTGCTCTTATAAAAGGATTAACTCCAGTGGACATGTTTATTCTTATTATGATATTTGTCGCTACTCTCCTTCTTATCTTTCCTGAATTTTTCTACATGAAAGATATCTATCCCATGCACTACAGAGCCAATACTATGTTTAAGCTCGGGTATCAGGCATTTATTATGTTGGGTCTTTGCAGCTCTTTTATTGCTTTTCGGGCTAAAGATATAATACCTCAGGCAAAAAAGACTTTACGCTTCATACTTTACAATTCTTTTTTCATTTTCCTTTTTGTTCTTGTCGGAATTTACCCCTATTTTGCCGTCAACTCATATTACGGGGGATTGCAGACTTATCACGGATTGTTTGGTTTGGGTTGGCTAGCCGCTCAATATCCTGATGACTATAAAGCCATCATGTGGCTGCGCCAAAATGTTCAGTGCCCGGAAGATCAAACACAGTGTAACAACCATCCTGTAATTGCCGAAGCCAACGGTGACTCATATACCGACTACGCCCGTGTATCGGCCAACACAGGACTTCCCACTATCATAGGCTGGCCAGTCCATGAATGGCTCTGGAGAGGCAGCTATGATGAGGCAGGACGAAGAATTCCTGAGGTTGCGGCACTTTATGAATCTCCAGACATAAACTTAACCAAAGGCATATTGCAGAAATATGATGTGGAATATATTTTCGACGGTACATTGGAACGGGAAAAATACAAAAATCTGGATGAAGCAAAACTTTTGCAGCTGGGAACAGTAGTTTTTCAAAGCGGAAACACTAAAATTATAAAAGTTTCACCTACCATAAATCCGCTTTGAAGACTTCTTACTTTTAAAAATCTGGCTCTCGGTGGGAGATCAGACGCCTGCCCTACATCTGATCCCCCACTAAAAGCCAGAATATTAATTACCTTTACACTGGAAATTCTCTCAACAAATTTTCTCTGTTATTGCCAACTTCCCCTTAAATCCAAAAACTCCGGCCGACCGGAAATTACCCGGCCACAGCCAGAGCGAAATTAAGACTTTTTTCGACAATCAGTTTAACGGGCAATATTTTTTTCATGAATTTTACTGAATGTCCTTATTTTTATCCAAAGGACAGAAAAACTGTTAAACCCAAAATACATCAAAACTCCAAAATATGAACTACTAGCGCGCTATTCTATCACCGCAATCTACCAATGTCAAGCAATCAGCCCATCCAACCAACCTGGAAAATGATATATGAAGAAATAATACAAGAACTCTACGAGTAGCGTTTATATCTTATGACTAACACTAAAAAATAAAACTAAATATATCTTATTATGACAATCAAAAACTTAATTTTCAGGCGTGGAAATAAATTTGACAGAAAAAATTATATTGTGATAAATATCTGCACAAGGGTTTTGGCCATTCCTGCTCAATAGGTGGTCAATCCCAATATAAAAGAGCATTACTAATCGTAGCCTTTCGTCCGCTAGCGTTAGTGATGCTCTTTTTTTATTAAATGCCTTCCTGCTCTATAAGGTTACTACTGGGATGCTCAATCCCTTCTCCTTTAATCTAGTAAACTGCTCTTTGGCTGTACTTCTGAATTTTTCCCATTCAAAATCTCTTGGTTTTGTTTCCCTCTTCTTCCCTGTAAATAATCTTGAAATTAATTGTCTAATCATATTCAAATAGCCTCAATAAATTCATGCTAACATGTCTAAAACTACTTGTCAAGACCCTATAGTTGGAGATGACTGATTTACTCATATACCTATAGTAAATAAATAGAGTTATAGAGCATAGGAACAACTAAGTTAATGAGATATAAATGGTGTTGGTAACTCTGTTGACAAAAAAAGTGTCAAAAAAGGGATATTTTGGGGATCACGAGAAATAGATTATTAAACAATAACTCAGAATTCGTTACAAGATTAATTTCTGATATAGCGGAAGATTATGCTAATCTATCAATTTCGAAGCATCTTTGATGTGGTTATAGACTTGGGGAGAAATAATATTTTTAAAACCCAGCTTTTTTGCCTCTTTTATCCTGCGATCAAGGCCGATCACGTTTCTAATCTCACCCAGAAGCCCCACTTCCCCTATTGCTACGGTTTTGACTGTGAGAGGCTTATTCTTAAATGAAGACACTATTGCCAGACAAATACCCAGATCCGCTGCCGGCTCAAAGACTTTTATTCCCGAGGCCACATTTACAAAAATATCAAACTTTCCTAAAGGCAATCTCAAATGTTTTTGTAATATCGCGACCAGCATCTGCAACCTGGTATTATTTATTCCTGTACCCACCCGCCGTGGAAGCGGCAATTGTGAAGCAACGGTAAGCGCCTGCACTTCAACTAATAAAGGTCTTGTCCCTTCAAGAGTGGCGATAACAACCGATCCGGCTGCACCTTTATCTTTTCCTAAAAATAGTTCCGATGGGTTTACCACCTCTTTCATCCCGGAATCTTCCATGGAAAACACACCCACTTCATCAACTGGTCCGAAACGGTTTTTACTGGTTCTTAAGAGTCTTAGAGATTGGAACCTCTCGCCCTCAAGGTACAAAACTGTATCCACAATGTGTTCAAGTGTTTTTGGTCCTGCTATAGTACCTTCTTTGGTGACGTGTCCGATAAGGATCACGGCAATATGCTCTTTTTTGGCAAACTCCAATAGCTTCAGTGTGCTTTCCCGCACCTGACCTATTGCGCCTGGGGCTCCGGATAGTTCCTCTGACCAGAGAGTTTGGATGGAATCAACAATAAGAAGACTTGTATCTTTTAAGCTTGCAAGTGACCCTTCAATTATCGCTTCTACGTTTGTCTCGGCAAGTACCAGAATCTTTTCGCTTTTCACTTTTAGCCGCTCTGCTCTCAATTTCACCTGGGCCGGTGATTCCTCGCCAGACACATATAAACCACCTATATTGGAAATAATCTGCAGGGTCAATGTGGATTTACCAATTCCCGGGTCTCCAGCAAGAAGAACCAGAGATCCGGGAACCAGTCCTCCACCAAGGACCTGGTCGACTTCTTTAATTCCGGAAGAAATACGCCGTACTTTAACAGTCTCCACATCTGTTAACCGTATTGCGCTTATATTCTCTTTTCGTCCTCTCTTGTTTTTCTTACCCCAGGCCGGACCCCTTTCTACAGCCTCCAATGACTCCACAAGACTATTCCAACTGCCGCAGTTGGGACATTTTCCCAAAAAGGACGGGCTCTTATAACCGCATTGTTGGCATATATATTGAGGATGGAAACTCATCAGCTGAATGTTACAATTTTCTACCGAAATAATGCAACAGCTAATTTAAGAAGAAAAATTAGGAAACTAGATAATCCAATTAATAGATAATTATGGTTATCTGTAACCAACAGGTTTCTCGTGGGGAACAAGGGTAAGGGAAATTTTACGCTTAACTGGGTCGATGTTTTCTACGATACACTTAATCTCTTCTCCTATTTTAGGTTCTCCTCCGGCAGGAATTTTACTTATATGAATAAGGCCTTCTATTCCAGTCTCAACATGGACAAAAACACCGTACGGCGCAATTCTTACTACTTTTCCTGACACTGTTGATTCAGGCGGATAACGGTCAAGTATATTTTTCCAAGGATCAGGCGTCAATCTCTTTATGGAAAGATTCAACTTACCTTCATTCTGATTTACATCTATCACCATTACCTCAACCTTGTCTCCAACCTTATATAGATTTCCCGGATTCTCCACTTTTTCCCAAGCAATCTCTGAAATATGTACTAGACCTTCCAATCCCTCTATATCAACAAAAAGTCCAAATGGAGCTATGCCTGAAATTATACCCTTGAGGACGTCGTTTGGTTTTATCTTGTTCAGCTTTTCCTTGAGCATTACCGGGGAAACACCCAAACTTGCTGCTTTTTGAGATAAAACCAGTCTATTAAGAGATTGGTCTACTTCCAACACCTTGACTTTAATGGTTTTCCCTATTAATGTTACCGGATTTGAAGAAAATGAGGAATCAAGCTGTGTGGCGGGGATAAAACCACGCAGGCTCTGCCATTCTACAAGAAGTCCACCCTTTGCAATCTCAAGACCATTCACCTCAATCTCTTCCCCACTCTCTTTCTTCTCATTGAGAATTACCCATCTTCTCTCCGTTGAAGTCTTGCGCACGGATAAAACTGCATAACCCATATCGTTCTCAGAATTTACTATCTGCGCTGTTATTTTATCTCCAACTTTAAGAGTAGCTGCATAATCTTTCACCTGTTCCAATTCCCAATTGGCAATAATGCCATAACTTTTCTTACCTATATCAATAAGTACCTCTTTTGAGGAAACAGAAACTACGGTACCTTCCACCGTCTCGCCTTTTTTTAACCCAATATGAATTCCTCCAGTCTGGGCTAAAAGTTCTTCCATGGTCTGCGGCTCTTTTTGAATCTTGGATGAAGAATTCTTTTGAGAGGTTTTAATTGCTTTGTCTGCGTCAACAGATGATTTAGAGTTTTTTGTTGTTTGTATTTTCGCCACTTCGCATTTTACCGCCTTTCTTTTATAGAATAATCAGATTATAAATCTTGATGTTTTAATATTCAATCTATATAGATCTGACTTCAGTTCTTATTTTGTGTCTGAGTCCCCCCAGAACACTCAACCTGTTACAAAATATCGAACCGAATTACTTCTAACTTTTCCTTTTTATTTTGTATTCGAGTCCTCCGGCCTCGACCTATTTTCGCAACCGCTTGCGCAGTCACTATCGTAGGCGCTGGAGTGTTTGACGACTCTGTTCGGAATGGGAAGAGGTAGTACCGCTCCGCACTAGAAACCGAAAGGCTCAAACACAAAATTTAGCTTTTAGCGAAAAGCGTTAAGCGGAAAGAAATATAAATCTCTTTTAACTTAACTTTACCCTTTACGCTTCCCGCTTTACGCTTTACGCTTTACGCTGTTTTTGCTCCTTAAAAAGTGAACAGAATGAAAATAATCCCATCTTTAGCCTTAAAATTTACTCTCGACCGATTAGTACGGATGGGCTAAACCCTTTACAGGGCTTACACCTTCCGCCTATCAACCTTGTAGTCTACAAGGGGTCTTTAGGGATATCTTATCTTGAGGTGGGCTTGGCGCTTCAGATGCTTTCAGCGCTTATCCCGAAGGAATTTAGCTATCCAGCTTGCTGCTCCTTTTGGGAAACAACTGGAATACCAGGGATTCCTCCCTCGCAGTCCTCTCGTACTAGCAAGAGCCCCTCTCAAATATCCAACGATTACACCGGATAGAGACCGACAATTCTGTTACTTCGTAAAATTACGAGGTGCAATATTTCTATCGCACTCTGCATATCGCTATGCAGTTCGGACTATATCTTTCCCGAATTAATCGGGATCTGACATATAGTCTCTGAGGATTGCTACTACCTTATTTGTCCTGGAATTAAATATCTTATTTTATCTCTTAAAGTCTCTTTTCCTTCATATTTTGCCAAATAAGGATAAAGATTATTATATTTCCCTTGTTCACATGGTTTATATCTTACATACTCTGTAGTGTAATTAACTTGGATTTGACCAGACAAATGCCATATTAATAAACTCAGAATTATGAAGAGAAGAAAAGTTGAAAGTAATAGCACTTTCCTGCTGATTTTCCGCACTTGTTGCATTTTTACCTTCCTTAATTAAAGGTAGCACAAGATACTCGGAGTTTCCAGCATTTAGTCAGATTTATCCCCCCGAATGACATCGGGGGATCCTTCATCTACCTCTTTATTGTTCAAAACGTTTGAAGGAAAAGACAGCAACGGTCTAATTTTACTGTCTTACGACGTTCTGAACCCAGCTCGCGTACCCTTTTAACCGGCGAACAGCCGGACCATTGGGACCTTCTCCAGCCCCAGGATAGGATGAGCCGACATCGAGGTGCCAAACCGGGCCGTCGATATGGACTCTCGGGCCCGATCAGCCTGTTATCCCCGGGGTAGCTTTTATCCGTTAAGCCCGTCCGGCAACCACTGCCGGAACGAGGATCACTAACACCTGCTTTCGCATCTGCTCGACTTGTGAGTCTCGCAGTTAAGCC
>CAZFNL010000112.1:0-4139 GCA_964520615.1 uncultured Gammaproteobacteria bacterium
TCAGAAACAAAAGTCATCCTGACCTCTCTTTTTGACACCTGGCAACTGCAAGGTAAAAATCCTCTGGAACAGTGCCGACTGCTCCTCAGTTCATGTTAGAAGTGTGAACTGTTACGAATTAAGCGAACCATTGACATGTAAAATAGTTGGTATATATAATGAATAAAAATGAAAAAAATATTGGGTGGACTATTAGTTTTATTTATATTTATAACTATGGCTGAAATAGGAATATATTTTTTTTACCAGCAGAAAATGGCTTCAGTAACAAGTAATCCTATACGCACAATAGATCTAACTCCATATCCCACTTTGAAGGAAAACGTTACTCCTGCCCTCAATCCAACATTACAGGCACAGATAAACAGTTGGGCAAATATTCCCTACAGCCCAAACAATAAAATTTATGTTACTACTGACGTAAAAAATTCAAAAGTGTTAGATATAGCCTTTAATGGTGTTTCGGTAAACGGGAATAAAATACCCGACTTTTTTCCTCCTCACCCATTTGCACTAAAACTTACAGATAGTAGCATACAGGAAGGATATTGGTCATATTTTAGGGAGAATGATCTACCACAAGTACAAGTATATATTGTTTCAGATAATCAAAAAAAAGCGGCAAGTATTAAGGATTTAAAAATTGGAGATACTGTCGAAATTATCCAAGTGGAAGATCCACACGTAGAAGCAAAACAGGCTGTGGTAATGATTAATATTAATATTTACCGTTAATAAATACTCATATGAAAAAAACAAAAAAAAATAGTTATAGAAAACCGGAAATCACTACTAAACATATAAAACTCAATATGTTTACCAATTTTGCCTCTTATGGTTCTTCTATTAATGAGGGCACGCTTCTAGCCTCGAGAACGTGTTGTCCATGTCCTGTAGGACCTAATGGTTGTAACGTATGTTGTTAATCTACGTTTCTTCAAATAATTTTACTATTTTTTTTTGGTCTTTAGTAAAATACAGATCGTAAAAACCGTCAAACAAAGAAACGAAATCTGATATAAACCTCATTTGAATTTTCGAGAATCCTTTTGAACTAACTAGAATCTGCGGTAACAACAAACGGAAAATTTGGTCTTTTTTATTTATCCGTTTGTATCGGCATATTGATGATTTATTTAGGAAAAAAATTTTTCCTATTCGCCATTTTCTCAAACTCCTTTCCGTTCGTCCTTCTTTTTCAGCGATGGGAGTCTGATAATAATAATATGAGTTTCCTTCTTTCTTTATGATGCTGAAATCATCAGATAGTGATCTGAATCGAGATTCTAAAAGTTTTCTTACGGTAGATTTTCCTGCTCCCGAATCGCCTGTAAAAAGATAAATCTTGCCGCCTATCTCGCAAGCAGATGAGTGGAGAATAATCCCTCCTTTATGGAAATAGTAATCCTGCAAAATCTCACGAAGAATCAGCTGGAATTGGTTAAAACTGATATACAGAGTAGTTCTGAAAATATTGTTGCGCTTCTCATAAAAATAAATAAAGATGCGTTTTCTCTTTTTTTGAGTCAAGAACGCAATTTCTCTACTCCAGATAAAAATAACAGTAAAATCAGTATGTTGAGGTTTATTCTTTAGAAAATAAATATTATAATTCTGCCGTATGTCATCCTCTACTTCGTACATCTCCGCATTCTCACTCAGGTGAAATACAAATTTAATTACTATTTCGGTAATTTTTAAATAAATAATACGACCGTGTTCCATATTAAATTAGGGTCTAGATAACTTTATAACGGATTTTGACTCAAGCTCTTTAACAATTCAGTATAAATAGTCTCTCTCATATTCCAACGGTATTCTGATTCTTTCAAGTGTAACAGAAATTTTGTTTTTTGAATGCCATTAAATTTCCTGAGACGTCGTTTGGCATATGACCAGAAACTTTCAATACCATTAACATGGTTTTTTCCTCTAGCAAATTCGTTTTCATGATTGTGGATACGGTAATGTTTGTATCCTAAGGTAATCAGGCCATCATAGGCTCTCCAACCATCAGTATAGATCTTTGTCTTGGATAACACCTTACACTGAATAATAGGCAAGAGTTCAGATCGGGAACAATTGCCAATAATGGTTACGGAAACCTTGCCATTTCTTTTTAGTATACCAAGAACGGGTATCTTTCCGTTGGCACCACGACAACGTTTCCCTCTAATGCGTCTGGCGCCGAAATATGACTCATCAATCTCAACTGATCCATTCACTTTTTTCCGTTGTCCCGTAAATGATACAATTCGCTTACGAAACAATGAAAAGAAATGATTTATGGTTATCCTGGATATACCGGTAATCTTGCTTGTCTGTGTGACATCAAAGTCGTCACAAAAACAATGCAATATTTTTTTAAAAGTATACTCAGAAATATGAGAAAGGCGATAAAACTTATTTATCATTGTCCAGATAATCTATAGTAGCATTTTTGCTACTCTAAAGTTATCTAGACCCTAAATTAATAAGTTTTAAAAATAGGAGATGTCAATTACTATTTAGCGACTGATTTATTACTGTTTGGAATTCGGAGTATGGTTTTGCTCCAACTATCATCTTACCGTTGATAAAAAATGTAGGAGTACCATAAACCCCAGCTTCCTCACCGGACTTATAATCTCCCGTAACGCGCCTGTTATCTCTATTTTTACTTAGACAGCTACCAAACCGGTAAGTATCCAATCCTAAACGTCCGGCAATTACTGTCAAGTTTTCCACCGTGTACATCGAAACATCTTTTTCCAGAGGCTGATACTGAAATAAGTAATCATGTATCTCCCAAAACTTCCCTTGATCATTGGCACATTCTGCTGCATTTGCGGCTATTTCCGAGGCCGGTCCGAGTTTTACGAATTGTCTAAATGCAAATTTCGCCTTACCGGTATTTACATAATCTTTAAATAGTTTCGGTTCAATCTGACTGAAAGACATTTTACAGTAAGGGCAACGAAAATCTGCAAACTCAATTATTGTGACTTTGGCAACCTTATTTCCTCTGATTGGAAAATGGCCCAAATCTATATTAACTTTTCTCTTTACCTGCGTAGAACTGGTAATTTTTGACTTTTTTCCAGACGGAAGAATGGAAACGACTTTTTTTTCGCGAAGATATAATTGAATTGAAACGGTGAATATAAATAGAATTCCCAAATAGATAATATATTTACTGACTTTATTTTTTTTTATGACATAAGTAATTTTAGTTAAATAAAGCTTTATTTTGGATTTTTTGTTAAATAATCTTTTCTTATTTTTCGCCATATCATATAGTCTATAAAATTCAGTAAGCGCAGTCAATCAATACAATCGTTAAAAATCATTCCATTCAGAAAATAATAATGATGATATAATCTCTTGTATTATATTATGAAACTTAATCAATATGACATCGCGCTAGTAGTTTATTCCCACTATTCCCGCGACGCCAGGGTACGCCGCTATGCGGAAAGCCTTGCAGGAAACGGATTTAGAGTTGATGTAATCTGTCTAAAAGAGGATTATTACCCTAAACAACAAAATATATCACTTATCATGTATCCTCTCGGCAGAAGACGACTGGGTTGGTTGTGGTACATTTTCGAGTACTTTTCTTTTTTCTTATATTCGACTTATATTCTATCGCTAAAATCATTCTTCAGAAAATATAAAGCCGTACATATTAATAACATGCCTGACTTCCTCGTATTTTCCAGCTTTATCCCTAAATCTTTCGGTACAAAAGTCATCCTTGACCTACATGACCCGATGCCGGAACTTTATATGTCTAAATACCATGCTGATAAGAACCATCTAACTATCAAGTTGCTGTGCTGGCTGGAGGGTAAAAGCATGAGCTTTGCCGATAAAATACTAACGGCAAATGAATCTTTCAAATCAATTTTCCTTAGTCGCCACTCTGAAATCAAATCTAAAATTTCTGTCATTCTTAACTGTCCCGATCCGAAAATATTTAGCGGAAAGCGGAAAGCGGAAAGCGGAAAAAGATTTAACCTGTTTTATATGGGAACAGTGGAGAAGAGGTTTGGGTTGGATATGGTGATTGAGGCATTACCGTGCCTGATTAAAAAAATTCCACAATTAAAATTTATTTTGATACCAAAGATTGAAGATGAAGGGAAGTACCTCAGGAG
>CAZFNL010000113.1:0-10702 GCA_964520615.1 uncultured Gammaproteobacteria bacterium
GTATTAGTAGATAACAAACCATTTTATCCCTCTTGTCAAGTTTTTTTTCGTAAAAAAAATTAATTTTATACATTTTTTTCAATTTTTTTTGAAAAATTAGATTATAGATTTGGAGCTTTACAATAGGCAAGAATAAAATTCAGAAAAGATTACCCCCTTGACAAAAAAATTATTTATTTTATTCTTATTTTGACATAATTATTTACTATTTTTTATTGTGATAAAAAGAAAATCTTTAAAAACAAATTTCCATTCCAAAAAGAAAACAGGAAAAGAAAAACATGCCTGCCAAAAATTATTCTACTAAATACCCTCAGTCAAAATACACTATCCTTTCCCCATACCCTACGGGTCTTCTTACCCAAGCACCTTGGGATAGTTTCTTGCGGCACAACGGTTATACCAAAATCTCACAGAATTTGAATCTTCAAGTGTTCTATAAAGAAGATGAAATTAGAGATCTCTGGGAAGAATTTACTCCGAATAATTCGGTTTTTGACCTGTGGGAAGTGCGCAGTGCATTTGCCAAAGCATATAAGTTTGAACCGTATTTTCTGACTCTTCTCAAACAAAAAGGACGATCCAGAAATGTTTTAGGGACGCTGCCCATGTGGCACAACACAGATAAAATAGATCCAGGTGACGATGCCAATACTTCTGATGCCGGAAAATATGTCTGGTGGGGCAGCAATTGGCCTGAAGATAATATTTTTTTTGTCCAGGATCCGGATTTTATCCCGCTTCTTTTGACCGCTGCTCCTGAATATATGGAACTGGCCTGTATCAAACCGCTCCCGAAATACGCATTCCTGCAAGATTTTCCGGGATATACCAGAGAGGAGGATAAAAAATATTTCCTTGATTTAACCGGCACGAAATCAGTGGATGATTATCTTGTCAGGTTGAAAAAAAAGAAGAGATACAATCTGAGGCGCGACCGCAAAAGAATCCACTCCCTGTTCCCTCAAGTAACCTATAATGATCCCCAACACGTTGAAGAATTATTCAAACTTTCCATAAAAAGATTCCGTGAGGTCTTTCCCGATGAACCCAATGAATATTCAGCTTTTGAGGATAACAGAAGATGCAATGTTTACAGAAACCTCCTCAAAAATGCCGGACGCTACCAGACAAGGGTAATAACTTCCGCAATAAACGGAAAAATTGAAGCCGTGGAATTTGGTCTTGTTTACAATAAAACCTATTACGCCCTGAATGCCGGTGCAGATATTTCCAATTACTCGGGACTTGGTGTCTTCTCAAATCTCTTAGTCATAGAAGATGCAATAAAACTGGGCTGTACCAAATTGGATTTTCTTGAAGGAGACAACAACTGGAAGGAATCCTGGCAACTCTCCCACTATTATCAATATCAATTCAAGAAGTAATTAGAGAGAATTACCGCATTTCAGCCTTACTTCACTAAGAGAGCCATCAGGATTTTTGACTTTAGCTACCATCTCATTACAAAAGGTTACTCCTTTACCCCTTCCTATCTTCTTTCTCAAAATACTTCTATCAGGACTGACAAGACAGTCATAAGCATATCCCTTAGATTCAGGAAGTGGGATCACTTTATCAATGCTAAGGTCGGAAGGATGAGATTCCCCTTGGTCAGAAATACCGATAACTTCTCCGTTTATCATATCATCTCTATTGAACTGCATCTTATAAATTGACACGTATGAAAATGTATGATACATTACACGGAAACTTATGGCTGGCCGTAATGAACAACTAAATCTGCAGGAACCAGATTATACTGATTTCTTAGATTTGGACGCCCCACTCATAGAACCCCATCTTGAACCCAGGGAAAAATCGATGATAAGCCTGCGGGAAGCGGGATGGCTGATTCCTCTTATAGAACCTGCTCCCATGCTGGCCATGTCAAACGCCATGAAAGAAAAGAAAAAACAAACACCGGATGGACAATTTGCAGACTTCTCCGTTGGCGAACCCGTCCTTACAAAGGAAATCATCAAAGAAACCCAAAATCTTATCATGGGCGAGTTGACATTGGATCGCAAAAGGGTATATGAAAAAAATGGTGTCGTCGGTGAACTGGACGCGTGGGCCCGGAAAATGGTAGAACATATGACCCATTACAGCCCAAAGACCGGCAATGAGGAAACAAGAAAATATTTTCTCTCTTTATCACCCGAAGGTTCTTTTAAGGAAAATCAGTTAGCGGTAATTACCGGTGGATTCAGCCTGGCTGATGAACACATAGATAATCTGCTTTGTCAGTCCATGGTTAGTAAGAGTTTTACACTAGCCACAAGAGTAGACGGTAAAAAGAGGAAAATGCTTTATGAAGGTGCCCATCTTGTTGCTGTTGATCTTCAATCTAAATCATTTGGCGCTGTCATGGAAGAAATTGATGAGGTAAGGAGAAAAGGAGACTATGTCAAGCTGGTCGTAAGAGACAGTGGCAAATTGTCCCAGGAGCAAAGAGAGGCACTCGCCTTTAGAGCAAACGATGGGCATATGTTTATTATCGATCTTCTCACCGACGGAAAGATAACAGAAAATTCATTGGGCCTGCATGAAAAAGCCAGGGATTTTGTACTTTCGGTCAACAGGTCTAAAGAGGCAGAGCTAACCGGAGTAACCGGCATATATGGTCATACGGAAGCCGTAAAGTATATAAGGGAAAGACATACCAATTTATACGGTACTCCCTCCGCCTCAGAAATGGATTTCATGGTTAAACTGGTTGAAATAGCAAACGATAATCATAAAATTGAAGAGCTTTTAAGTCTTGGCGAGGAAAAAATCGATAATCTCCCCATTCCTAAAAACGGCATGCTAAAAACATTGATCAGATTATTCCAGACCGGAATAAGATATATAAAAAAAGAAGATTACGGAGCTCTAGAGTCATTCCATGATTTAACAAGAAAACAGGTAGCGCAACTGGAAGACCAAACAGCCGTATTCCATAATGACCTTATCCCCCAAAAACATACTGTCATACTAAACGGCGGAGCCCGTGGGTCACTGGGTGATGTATTTGACTATATGGCAGATATTCACCACGCAAAAAGATATATTTTTACCGCACCCTGCTGGCCTTATAGGGATTTGAAAAAGCGCAGTGATTGGGAATTTATTTACGCTGAAGACTCTTTTACTCTGGGCGGATTTAATATAAAATCCCTCGAACCACTTCTCAAAAACAGGAGAAACAGAAATGCCGTACTTGTTTTACCCATGGGCCCTGACAATCCTTCAGGAAAACTGATAAAAGAGGAAGACTTGGAGAGAATCACTCAATTAGCAAAGGAGAATAATATCCATATCGTGACAGACCCGACTTATCTTTACGCGACACAGTTTGAGCAGGGCAAAAAAGCGCTTTCGGTTTCAAGCTCGATGAAAAATTCAGGAGTAAGACCGGATGATACTGTAGCTCTCACTTTCTCCAAAAACTTTATTGCGCCGGGACTGCGCATAGGCGCGGTCATGACCGACGACCGGACAGCTGTAGATTATTTCAAAAACAAAAGGAAACTGAAGGAAATTAACCCTATGGCTATTGCCCTTTTGACCGCAATGACTGGTGATAAAGAGGGTCTAGCTAGAATTATGGAAATGTCACGCAAAGAAATGGATTACCGCATCAAAATTTTGCAAAAAGAGGCAAAAGGACGGAGAAGAAAATACGGTGATCCGGATGGAGGATATTACCTTTTGGTGGAAAGTAAAGCAGCGACAGTTGACTCAGTGGCGGGCCCGAGAAAGATGGCAGAACAATTTGGAGCAGCAGCACTTTCTGTAGAGACCATGATGAGTGGCGGACCCCGGTCAAAAGGATTGGTCAGAATAGCAGCGGCAGGCATGTATACTCACAAAGAATTTGAAAAGGCAGTAAAACACTTTTTTGATGCCGATGACAATGTCGCAGCTGAATTGATGAGTCAAAGCTCTTAACGGCTAAAGTTTTCCACATTGGTTGCGATAAAAATATAACAACTTCCTTACCCAAACACACCCGCGCCAAAATTCTTCACCATCCCCTTCATCTCTAAAACCGTCAGAAGACCACCCAATTTCGCGCTCTCAATCCCAGTTTTTCTGACAATTTCATCAAAATGCAGATTTTCATTTTGCAAAACTTCAAGAATCTTTTTCTCATCAACTGAAATTTGAATATTGGTTTTTTGGGTTTGATTTGACATTTGAAATTTGGATTTTGGATTTATATTTAATTCCTCCAGAATGTCTTCCACTTTTGTCACCAGCTTTGCTCCTTGCTTTAATAATTTTGCAGGACCTGCGGAAAGAGATGAGGTGATGGGACCGGGCACGGCAAAGACTTCCCGTCCCTGCTCGGCTGCATACCTGGCGGTAATGAGAGCCCCGCTGTCCTCCCCTCCCTCAGTTACCAGAACTCCGCGGGATAAACCGCTTATGATCCTGTTTCTGGCGGGAAAAAGACCTCTGGAAGCGTACTGTCCGGCCGGGAACTCTGATATCACCATCCCGTATTTTTGCACAATATCCCAATAAAGCGGAGCATTACTTCGCGGATGTATTACATCAACTCCGCAACCCAAAACAGCAATTGTCCGTCCGCCTGCCTCTATTGCCGCAGAATGTGCCGCCGTGTCTACTCCCATTGCCATGCCGGAGACGATAGTGCAACCAAAAGCAGCTAAATCACGCGTAAGCCTTGCCGTCACTTCCCTGCCGTAGCTCGTAATTTTCCTTGTGCCAACAACCGCGATGCTTCTTTCATCATCAAAAGCGATTTCCCCCTCTGTCCTGACATAAAGGACAAAAGGTGCCGCCGCGACCTCTTTCAAAAGATTGGGATAAGTACTGTCTTTTAGCGTAAGAACCCGAATACTTTTCTTATTCAATAATACAATATAATCCTTCAGTGAAAATGTAGCGCGAAACGCACAAAAGGACGCTGTCAACTTTTCCCCCAAACCGATTTCCAAAAGTTTTTCTCTTTTGGCCTCCCATGCTTTTTGGGCGGTTTTGAAGAATTTCAAAAGCAACGTAAAGCGCAAAGGTCCGATACCAGGGAAAGCGGAAAATCCCAACCAGTACTTTTTCTCATCATTATCCATTATCTTATTTATACCCGTCCGTGGGAAGATTGTAAGTAATCCATACTACAAACCTGATATACCTCTTTTACTTGAATTTGCAATTAAATGTATCGGTATAACCCTTCGGTAAGTTCATTTTGCGTTGCAAACTGAACTACGTTGGGTATAAATCTTTTCGCTATGCTGTTGTTATTCCCTTTTGTTTATAGCAGGAGTTAAGTATTCAACTGTCATCCTGACTTGTTTCAGGATCTTTTTTATAACGTTGGGGATGCCGAAACAAGTTCGGCATGACAATTTTAATAATGGTTTACTGCGTAAGTCCTGTTTATAACCAACAATCACTGAATATGCGATATACTATACATACATTAATAACCGCTCTTTGCTCATGATAAAAGAGAAAAAACAAACCCACCGTTCAGAGAGAGGCAGATTTATAAAGATTTATTTCTCACTCTTCACTCTTTTCCTGCTGCCGCTTGTTTTTTGGGCTTCCCAGTATCCGCAATTGATTTCATCACAAGCCCAATCAAACTTGAAATCCCAATCTTTGAATACTTATTCATCATCAGTTTTATCCTCAAGTAAAATAGGGGTCTTTTATCTTGGTGATTCAGGGGGCGGCGAAGCTATCGCTAAAGCGGGTCCGCGGGTAATAAAAGTGATTGACCCACAGGACAATTCAGGACTAATGAATATTGTCAGGAACTACAAGAATGCTTATCCTGACGGTATTGTAATCATGCGCGTCTATGAAGGTGACGCTCCCGTCTATAGCCTATCAGACGATCCAGGAAATTCAGCCCAGGACTTTTGGGATAAACTATTAGGACCGGCAACATCTAAACTTTCCCCTTCCGACCGCCAACTGATCACTTATCTGGCTGGTCCAAACGAATACGGCAATACACCAATCATCAATTCCCAAAAAGCAGCCGACTGGACGGCAAAATTCTGGGAGAAACTGTCGGAAATCATGTCTCAAAACGGCTTCAAACCCGATATGGGAGAAATACCTGTGGGCAACCTGGGGCCGGACCTTCTCGGACCGCTCGTACCAGTGCTTCGGGAGATAAAACAACTTGGAGGAGTCTGGAGTTACCATGCTTACTCCCTGGACTATACCACTGATGTAAACCAGGAGAACTGGACGTCTCTGCGGTACCGCTCTTTTTATGATTATTTCCGGCAAAACGCGCCTGACCTTTCGGATATGCCCATGATTTTGACTGAAGGCGGAATCGACAAGAGCGGCAACGGCCAAACTGACGGTTGGAGCGCCAGAGGTGATGCGTCAAAATTTGAAGACTGGCTGCAGTGGTATGACGGACAGATAAAACAGGATCCATACATATTGGGAGTTACCCTTTTCCAAACTGGAAACAATTCCGACTGGAAATCCTTCAATGTAGACCCCATCGCTTCCTGGCTGTCAAATTATCTTGGCGGACAACCGGCAAACAATCCGCTTCCCACCTCACCTCCACCCCCCACTAATCCTCCACCCTCGCAAGTTGTTTGGCAACCTACCAACATCCCACCTGTTGTTCCCACTAGCCCTCCTTTGCCAACTTCAGTATTACCATCGCCCACTCCACAATCCCAACCGGTTGTTTCGTTGCCCATACAATTATCTCCCCCACCCCAAATAATCCGGCCCACAACTGCTCCCTCAGCAACAATCCCTCCCCGACCTTCTCCGACTCCCGCACTCACTCCTTCTCCGACCCCCACCCCTGCGCCTATAATAGATATAGGCAAAACAGTAAAGAATACCAGGATGATCCTTTTTGACATATTCAGCTCTCTGGTAAAATTTACGAGGGTGATATTGCCGTAAACTATGCACAATCCTGATTCTCCAAAACTTATTCTTCTGTCGATGGTACTTATAGCTTTTTCCGCTATAGCGATGCAGATTTTTTTGCCGAAAGGAAAAAGTATTGAAATCCGCTCAAAAGCCGCCGCCCCCGGTACCAAAACAGTTTGTGCCCAAGCCGCGGCCGGCTGCGACTTTGCGGGTGCAGCCGGTCTTCAACAGGCGGTGGACAGCGCCCAAGACGGAGATACTATATCTATCGGTAAAGGTACTTATTCAGGTTCTCAGGAAACACCTGTTGCCGTAGGATGGGGCACTTCCGGCTGTTTTCTGGACTTGCGCGGTAAAAGCCTGACTCTGAAGGGAGAAGGTAGTCCTTTCGGGGAATTTACCGGTTCTGTCCTTTACGGGGAGGGTCACAGCAAACCCAACGACTATGTCCACCGGGCCGGCATCTGCAGTACCGGAGGCACGGTCACAATAGACGGTTTACATATCAAAGAATTCCAAGGAAGAGGCCTTATTCTGAAAAATACCAATCTTATTCTGAAAAACAGCCTTATTGACGGAAACGACCAGGGAGGACTTATCCTTACTACAGGATCTTCAATTTTGGCTGTAAATAATTTCTTTATAAATAATATCGGTATTACTACCGATCGCGCGGTCACAATCGAAGCTTTCAACAATACCTTTTTCGGATCAAAGGCTATAAATGCCGACTGCAACCAGAATATTCCGGCAATTGATTTTGAAAATAACATTGTTGTTGACGATGAGCTGACGATCGGCGCGGGATGGATTTATGGCAACTGTCCCGATACTATCGCGCAATTTAAAAACCAGCATATTGCGTATAATCTGCTTTGGAAAAATAATCACCCTTGTTATGACAATCATGAATATTGTGATAATTTTACCGGTAAAATAGCTGCAGATCCCCTTCTTGATGTAGCCGCCAACGATCAATCCGGCTGGCGCGGATGGGGAGGCAATTTCGGCTTGAAGCCGGGTTCTCCAGCTATCGGCGCGGGAGATCCCGGGATTCCGGGAGGTAAGGATATGGGAGCCTACGGCGGCCCCTGTGCTGATCCTACATCCTCCACGTGTACGAGCTTTATCTCACAGATGTCGCAAAAGCTTGTTTCTCAACCTTCTCTCGCCAATCCCCCGACTGGCAACATAAATCCGCCGCCGGGCGGCACCAATACCAACCCTTCCTGGAACCCCACACCCTGGGTCGGACCGGGCAACCCAACAATAGGCCAACAACCGACATCCATATATACCAATCCGGCCGAACCGACCAACCCTCCGTCAGCGGGTTTTAACCCGCCTATCACCTATTATCTCCCGCCAACCATTCCCCAATCCCCAAACGGAGGAAGCGATAACGGACAGACAACTCTACCCGGTACTGGCGGCAATAGCAACCAAAACCAAACAACAAATTCCACTCCGACCATAACCTCTTCCCCTACTCCCACATCCGTGCCGCCGATTATTGACATAAAAAAGACAGTAAATACCGCCAAATCCACAGTCAATACTTTCATCCAAAATCTGATTCGACTGGCCCAAACAATCCTGCCATAACGAACATTTAGGAACGGTCCTTTATTACCTTATTGTGACGCTCTGACAATAAAACAGTTTTAGCATGCGGCTATCTGCCTAAATTGTTTCATGTCCGGGTTATCAGATCAGTCTATTGAAGGACCGTCCCTAAAAGTTACAAACCGGTATGTATTTTTGATTTCGTACCTGTTTACTGTATAATCCCGACATCAATGTCACGATTGCTCGATTTAACATAAATTTAGAACTGAACCATTTATCCGCCTTCGCAGAAGACCTCGGGTGTCAACCCGAGAATGAATGCGAAAGTGCAGATACCACGCGAATCTTTAGCGAAGTGGGGTAATGCTTCGGCGGATTTCGCTAGTCGAAGTATTTGAAGATACCACGGGCGTTAGCCCATGGAGCTTCATTTCTTTAGGAAAACTATGTTACCTCCTGAAAGAAGAATAACCGATATCGAACCTTTAACCCATCCAGCAATAATTCAGGCCGTTGCGGAAATAGAAATGTTGGGTGAAGGCAATCAGACAATTCAAACCATAGCCACCAGGGATTTTACCGCTGCAGTTTGGACAAACACTCTCGCACCAAACTATGTGTTAAATTCCTGCAGGTACCACCTGACCGGAATTCCGGGATTTGGTAATCTTTCTCTTATACCCTCTGCAGCCGCTCCCATAATTATGGAAGGATTAGTAAAACCTCAACCTCACGAACTAAATTCTTTTGTTCAGGCATTTTTTTCCCAAGACGCTCTTATAGGTCAACAAATGCTCTTCCGGATTAATAATAGAGACATGCAACAGGAAATGGAAGCTTCTTACCAGATTCTTAAAGCTTGTGCCATCTACCAAGCCAGACAAACAGAGAATCAAGCGGGAGAGCGTATTTCGGGGATGACAAGCGGACAGATAGCGCACGAAGTCAGAGTCAGAAGTGATCCGCTGAGAATTGATCTGGAAAGGAGAAGACGTTGGAGATTTCCTTATTATGGCAGCCGGCTGTCAACACCGGTTTTTATCAATTTTCTGACTGATGTAGTCGAAAGAAACGGCGGTTTTGATGAGGCTTTTTTGCAGGAAGAGGTAGAATCAAGAGGGGTACACAGTGAAACAATTCAGGGCAAGGTGACTATGGCGGAATCACTCTTTCACGCCCTACATTGTCTGGAATTATGGTTAGGGGCAGGAAACGGGTTGGTATTCTCCTTCAGCGCAAATCCTGATGGAACGCTCAATCAGAGCTGGACAGATTCCTGGAACGCCAAACTGGACAACCACAACAAAATCATCACAACCGGTACTTATCCCCTGGAAATACAGGTAATGGTGCAGGAGGCTTTACAAAAGGGTACCCGGCTTCTCCGTGAAATAACCCAAACGGCTGATTCGTCATCTTTTTTTCCATCTCTTTCCAAAAAAGGAGCAAATAAAATCGATCTTAACGCAGTTGCCGGAAGGTTGGAATATATGGCCAGACAACTATCCGATAGGATAGTTCATGATTTTACGGTAGATAGCTCCTATGGCCGGACTTTTACTCCTTATCTTTACCGGGAAGACGGTATTCTTACCCAAAGTAACCACCGCACATCCGATATCGGCTGGCTTCTGGGAACTGATTTTCTCAGAAACCATCCCGAATATGCCGATCCCATAATCACCGAGTTGTTTGACCCTGAAGCGGGACTGATAGGTCGCTGGGGTATCCGAACTTTCTCGGCAAACGATGCAGCGTATAGAAGCCGTTCATATCACAGAGGCCCATACTGGCCCTTTTTGACAAACATTTTCGCCAACGGTTTATGGGATATGGGGCATTACGGATTGGCATGGCAACTTTATCTCAGAAATATATTAATTCAGCAGGCTTCAGGAATATCTCCGGAATGGATAGTCGGGGATGATACACCGTTGCCGGAAATAAACCTCTGTGAGGTCAGCTGTGAGATGCCGAATGCAAAAGGACCTGTAAAACGGGTACTCATTCCGGTAACGCAACTTTATCAATTTTGGACAGCTGCCGCCTTTGAGCAAATCTGGAATATGATTTATAGCCTGGAAGCCGGAAATTCTATTCCGCTGTCGGCACAAAATGAGAGTCTTTTACCACTTGAAACTGACATCATAAATAGGTTAAAAAATCATTCCCTGCATATTTCGCACAAATTTTGGCCTGAAAGGGAATTTGTATTTGCGGATTAAATGATTTTTATAATTAATTAGCCTAGTAG
>CAZFNL010000114.1:0-11294 GCA_964520615.1 uncultured Gammaproteobacteria bacterium
TGTCATGGTGATTTTCGGAACTACAGCAGTTATGGAAGGTTATTTAACCTAACATATGCAACAAATAAATACCTTTGTCATGGTGATTTTCGGAGCTACCGGCGATCTTACAGCCAGAAAACTCATGCCGGCACTATACAAATTACTTTCCCAGGGTATATTGCCGGATAGGTTTTTTGTAGTTGGTGTAGCAAGGCGCAGTCTTTCTCATGAGGAGTTTCGTAATCTCATGAAAGAAGCAGTGGTGAAGTACGCAAAGGTAGAAAACATTGATTCCAGTATATGGAGAAAGTTGTCAGCCAATCTCTATTACCAGCAAGGGTTTTTTGAAGACGGATATCCCTATAGGAAACTAGTCGATCTTCTTGCGGCTTTTGATAAGGAAATGGGTGCCTGTATTACAAGGTTTTTCTATTTGGCCACACCTCCGCAGAATTATTCGACTATTCTGACAAACTTGGACAAATCCAAGCTTGATGAAGGATGTGGGCAGGGATCAAGCAAATGGACCAGGATTCTAATTGAAAAACCTTTCGGCAAGGATCAGGATAATGCCAGAAAGCTTGAGGAACAGCTGGCGTCCACTTTTGATGAAAAGCAAATATACAGGATTGACCATTACCTGGCAAAGGAGACAGTCCAAAACCTGCTTGCTTTCAGGTTTGCCAACCGACTTTTTGAGCCGCTTTGGAATAGAAAGCATATCGACAACGTCCAGATAACATTGTTTGAGGCAGGTGGTATAGGCAGAAGAGGGAATTTATACGAAGGAATAGGAGAACTTAGAGATATGTTTCAAAATCATATCATGGCGATGATTGCCTTCACCGCTATGGAAGAACCGGTTGGTTTTACCGCCGAAGCAATAAGACATGAAAGAGTAGAAGCGCTAAAACATATGAAGACAATTGAGCCAAACAGGGTTGTACACCAGGTAGTTAGAGGACAATATGAAGGCTATCGGGAGGAAAAAAATGTTGACCCAAATTCCTGCACGGAAACATTTGTAGCCGCCAAACTTGAGATAGACAGTGATAGGTGGAAGGGAGTACCTTTTTATGTCCGGACAGGCAAGAAAATGAAAGAGTCTACGGTAAGGATTGATATAGTTTTTAAGCAGCCCGTCTCACGACTTTACAGCAGTTGTGAGTTCAGGAATGGGAAGTATGTTTGCAATATACCCGGACAGAAGAAGGAAGACGAAATTGCTGAGGCAAGACAGTTGAATAATCCCAATGTAATTACAATTCATGTACAGCCAAGAGAGGGAATAAGCATAAAATTCAACGCCAAGTCACCCGGTCTGGATTATGACCTGATGCCTGTGGAGATGGAATTTTCATATTCAAAATCATTCAGGAGGGAAATTTCCGACTCTTATGAAAAACTTCTTGTTGACGCAATGACCGGGGACCAGACGCTTTTTGCCACCTCCTCGGGATTTGGCAGGACATGGGAAGCGGTGACGGGTATCATGAAAGGTTGGGATCCGGTAACTCCCTCCTTTCCCAACTATAAGCAGGGTAGCTGGGGACCCAAAGAAGCTGATTTGCTCATCGAGAAAGATGGTAGGAATTGGATGTTGAGATAAAAGAATCAGAATAGTTAATAAGAAAATTATAAAATATGAACCACAATGATGAAATGATGTCAGCTCCAACTGCAGGGGATGGTGGAACAGGAAAAATTGTTGCACCTCAACATTCAGAATCTTTATCGCCGGAGGAGGCAATTGCCAGACTTCAGGCAAGATTTTTACAAGGATCAGTGGATAGATTATGGTCTACCCAAACAAACCCTCAATATATGCTAAATATCCTCAGAGAAAGATCGGATCTAATCATGGAAGAATTAAAAAGAGGTATGTCTGGTAACACGGAGGGAAGTGTAGTATCTAGACCGGGAGTAGCGTCTGAAATAGGTAGTGAGCCGGAAAATCTGGAATTCAATTTCGGTTATAATGCCTTATCTAAAGATGAAATTCGGAAGATGTTGGGAGATGGTTTTACCGAAAGAGCGAAAGAAGCTTTTCAAAAAAACAAAGGAGTAATTCGTCATGAATTAAAACCCGGAGTCATCTTGACGATAAATGTCGGTGATGTGGCCTTAGAGAGTGAAGCTCAATCAATTGACATAGTAAGTTCTTATGGAACGGTTCCCTTAGTGGGTAGTGAGGAGTATACTGCAGAAAAATTAGTTACTGAGGCTGTTGAGCAATTTGCTTCTGAAGCAGAGAGCACTTATGATGGATGGGTAAGTCATCCAGCGGCAAGAAGAGTCGATCATTGGGGGAATGAGTTGAATGTATCAGTTACTGCCCCGGAGGCAGTTGAAATGATATTGGAGAGGACAAAGTTTATGTCTGCAAAAACTGATTTTTTAACTGCGGCGACCACTCCAGGAGTACTTTCCAGATTCGAAAAGCTATTTGTTTTAGCCACCATGCAAGATGCAATTATCGCATCAGAAAACGTATTACCTAAACCTGCAACTATTGATTTAGATGAAAGAATTAAAACGGTTGGGCCAAGATATATGGAAGTGCTGGCGGTTAATCAAGTTAACGATATGGTAGAGGATGATGGGGTTGTTTTAGCTATGGAAGGTAGAACGGTTTTACCTCAAATACCAGAGTCAGAAAAAAAGGAAATAATAAGGATAAATATGGAGGCCCTGAAGCGAAAACTGACGGGATACCAAACAGAAGGAAAAGTTGAGCACGATGTGGAAAATGCTGTGGATGGGATTGCTATAATGACTGTATATGCTGATGGTATTGCCGAAACGCGGATCATATACAGGACAAGCGACGGTAAGATAGGTTGGCCAGAATCAAAATATTTGCCAGGAGATTATTCGGTTTTACGTACAGCATTAAGAAGACTGAAAGACGGAGGTTATTTAATTGAGTTGTATCATGATGGAGGTGTTTTAACAGTTGCTGAGATTGATGCTTTACTGATGGGAAAAGCTGAGCCGGAAACTGAAGAAAGAGTGGTAATGCCAGAAAGGCTAATGCCAGGACAACAGATTCAACAGAGAGGAATATTGGAAAGGTGGGGTGAGTCTAAATTGACTCCGAATATACAGGGAGATACAATCTTTTTGGATTCGATCAGGCAGTTCAACAGGGAAAACAGTCATTAAATACTTAAGTTTGACTTGTGTTCTAGTTAGACATTTATCGCCTGCTTTAGCCGGGAGATGAAGCCGGAATTTCCAGTTTTTTCTGGTTTTGCAGTGACAGTCAATAATTTCCGGTGCATGTGTTTATATTTGAATGCCTTATCTATGATCAGTAACTGTTTTTTGGGTAGTAGGGGCAGGTTTTCAGAATTGAAAAAACCAAAGTCGGTAACTTCATCGCTTGACTTGAACTCACCACCGATAAAAGTACCGATATAACTAATATCCAGACAGGATGAATCCTTATCAAGGTTTATACGCAGTTTGTCGTCAATACTGATAATAAGGCCTGATTCTTCTTCAATTTCCCTCTCAAGACCATTCACAGGGTGTTCTTTTGCTTTAAGATAACCTCCTGGCAGTCCCCAGGCGGTACGTCTGTAAGAATGCTTGAAAAGAAGAATCTGACCATGTTCGTCAAATATCACTCCGCTAACACCAATCAAGAATTGATTCTGGAAAAGCCGCATGATTGATATCTGTACACCTTTTGGCAGGCCAAGTATCCTCCAGATTTTCAAAAGTAGTGCCGTCATATGGAGTTTTCATCATCAGTCTCGTCATCTCCGTTTTCTTCTTTTTGTTTTTCGGATGTCAATTCAAGCTGGTGTACTCTTTTTATGAGTTGGGCAATGGTTCTTTTCAGTTCTTTTAGCGTATTTTCTTTTTTGCGCAGGATAAGAAAATTGGTTAGAGAGTCGATAATATGAATAATTGTCGCCAGAATAATCCCGATTAGAAGGGAACCCAATATGACAAGGTAGAGAGGGATACCGTAAAATGTAAAATTGCTGATATGAATGGTAACGCTTACCGTATTTTGCGTGGCAAAATAGGCAAACCCCAAACCAAAAACAATGGTAACAAGTAGAGCGATCATATGCATCCTCCTTTTATAAATTAAATATTAAGTTTGAGCGAAAATAATTCCCATATCAGTCCCCTTTTTTGTCTCAGGAAGGAATTTTTCAATAAGCTGGATATATTTTTGCGGGTTTTTGATGGTGGGGATAAAAATGTGCTGTTTGAGGAGAGGGTTATAAAGCCTTATAGTGCCGTAATTCATCAGTTTTTCGATAAGACCCTGATTAAGGCTGATGGATTCAATATGCTGTAAAGTATACCTTTTTTCTTTGTGGAGGATGATACCGTATCTAAATATAATCTCTCCCGGTTTTATTTCATAATGCTGGCCCAGCCAGTCAAATATCATATGAAGCGTGCCGTAAATCTGGAAAAGGATAAGGACGACAAAAATGGCTATAGTGAAAGTCAATATCTGGGATTTATAAGGAGGGGGTAAATCAAAGCTGTTTTCAAGGATAAATATAAGAAGGTATACTGCGGAAAAAAGAAGCTGCAAGAGAATAATGCGCATAAAAAGACAGGTGATACTTTGCCGAAGAATCATCGAGGAAGGAATGGCTTCCGGATTGTTTGAATTTACCAGAATGTCCTCCTTTCCAGATCAAGTTAGTAATCAGGTTGAAGCTAACTCAAAAGTGGTATCTTTTTATGAACTTGAAATAAATGATATCTGAAATTTAGACTGATGTCAAATTCTTTGTGAGATAGATTACAAACATTAAGTCATCCATGAAGACGGCTTCATGGTATACTTACGGTATGAAAATGGGATTTATAGGTCTTGGAAGAATGGGACACGCGATGGTATTGCATCTTTTGGAGCAGAGTATAGATGTGGCGGTTTATAACAGAACTCAGCAGAAAATTGAAGAGTTGAGTAAGGAAGCTCAAGACTTAAAACTCAAATCTCAAAACTTAGGAAAGTTATATAAAACTTATTCCGTTGAGGAGTTGGTAAAACAACTTTTCCCGCCGAGGATAATTTGGCTTATGGTGCCGCAGGGAAAGCCAGTTGATGAAATAATTGGAAAGTTGATTGGAGAAAAGCAAAACGTTTCGTCATTTGGACGGGTCCTGCCCCGCGTTTCCCTCTCCGCCAGTGCTCCGCCGCTTCGTTCGTCCGCGCTGTCGAGAGCCCTTCCACGCGTGTCACCCGTCCAATCTGATTACACTCCTGAGAATTTTCTCCAGCCAGGAGATATCATTATCGAAGGAGGAAATTCTTTCTACAAAGACAGTATCAGAAGATATCAAATGCTCAAGGAAAAAGGAATACATTACTTGGATGTTGGAACTTCAGGCGGTTTGGAGGGCGCAAGGAATGGTGCATGTGTGATGGTGGGTGGGGATAGACAGATATACGAAAAAGTAAGACCTATTATTGAAAAACTAGCCGTTCACGACGGCGCGGCATATATGGGTCCATCCGGTGCCGGGCATTTTGTAAAGATGGTTCACAACGGTGTGGAGTATGGGATGCTTGAGGCACTAGGTGAGGGTTTTGAGATACTTTTTGCCGGTCCGTATCAGTTGAATTTTGAGGAAATTTCCAAGAACTGGTCACACGGAAGCGTGGTGCGCGGGTGGCTGGTGGAGCTTTTGGAAAGAGCTTTTGCTGTCGATCCTAAGCTTGAGAAAATTGAAGGAGTGATTGGTGGAGGGACAACTGGAGAATGGACTATTAAGACGGCTAAAGAATTAAATGTGAGTGCGCCGGTGATAGAAAACTCTCTTGAAGTAAGAAAAAAGTCATTGTCAAAGCCGACTTTTTCCGGTAAAGTAGTAGCGGCCCTCAGAAACCAGTTTGGGGGACACGAAATTAAAAAGCGTGAAGGATGAAGCAGCAAGCGTTAAGAAATATATTTTTTACCCTTTCCGCTTAATGATATATGATTTATCTGGGTAGCGATCACGGCGGGTTTGATCTCAAGGAGAAAATAAAGAAATGGCTGACTGGTTGGGAGATCGCATGGGAGGATTTGGGTAATACAGTCTATGAGAGCGAGGATGATTATCCTAATTTTGCCTTTCTGGTGGCCCAAAAAGTAGCTAAAGGTGAAAAAGAAGGGAAAGTGTACCCCGTACCATGGGCCAAAAGGGATAGGGGAATTTTAGCCTGTCGGTCTGCGGCAGGAATGGTGATTGCGGCAAACAAAGTTCCCGGCGCCCGGTGCAGTCTGGCTTTTGACACGCGATCCGCTCAGCACTCCCGGCTTCATAATGATGCCAATATACTTGCTCTTTCAGGAGACTGGCTTGAAGAATATCAGGCCAAAAAAATACTTAAAACCTGGTTGGAGACGGAATTTTCAGGTGAGGCAAGACATGTAAGAAGGCTGCAGCTAATAAGCAAATTTGAGACCTTGTAGAAATTGGCGGGATTCTGAAACAAGTTCAGGATGACATTAGCATTTGTGACTTTTATTCACTCCATATTTTTCCCTATTATTATTAGAATATCCGAGTCCGGCGATGGTGGTGCCTCATTTTGTGGCAGGGTGGAAACAGATGCGGAAAGAGCTGAAGCAAAATCGGAAACTGTTTTCTGGTTTAATCCTTTTAGATTTATAAGAAGTGTATTCTCGTAATTTTGGCGGGATGCATCTGCCGTATCAACTATCTCAAGCTCTGGAATTTGGGAAATGAGATTTTTCATTTTGGTCAAAGCCGAAGGCGAATTGGTGCCGTTTAAGACAGAGATTTTTATTTTGGAGACGACGGGGGAGACTCCGGGACTGGAATTTAAGGAAGAACTTACGGAGGAAACGGGGGTAACAACACTATTATCGGAAGTTTGTGGAGGCGCTGAAGGAGCTATTCTGATTTGGGCCACGTTTATCACTTTATCAATGACAGGATCGTAAAGTATCACCTCTCGGCTGTAAACCAGGAGAATATTGCCGTTTTTGGCGTTGGCAAAAAAAGGCTGGTTTTTTTTCAGGCTGTCCACATTGGCCAAAGTGATAGCATGAGGTGTTTCATTTGCCGGAAGCAGGAAATGTTTGCCGACTTGAGTAACAAGCTTTTTAATCTCATCTTTCGTGGGAGTGGGTGCTGTACCATCCAGTCCGGCCTGAAGCTGAAGTTGATTCAGCTGGTTTTGGGAATTAAGGTAAAGCTTGAAAAGAAGACCCATGCCGGCAAGAAGAAAAAAGAAAATGGGGATGATGATATAGAAAATCGGGTTGATTTTTTTAACCATAATACAGTTCCTTTCCTAAGCAGCAATTTTCCATTTTATACTCAAAATAGTCTTCATTGCAATCCATAAACAAGTATTGCCGTGGGTCTTATCTAATCTAGCCACCGGAAGTATTTGCGCTGTTTGATGCGTTATTTGGTGTATCTAATACAGGCGGAGATGGTGGAGAAGAGGATGTTGGAGTAGGTGAAAGGTAGATTAAAGTGGGGGTGGGAGTGATAGTCGGCTTGCTGGTCAGAGACGGAGTTGGAGTGGGAGTATTTGATGAAACAGTTATTGGTGTTGAAGTAACATTGGGTAACGGAGTCATTGTTGTCTCCTCAAAAATAGGGTAGAGAGTAGGTGTAGGCGTGATAGTTGTACCTCTGGTGTTTTGGTTTTCTATGATAAGCCAGTTGAATGGCACATCTTGGCCGACAGGATTGTCAAGGGCAAGAGTAAATCCGACACCCGTGACTTTCTTTACTATAAAGAATCTGGTGGCAGGTGCATAGTCTGCTTCAAAGGTGATTTGGATAATGCTTTTATCATTAACTGTAGATGCAGCTACGTCAATTTCTTTCTGACCTTTGGGAATGATGTCTTTTCCGGCGTTGTCGGTAAAGGCAATCTTGTTGACATAAAGCGAGCCGGAGATAACAAGATCGTGTATGACGCCGTATGAAACTATACCGTCAAAGTTGCTGCTCTCTACACCCAGGACGTTGGGATCAAAAAGGTATGCAAAATAGTTGCTGCGGCACAAAAGCTGGTTGATGTCACAAACCGGCGGAGGAAGCGCAATTTGAGGATGAATAATGGCTTTTATCGTACCCTCCTTAATAGAGCGTTCAAAAGCGACAGCCTGTTCCAGATTGTTCTTTATAATATCAATTTTTTGATCTCTGGTGAGAGTATCGGTTGAGGTGCCACTTACAGCGTTGGTAGTAGTACCAAGATTAGAGTTGGAGGCTAACAAGGAACTTCCTGTACTAGCTAATGATTGACTTTGGTTTTGGACAGTAGGAGTTGCAGATGTAGATGATTCTTCAGGTTGTACCGTTGGTTGAATTGAAGTGGCTCCAAGGAAGGAGGCTGATGAAGTGGAAACCTCGGAATTTATGCCAGGAGTCGGTGTGGCATATAGAATGTGTGAGCCATCAAAATCTTCCAAAGCCTGGCCTATGACGGTGCCGGCACTGGTGGCTTTCATAGCCACCCCAGATTGGGAAGAAGTAGTCAGGAAATCACCGCGCTTTATAGGTCCATTTTCTGTAGATACGGTTATAATGTTTTCTCCACTCATAGTTACTTTGACTTTACCATCGGATGCGACATCCGATACTACGCCAAGAACCGTCGGGCTGTAAGCTCTGACGGTTTTCTCAACTGACAATTGGCCGGAATCTGTGGCCAGTTGAACTGCATTACCCGTTTGCGGTGGTGGACCTGTAGCTTCAAAGGTACCTTCTTCAGCCGGTTTTTGAAGCGCCGCCTCGCTAGCTGAATTGGTTGCAACAGTGATATACGTAATCTGTTGGGTAAGTTGATCTGCCGGAGGTCCAGTTGCGCTTGAATTTGATGACGGAGATAATTGCATCTGGGCAATTTGTGCTGATATTGATGCTAGTTGGTCTTGTTGGTTTAGAACAGCTTTAGTCAGAAGTGACAAGATTTCATCATATGAAATGTTTTGGGATTGGTCTTTGCCATAAGCGATTTCATTTAGAGTCTTTTTGATTTGAGCGATATTTTGAGCATCTGCTCCGGCTGTCTGAATATTTCCTGAAGTGGTAAAGTAAGCGTTGGGATCATACCATGACAGATTTACCAAAGCAATAACTTGACCGACCGGATAACACTTTTCTCCATCAGCACAGGCATTCTCGTTTATGATCCATTCACCAGTAGTTTTATCCTCATGGGCATAACGGATTGCCTTTGACCCGTCAAATCCTGTTAGAGCTTTGGCGACTATTGAGCCGGCTTTTTCCGATTTCATACCGATACCCGGAATAGAGCTTGAAGTGATAGGATCTCCGGCTTCTATAGGACCGTTTAAGAGTGACACATTAACTGGTACTTGACCTGACAGAGAAAGAGGAATCGTTGGCGTATCCGACTCGTATTTATCGTTGGCTATAAGAGTGGGATTAGTGGAGATGATACCGGCCATTTTGGCACTATATGGTTTGGTGGATTTAATAAGGACATTGTTGAGATCGGTGCTACTTCTTGGTTGGATATCAACTATATCACCGGGACCCATAAGCGGACCGCTTCCAACTGGGAAGTTTTCAGCCAAATCTCCAAGGCTGCTTGCTGCATTGTTGGAAGCGAATTGGTTGGTTGTAGCAGTCATAACGGGATTAGCTTTTAGTTTCAACTTTCTCCACACCATAGGAGCGGGAAGACTAATGGGTTTTCCTGTTTCAGGACTAATTGGTGGAGTGACATCTGTAGGATCAATATCCATATAGTTATTCAGATATTCCAAAAGTGATAGATTATGAGCTTTTGCTTGATCGATCCATTGGTATATATCCGTTGGGTCGATAATGACAATCTCTTTACCGGAAGGAACGTTGTGGCCATAATAATTTAGGAATGGATGAGGGTGGGTTTGGAAAGTGTCACCAGGCCTGTATTCATATGGTGGATCTTCTGATACCCAGCCGTTTTCTTTCAGATTGGTATTTTTATCCCAAACATAGTAGATAAACCAATTCATCTTGTAGCCATCGATAAAGTATGGAGGAGATGCTTGGATATAGCGCTGCTGGGCATAAAAAGTAGCATTATTTGAGGATGTAGCTCCACCTATCGTTAGAGCCATAGCTAGACCAGATACGTATGTAGAACTTGAAGAGGTGACTCTACCATCACCTGCGGCTGTAGAAGTACAACCAACATCGTTAACAACTTTTGTTTGAGGATAAAATCCGTAAGAACCGCCTCCCATATCAAAGAAACTGAAAGTTGTAGTGCCGGTTGTAGTACAGGTTCGAGCCACGCTTTGTTCTGTACCAAGAGTAGTTTTTAGATCGGCCTGTGGAATACCTTGAACACCGCTTTTATAAATATTTCCTGTGTAATTTATGCTGCCTGCTACATCAAGGGTTTTTGTGGGACCGGTAGTACCGATGCCTACATTGCCGGTAAAGAATGCATCGCCTGTAGCTCCTAGCCATATTTTTGCCGATGAGGTAGCGTTGCCTCCTATGGCTAAGGATTGACTTGATGGGTCAAGGTAAGGATAGATAAGTCCACACCAGCCACCGGGGCCTGAACAATTATTATTCTCCCATAAGAGAGATATTCCGTTTGGACCGACAGGTCCGGTGGGACCAGTGGCGCCAGTACTTCCCGTCGGTCCAGAGGAACCTGTTGCCCCGGTCGGCCCGGATGAACCGGTATTACCAGTTGCCCCGGTCGGCCCGGATGAACCGGTATTACCAGTTGCCCCGGTCGGCCCGGATGAACCGGTATTACCAGTTGCCCCGGTCGGCCCGGAAGCACCAGTAGAACCGGTAGACCCAGTCGGCCCGGAAGCACCAGTAGAACCGGTAGACCCAGTCGGCCCGGAAGCACCAGTACTTCCCGTTGGTCCTGATGCACCAGTTCCTCCTGTACTACCAGTCGGCCCTGAAGCACCAGTACTTCCAGTTGATCCGGTAGGTCCTGAAGCACCAGTACTTCCCGTTGGTCCTGATGCACCAGTTCCTCCTGTACTTCCCGTTGGTCCTGATGCACCAGTTCCTCCTGTACTACCAGTCGGCCCGGAAGCACCTGTAGATCCGGTAGAACCAGTAGGTCCTGAAGCACCAGTAGATCCGGTAGAACCAGTAGGTCCTGAAGCACCTGTAGATCCGGTAGAACCAGTAGGTCCTGAAGCACCAGTACCTCCAGTTGATCCAGTCGGTCCGGAAGCACCGGTAGATCCGGTAGAACCAGTCGGTCCGGAAGCACCAGTAGAACCAGTCGAACCAGTCGGCCCGGAAGCACCTGTAGATCCGGTAGAACCAGTCGGCCCGGAAGCACCAGTAGAACCAGTAGACCC
>CAZFNL010000115.1:0-12416 GCA_964520615.1 uncultured Gammaproteobacteria bacterium
AGTCTGGCAATTTCTCCCTCCAGGAGAAACACCCGGTCAGTCAGTTCATAGACCAGAGCTACCAGTTCACTTCTTGGGGCAGTGTTAAAATCCATTTACCCAATCAGTGTATCAAATCGTGTCAGAGTTGTGAACTGTTACACTTATTCTTTTTCAATTACGAGAGTATAATAGCATCTAAATATTTTATTCTATTGTCCTTATATCAAAGTGCGGCTATCGCATATTTATTAACTAATATGAAACATTTTAGATCAATAGATGCGTTAAAAGGTATAGCTATACTAGGCATAATCGCAGTCCACTGTTATCTTTACGGAAACAATAAATATATACCTGTATTTTTCAGTAACCTATTTTCAAATGGTAGATTTTTCGTAGAAGTATTTTTTATGATTTCGGCAATGACATTGTATGCTTCATTAAAATCAAAGACACATACATATAAACACAGTACTCTTTCCTTTTATGTTAAAAGAATTATCCGTATCGCTCCGATATATTACATCGCGGTGGTTTATTATTTTATTACTAAATACGGGCATCCTTTGGATCAAGACAGTTTCAAAAATATTCTTGCAAACCTGACTTTCACCCACGGATTTTTCCCCTATTACATCAACAGCATTGTACCTGGAGGATGGTTTGTTGCGGTTATAGCCAATTTTTATCTCATATTACCAGCGCTGGTCAAAATAGTAAAAAACCTGAAAGGGGCCGTAATCTTTACTTTTTTTAGCATTTTGATCCACGAAGCGCTTTTTATTCTTTTTAATAAGTATCCTCTTATCGCCGATTCACAACTTTGGAAAGCTTACCTTGATCAGTATTTCTTTAAGCAGCTGCCTTTATTTGGTTTAGGATTTATTTTGTATTTTCTTATTTATGAAAATGCAAAGTATCAGATAGGCAAAAATATAAGTAAAATTTTTTTATATATATTCTTTATTTATATATTTTTAAGCTTAACAGGAATGCATTTGCTCGAAGCTAATCCTTTTTCTTATCTCTTTTTCTTTCTGATATTATTCAGTATTTTATTGAAACCGAGACTGATCATAAACAATTTTACCGTTTTACTCGGCAAAATTAGCTATGGATTATATTTGGTTCATTTTGCAGTTTTAGAAAAACTTGCCAATATTGGCAGGCTTAGTTTTATGGATACCTCTTCAGGTACAAAAGCTCTTCTAAACTATTTTATCAGGTATTACCTGGTACTAATTTACAGTATTATTATTGCAGTAATATTACATTATTTAGTCGAAATCCCTTTTAAGAAAATCGGGTATCGTCTTTTGATACAATTAGAAAAGGTCTGAAGCTTCGTATCTTTCTTATTATGAAGACACCTCTATTCTTTCATTAAGATAAGTTATGATTGAAAAAAGAGATTGTGGACTTAGGAAGTGGTGGCGGAGATGATTTTCTCAGTGATATTTTTGGGTACTTCCTCATAATGTGACGGTTCCATATAGTAAGATGACCTACCCTGTGAAAGGCTCCGGAGGGTAGTGGCATAACCTGATAGTTCAGCCAATGGCACCATAGCTAAAATGAGAGTGACATTGCCTCTTTTTTCCGTAGAGAGTATCTGTGCGCGCTTGCTGGAAAGGTCTCCGATTATTGTACCCATAAACTCGTCAGGAGTTGTCACTTCCACCTTCATGATGGGTTCAAGAAGTATCAATTCCGCCTGCTTTGTTGCGCTTTGAAGAGCCATGCTTCCAGCAATCTTAAATGCTATATCGGAGGAATCCACCTCATGGTACGTCCCGTCATAGAGTGTAACTTTTATATCAGTTAAAGGATATCCTGCCAAAACCCCCTTATCTTCTGCTTCTTTCACACCCTTTTCTATAGAGGGAATAAATTCATTCGGTATAGCTCCGCCTTTTATTGCATCAACAAATTCATTACCTTCACCCCGAGCCTTGGGCTCCACACGCAGAAAACAGTGTCCGTACTGGCCTCGTCCCCCTGTCTGCCTTATATATTTACCTTCACCTTCTGCCACCTTCTTGACGGTTTCCTTGTATGCCACCTGTGGTGCCCCTACATTAGCGTCCACCTTGAATTCCCTCTTCATCCTGTCAACAAGAACATCAAGATGCAATTCTCCCATTCCCCAGATGATGGTCTGTCCGGTTTCATAATTGGATTTAACAATAAATGTGGGATCCTCCTCGGATAATCTTTGGAGAGCCATACCCATTTTTTCCTGGTCAGCCTTTGTCTTTGGCTCAATGGCAAGTGAAATAACCGGATCCGGGAAAGTAATTCTCTCCAGAATTATCGGGTGCGCCACATCAGACAGCGTATCTCCCGTACCTGTATCCTTAAGACCGACAATAGCTACAATTTCTCCTGCCAGGGCTTCAGTCACTTCCTCCCTTTGGTTAGCATGCATAAGAAGAAGCCTACCTATTCTCTCCTGTTTATCTTTTGTCGCGTTGTATGTGTAAGAACCCGAAATAATTTTGCCCGAATATATCCTAACATAGGTGAGTTTCCCCACATGCGGATCAAGCTGAATCTTAAAAGCCAGTGCGGAAAAGGGGTCATTCTGATTTGTTTTTCTTTCCTCTTCTTTTTCTGTTTTGGGATTTATTCCTTTTATGGATGCTACATCCAGAGGAGACGGTAAATAATCAACAATTGCATCAAGCAAAGGCTGCACTCCTTTGTTCCGTAAAGATGTGCCACAGTAGATAGGCACCAGTTTGTAGGCTATGGTTGCTTTTCTCAGGACTTTTTTGAGCTCCCCTATTTCAGGTTTTATCCCACCCAAGTATTTTTCCAAAAGCGCATCGTTCTGTTCGCAAATCTGCTCAATCAGTTTATGACGATATTCCTCCGCTTCCTTTTTCATATCTGCCGGAATCTCATCAGATATCTCAAATTTGGCCCCCAGTTCATCACTTCCCCAAATCAGGCTCTTCATTGACAAAAGATCAACAACACCTTTAAATGTATGCTCTTTACCGATAGGCAAAGTCATAACTGCCGGATTAGCCCCAAGCCTGTCCTTTATCATTCCCACTGTCCTGTGGAAATCCGCTCCCAATTTATCCATTTTGTTTACAAAACATACACGCGGCACATTATATTTGTCAGCCTGGTGCCAGACGGTCTCTGATTGAGACTGCACCCCTTCTTCGGCATCAAGTACAGTCACTCCTCCGTCCAGGACGCGCAGGGATCTTTCAACTTCTGCCGTAAAGTCAACGTGTCCCGGGGTATCAATGATGTTTATACGGACATCCTTCCAGAAAGTGGTAGTAGCAGCTGAAGTGATAGTGATACCTCTTTCCCTTTCCTGAGGCATCCAATCCATCTGTGTCGTACCCTCATCTATATCGCCAATCTTATACGTCCTCCCTGTATAATAGAGAATCCTTTCCGTGGTAGTGGTTTTTCCAGCGTCGATGTGAGCGATAATCCCGATGTTACGGATTTTATCAATGGGAACATCCCTGTTTTTTGTGAGAGTAACGTTTCCTGCCATAAAATAAAAATTGCCGCTGGTCTTAGCTTATACTCAATTATATTTCAAGCGAACTACCAACGACTGTAATATGTTTTACCAACGGAAATGCGCAAAAGCCTTGTTGGCTTCGGCATTTCTATGCATTAAATCTCTTTTTCTTATTGCTTCACCTGTATTACTGTTTACATCTAAAAGTTCTGCAGCAAGTTTTTCGGCAAAAGTATGATACTGTTTACTGGGACGCTTGTTGGCCGCATCAATAATCCATCTTATGGCAAGCGATATCCTCCTGTCTCCCCGAATCTCAGTAGGCACTTGGTAGGAAGCTCCTCCCACCCTTCTTGCCCGTACCTCAAACCTGGGACCTACACTTTGGATAGCATTCTGAAATACCGTCAGCGCATCCATGTCTTTACCTTTTATGATATCCAAGGCATTGTACACCTGCGTTTGGGCAACACTCTTTTTGCCGTCTTTCATGACAGAGTTTATGAATTTAGCCAAAAGCTTGTTGCCGAAAATCGGATCGACTGCAACCTGAATTTTTCTTACTTTTCCTGTTCGTGACATAATTTATTTTGAATAATTCTATATTTTCTTTTTTTATACGACTTGGTAAATTTTTATTCTTTATCTGATTACTTAGTCAAAATCTCAAAACTTAAAACTCAAATGCCAAAACCACATGTAAAATCTGAAATCTTTTTTATTATAGATTAACGGTTTTCAGATATGGTTTTGAGTTTTAATATTTAACATTTGAGTTGTCAATAATTAAGCTGCCGGAGCTGCTGCTTTTGCTGCAGAAGGAACTGACCCGCCACCTGATTTCTTTGTACCATACCTTGATCTCCCTTTTTTCCTTCCGGATACTCCCGACGTGTCAAACTTCCCTCTTACTATATGATACTTCACTCCCGGTAGATCCTTGACCCGTCCACCTCTTACTAACACTATAGCGTGTTCTGTCAATTCATGTCCTATACCTGGGATATAAGCTGTCACTTCCTGCTTGTTTGAAAGTCTGACCCTTGCCACTTTCCTCAAGGCTGAATTTGGCTTTTTAGGCGTCATTGTTTTTACCAATGTGACAACTCCGCGCTTGAAGGGAGCTGAGATTTGCTTCATCTGCCTGTCTTTGGCATTAAAATAACGCCTCAAAGCTGTAGCTTTTACCTTTTTGGCAATTTTCTTTCTACCTTTTTTGACTAATTGGTTTATCGTTGGCATAAAAATTGAAATATTTTTCAAAAACTAACCGGAGCTTAAAGACAAATCAGAATTTTCTTATTGCGGGGAATTCATATTTAGTATATCAATATATGTCTATTCAACTAATTGAAAATCCCTTTTTAAGCTTCGATCTTGGCTCTGTCATCCGTTACTGGAATAAGTCTGCCGATTATAACATTTTCCTTCAGACCCAACAAGTGATCTTCCTTACCCAAAAGCGCAGTCTCAGTTAGTATGCTTGTGGTCTCCTGGAATGAAGCGGCTGAAAGCCACGACTCTGTATAAAGTGCCGCACGCGTAATCCCTAGTATGACGACCTGGGCACTTGACGGCTCACCACCCTCCGTTATGACACGGGCATTTTCTTCCTCAAAACGCCTCTTATCTACCAACTCGCCCGGCAAAAATGATGTATCCCCTGAAGTCTCTATCCTGACCTTGTCACTCATCTTCCTTATTATCACTTCAAAATGCTTGTCGTGAATGGGAATACCTTGTGACTCATAAACATTTTGCACTTCGGAAAGAAGATAAGTCTGTGCACCCAGAAGTCCTCTTATCTGGAATACTTCTTTTATATCAAGCGGGCCATGAGTGATTGGGTCACCCGCTGTAATAAGATCCTCTTCTTTTACCCTCAACTCAGAGGCAGCCGGCACGGTATAAATCCTTTCCTCAGCCGGTTTTATACCTACGCTTCTTACTGTAACTTTTACACCGCTCTCAGTTTCCTCAACAGATACTTTTCCGGCAATTTCTGATATTGGTGAAAATATTTTTGGAGTTCTGGCTTCAAAAAGTTCCTCCACGCGGGGTAAACCCTGTGTCACGTCAAGACCGACTATTCCTCCTGCATGCCTTACTCTCATTGTCAACTGAGTACCCGGCTCACCTATTGACTGGGCGGCTACTATACCGACTGGAGTACCTATTTCAACAAACTTCTTGTTACCCAAATCCAGACCATAACAGGTAGCACATATTCCGTACTTCAATTCGCATGTCAAAGGTGATCTTACTACTACACTCTCCACGTCTTTTAAGAGATAAAGCTTATCCTCAGTTATCAAATCGCCAGGTTTGAATATTACCTTCTTTGTCTTTGGATTGACAATTTTTTCTACTACCACTCTTCCCGTCACTCTTGCTTCAAGTTGTGTTTGTCTTCCTTCAGTCCTTGATATTTCCAGACCTTTTGTAGTCTTACAGTCTTCACTTCTTACAATCATGTCATGTGCCACATCCACTAGCCTTCTGGTCAAATATCCTGCATCGGCTGTCTTTAACGCTGAATCAGTCAACCCTTTTCTGGAACCTCTTGTTGAAGTCACATATTCAAAAATGGAAAGACCTTCCCTGTAATTGGATTTGGTCGGCAACTCTACAATTTTCCCCAAAGGATCAACCACCAATCCCTTTATGGCACAAAGTTGTTTCAGCTGGTCTTTTGAGGCACGGGCTCCTCCAGAGTTGATAATGATTTTTACCGGATTATCATCAGACATAGCCGCCCAAGTGGCATCTGCTACCTCTTCGGTTATATCAATCCAAATTTCATTCTGTAGTCTTTTTCTTTCCTCATTTGTTATAAGACCCTGGCGGTAATTATTTTCTACATCAGCCACTTTCTTTTCTGCCTGTTTTATCATTCCATTCTTATTTCCTATTATGAGATTATCAAAAACTGACACGGACATTCCGCCTGCAAGAGTCGCTCCCCAAAATCCGAAATTCTTAAATTTATCAATAAGTGCCGCCACCTCTTCCTGGGGGTAAAGGTCAAAAGCGCTTGTAACCAGGTATTTTATGGTTGCTGCTTTTACAGGCTCATTATAATATTGCATCTCCTCAGGCAGGTTTTCATTAAAAAGTATCCGTCCAACTGTTGTACGTATCAGTTTCCCTCCAAGACTAAACCTCACTGGCTGGCGCAAACCGATTTTATTTACCTGCAAAGCATAGATCGCCTCTTGACTATTAGCAAACATAGGCAATTCTTCGTCTTTTATGCTCTCTCCCTCCGGCGCAAACGTCGTCAGATAATAACATCCCAAAGCCATCTCTTTGTTTGGGATAGTTATCGGAGAACCGTCTGCAGGTTTTAATAGATTGTTTATAGGCAACATCAAAGCCTTGGCTTCATCTTGGGAAGCTTTAGATAGTGGCACGTGTACCGCCATCTGGTCGCCGTCAAAATCAGCATTGTACCCGGCACAAACACAGGGATGTATTCTAATTGCCGCACCTTCAATCAGGATTGGGTAAAACGCCTGAATTCCTAATTTATGAAGAGTAGGAGCACGGTTGAGAAGTACCGGATGGTTCTTTGTTATCTCCTCTAATATATCAAACACTTGCGACTGTCTTCTCTCTAGTATATTCTTGGCGCTTTTGACGTTTGGTGCCAAACCGCGCACTATTAATTCACGCAGAACAAAAGGTTTAAAAAGTTCAAGTGCCATCTCTTTGGGCAAACCGCAGGAAGCAAGAGATAGCTCAGGCCCAACAACAATGACTGAACGACCCGAATAATCAACCCTCTTACCCAAAAGGTTTTGGCGGAAACGACCCTGTTTTCCACGAAGCATGTCCGAAAGAGAACGAAGAGCATTGTTAGTTGCTACACGCCCTGTAGTCCTCTGGCTTGCATCTATAAGCGAATCGACTGCTTCCTGGAGCATTCTTTTTTCATTGCGCAAAATTATCTCTGGCGCCCCCAGTTCAATAAGATGCTTAAGCCTGTTATTTCTATTTATGACTCTTCTATAAAGATCATTTAGGTCCGACGTGGCAAATTTACCGCCCGTTAATTGCACCATCGGACGCAAATCTGGAGGAATTACAGGAAGTACTGACAAAATCATCCAGGAAGGATCAATCGCTGCTTTTTTCAAACCTTCCACCACTCGCAGTCTTTTAGTCGCTTTTACTTTTCTGGCGCCAGTCAACTCTTGTGTTTTTTTCCTGAGTTCTGCGGTAATTTTTGCCAAGTCTATCTTTTTTAATACCTCCAGTATACACTCTGCTCCCATTCCTACTTTGAAAAATGATGTTGTTTCATATTCTCTCAACTTGAGATATTCATCCTCGGATATAATGGTTAAGAAACGCAGCCTTCCTACAAGGTCTGAAATGGTCTTGAATATTTCCTTGGCTGTTTCCTCAGCTCTCATGTTTTCTTCCTGCACTGCTGTAGTCTGCTGTTTTCTTCTGTATTCCAACTCTTCCAAAGCCAAATCTTTTGCCTCTTTGTTTTTTATCCTGTTTTCTGTAACTTTTTTCTCATTTTCATATTCGCTATTTATCTCATCAATTTTTGCCTTAATCTCTTTTTCCCTATCCGCTTTCCTCTTCTCGAAAACTTCAGTCAATTTCGCTTCAGCTTTTTTCTGCTCATCACGATTGACATCTGTCACAAGATATGAAGCAAAATAGATTACGTTTTCCAAACCCTTTGGAGTCAAATCAAGAAGAAGGGATAATTTAGATGGGGCTCCCTTAAAAAACCAGACATGCGCTACAGATGCAGCTAACTTAATGTGTCCCATCCTCTCACGTCTAACTTTGCTTTGTGTCACTTCAACTCCACATTTATCACAGATTATGCCTCTGTAGCGGATTCTCTTGTACTTGCCGCAATAACATTCCCAGTCCTTGGTGGGACCGAAAATTCTTTCGTCAAAAAGACCATCTTTTTCAGGTTTTAGAGTACGGTAGTTAATTGTCTCTGGTTTTACCACTTCTCCATAAGACCATGCCATTATATCCTCTGAAGAAGCCAATGTCAGTTTAAGACCGGAAAAATCTACTATATTACCAAAATTGCCTTTTTTGTCCATTATTTTTAATTTTTAATGTTACTAATCTTTTTTACAAAATCACAATTCTTTTTTTACGTTTTCATCCTCAGGTACTGTTGTGACTGCTGTTGTTGATGTGGCGGCAGCCGTTTCATCTACCGTTTCCTCTCCAGCAGCAACTGCTAATGCCTGGGCTTCTTTTTCAACTTTTTCCTCTTCATTTTCAGCAACAATATCTCCAACAGGTTTTCTTGTTGCTAGTACTGCACCGGTGGGCAAAACATTCAAACCCAAAGCCTGTAATTCCTTGACTAATACCTTAAATGACTCAGGTATGGTAGAAGCAGGAATATCGCTGCCTTTGACTATAGCTTCAAATGCACGGGCACGCCCTACCACATCATCAGATTTTATTGTCAGCATCTCCTGGAGAGTGTATGCAGCTCTGTGTGCTTCAAGTGCCCATACCTCCATCTCACCCAATCTTTGTCCTCCCATCTGCGCTTTTCCTCCCAATGGCTGTTGAGTTACAAGTGAGTAAGGACCGGTAGATCTGGCATGAGTCTTATCTTCAACCATGTGTATAAGTTTCATG
This sequence comes from uncultured Gammaproteobacteria bacterium, assembly GCA_964520615.1. Classification (GTDB taxonomy): domain Bacteria; phylum Patescibacteriota; class Microgenomatia; order 2-02-FULL-39-11; family 2-02-FULL-39-11; genus JAMCUI01. The sequence goes on from CAZFNL010000115.1 coordinate 9,119, forward strand.
ACATAACCAATTCCCACTACCACTTTTTCTTTAAGAGGCTGTCCAGTCCTACCGTCATAAAGCGTCAGTTTACCGCTTGTGGAGAGCCCATTTGCTTCCAATTCCTCTATAATTTTCTTTTCCGCAATATGCTCAAAAACAGGTACTGCTACTTTATATCCGCCTTTTATTGCGGCCCAGCCAAGATGAGCTTCTAGGAGTTGTCCCAAGTTCATTCTGGACAAAACTGACAATGGAGAAATAATAATATCTACCTGAGTACCGTCCTCAAGATATGGCATGTCGGCAACAGGCACTATTTTGCTGATGACTCCTTTATTTCCGTGCCTTCCAGCTAGCTTATCACCTACTACCACTTTTCTCATCTGAGCCACTTTGACAATGATCTTCTTTATCGTTCCCGGTTGCAGTTCATCACCCTTTTCGCGATCCAGAATTTTGACATCAATTACCACGCCCTTTTCACCGTGAGGCATGCGAAGGGATGTGTCGCGTACTTCTCTGGCTTTCTCGCCGAAAATTGCCCTTAAAAGTCTTTCTTCGGCAGTCAACTCTGTTTCGCCCTTGGGGGCTATTTTTCCTACAAGAATATCATTAGGATATACTTCTGCCCCGACGACAACTATTCCTTTCTCATCCAGATTTGCCAGAGCTTCCTCGCCTACGTTTGGAATATCGCGGGTTGTTTCTTCAGGTCCAAGTTTTGTGTCCACTACTTCAGTCTCATACTCCTCAATACTTATTGAGGAAAGCATATCGTCTTTTACCAGTTTATCTGAGATGACTATGGCATCTTCATATCCCAAACCTTCAAAAGAGGCATAGGCGATAACTAAATTCTGCCCAAGCGCTAACTCACCGTTTTCGGTTGCCGGTGCATCAATAATACATTGGTCTTTATTTACTTTATCTCCCAATGAAACCAGAGGGTTTTGGGAAAAAGCTGTATTTTGAGAAGTCCGTTTGAATTTCTCAATATTGTATGTGTATTCCTTGCCGCTTTTTCCTTTTACCACCAGTTTGTTTGCATCCACATATACGACTTTTCCATCCTCAGGACTGATCACTGATCTTCTTAAAGCCTGGGGAATAATTCCTTCCATTCCTGTTCCCACCACGGGAGATTGCGGTTTTACCAAAGGTACAGCCTGACACTGCATATGTGTTCCCATAAGAGCTCTGTTTGCTTCATCATGGGCTAAAAAAGGTATGAGGGATGCCGATACTCCAACCACCTGTCTGGGAACAACATCAATAAAACTGATATTTTTGGCGTCTGTTTCCAAAAAATCGCCTTTATACCGTGCCGGAATTCTGTCACCAACTAGATATCCCTTCTCATCTACAGGTACATCAGCATGAGTTATGTAGTAATCTTGCTCGTCATCTGAAGCCAAATAGACAATTTCATCCGTGACTCTTGGTCTATTTGATTTACCCTCAACTTCTACTCTCTTATATGGGGCTTCCAGAAAACCAAACTCATTCACTCTTGCATAAAGAGCCATATAAGTAACGAGACCAATGTTGGGTCCTTCAGGGCTTCTCACCGGACATATCCTGCTGTATTGGGAAGAATTTATGTCCCTAATGGAAAATGAAGCACGTTCCCTGGAAATTCCACCTGATCCCATTACTGTCAGACGACGCAGGTTATCTACCTCGCTAAGGGGATTAGTCTGATCAAGAATGGTGGAAAGTTGGCTGGTACGGAAAAAGTCGTTTATTGCTGCAATTATGGGCCTGGCGTTTATTATCTGGGAAGGAGTAATCTCTATTTGTGTTCCAGCCAAACTCATTCTCTCACGGATTGACCTTTCAAGTCTGGTTAAACCAAGCTTAAACGCATTCGTAGCTACAAGTTCTCCTACCCTCCTTATTCTCCTATTTCCCATATGGTCTATATCATCACTATTTCCTACCCCTTCAGTCAGGCTGATAAGATATTTCACTGTTCTTACAATATCGTCCTTGGATAATATCCAGTGTTCCTGATCATTAGGAGTGGCAAGTTCCAGCTTTTTGTTTATTTTATATCTTCCTACTCTACCCAGGCTGTAACGTCTGTGGCTGAAAAAAAGGTTATTCAATAACTCTGTAGCATTTTCTAGAACTGCTGGTTCTCCCGGTCTCATCTTTCTGTAAATCTCTACTAGAGCTTCTTCTTTTGTTTTAGTAGGATCTTTTTCAATTGTGGCGGCCATTATGGTTTTTTGCCTGTCAGAATCAGAAAAAATCCTCATAATTTCCTCATCCGTCGCCATCCCCATTGCTCGCAGGAATGTAGTTGCTGAATACTTCCTTCTACGGTCAATTCTTACTGTAACCACATCATTTCTGGAAACGGAAAAATCCAGCCAGGACCCGAACATCGGGCGTACTTCAGCGGTATAAAGAGTTTTACCGGTTGCCGGATCCATATCTCCGGTAAAATATATCCCCGGAGATCTGACTATCTGGTTTACAATACATCTTTCCACACCATTGATGATAAATGTGCCATTTTCAGTCATGGTGGGTATATCGCCAAGAAATACTTCCTGTCTTATCTCTTTCCCTGTCTGCTTATTTGTCAGGATGGCTTCAACCTTCAAAGGAGAATCAAAAGTAAGACCTTTTTCCAAACATTCGGCAGGGGTATATCGTGGTTTATCAAAATGGTGTTGACCAAAAACCAATATCCAATTTTTTCCGGTAAAATCCTCAATCGGAGAAACTTCTATCAGAAGCTCTTGAATACCTTCCTGTAAAAACCAACCATAAGACTCCTTCTGAACAGCCGTCAGATCAAGTATTGGCAGGTGTGAAAAATTCTTTCCCCAATAGAGACGTTTGTGCTCAATATCTTGTTGGGAATTATTTTTAGATTTTCGCATCGGGAATTCTACTTATTTGGAGCAAAAAAAAACACCAAAGAAGCGTACTGACGATTTGTACGCCTAGTGCCTTACTCTTGAATAATGGCTAAATTATAGCACTATCTTATATCTTGTCAATACCGGAAATCTTTGATTTTCTACGTCCTTACTTAAGGCACACTACAAATGACACTAACTGCTTGAGATGATCTGGACTTTACTGAAATATATAGCTCAGTAATATAATTTGTCGGGAAATAAAAGATATATATAAATATAATGTTATATATATTTATCGTATGAGTCTGGTCCATAATTAAAAACTCCTTATTCCAGCAAGATAGAATTTATTAAGACAGTAAGAAATCAAGGACAGATATGCGTTTCTTGTGAAAGCCTCAATTCCTCTTGTCAGTTCGTGTCCTAAGTAGAACCTCCTC
>CAZFNL010000116.1:0-2519 GCA_964520615.1 uncultured Gammaproteobacteria bacterium
GAGAGCTCGAAGATATGCAACCCCGTATATCTATTCTCTCGTCATCGCCTGTCACGTTTGACGCGACTTATTCAATTGTATTTTCCAGTATACCACGGATGTCAAATCTATGTGCTCGATGCCCACATAGGTGACACTTCGAAGGTTTTGCTAGCATATTCAATCGGTGTTAAATAATCAAGACTCTGATGAGGTCTTTCGTTATTGTATTCGACTAGCCAATTAGTCAGATCTTTGTTGGCCAGCGGAATATCATCCAGTCCGTAGAAAGACATTGACAGCCATTCATCCTGAACTGTCCAGTTAAACCTTTCAAGGGCAGAATTGTCTTTGGGAGTTCTGGCTCTGGAGAAAACTTGCTGGATACCGAGCCCCATGCAGGCTTCCTCAAATTCTCCGTAGAATTCAGAACCATTATCATGATGAATGTTTTTAATTTGCCCATTAGCAAGATAGATCAGTCTTTCCAGAAAATCCTTGGCATTTGCCGAAGAATTGGTGGTATAGACTCTGGCATAAGCAATCTTGGTAACTTCCTCCAAAGCTGTAAAGATGATCCGTCTTGCCCCATACCACCAGATAACAATAGCGTCGGTATGCCAGAGAAATCCCAGCTCTCTCTTCTTTTCAAAGGTATTAATATATGTTTTGCTCTTTCTTTTAACTCTTCTTTTGAGCTTCTTTTTGTGAATTTCAGGATCAGGAAATAGATTATGCTTGTTAATAACCTTCTGGATTTTGTTGGTTGAGATGTAGGTTGAAAATACTTTCTGGTATCTTCTTTGCAGTTTATCCTTGCCCCATTTCATGTGCTTTTTGCGTAGTAAGATTACATTTCGTTCCTCCTCTTCCGTCACGGTCCAGGTCCTTTTCTGATGAGGGGATCTGGACTGATCTTCAAGGGAAGAAAGATCGTTTGGCTTAAACCTACCCTTCCATTTGACGAATATCTGTCTGGCGATACCAAAGTGCCCGGCTGTATCCGTACCGTTTTTCTTTCCAACGGTAAGATAGAAGATCATCCATTCAAGACGCAGGCGTGCATCTAAGGACAGATTCAATCTTTCCGCCCAGTATCTCCAGTATGAGGCATCTGAATCAAAACACTCCCTTTTGTAATGGGTTCCCTCCCAGCTCCAGGGGTGGAATGGTTTAGGCGAAACAACTGTCATGTTGACTCCTTTCAGGGCAGACCGTTTATTCTACCCCAAAAGTGTCACCTATGTATCTCAGCCTACACATTCACACAATTCTTCAGGGGTTGCAATCGATTATAGAACTTCTATGGCGCATTCTCCTCGTAAATATCCGACAGTCCATATATAGTTATGGACATGACCAATCAAACGCTCATCACTCTGGCTTGGGAGCTCTACGGGCAAGGAGTCCCAAAGATACATATTGCTCAGAAGTTAGGAAAACACCGTGAAACCATCCATCTGTGGATACAAGGAATTAACATGCGCGGACTTCTTCCCTTTCTTGCCTCATACGAGGAAGCAAAGAAAGGTTCCCGGGTAAAACGACAAACAGACGGACTCATTAAACGGTGGGTATGGGATATTCGAAAGCGGGAACTTGACTGTTGTGGGGAAAAGATCCAGTACTTTTTACAGAAAGAAAAAGGAATCAAATTAGCGGTTTCCCATATCTACGAGATTCTTCATGAAAAGTATATCCTTCGCTCCAAATGGCAGAAGAACAGAAAACGGGGAACAGTTCCCAAAGCATCAAAACCACGAGAAGTAATCCAGATGGATTCAATCGATCTGGGAGGGCTCTTTGCATTCACCGGCATTGACATCTTTACGAAAGAAGCAGATATTTTGATTGCCCCGGCATTAACCAGCATTTTTGGCAAACAATTCCTCCTACAGGCTATGGAAAGACGATTCAATCACCATACAGAGCTTCTCCAAACGGACGGAGGGAGTGAATTTAAACTGGAGTTTCGAAAAACAGTCTTTCAGTTCTGTGAAAGGTACCGTATTGCCCGCCCCTACAAGAAAAATGAACAGTCCTACATTGAGAGCTTTAACCGTACCGTCAGAAAAGAATGTGTAGGCTGGAATGTATACCGGAGATCGGAACAAACAGAATGTCAGACTATGATAGAATCATTTTTACAAAGATATCATTACCATAGACCCCATATGGGATTGAACATGAAACCGCCGTTATCAATTTTTCAAGGTTGAAACTGTCGGATTTCTACGGAGAATTTTGCGCGTGCTGTCAATACCAAATAGAAATGTCCGCTTTTCCGCCAAATAGAAATGTCCTCTTTTCATAGTTTTGTTACCAGTATAAATATGGTTGTTTCCAGGGGTGGGTAGGGTTTGGTTTTACCCATGTCCTGTTAACCACCTTGTCGACTACCTGATTAAGATGTTTGGTGTCAACAATTTCTGATTTAGGTTGTTTCTGTATAATCCGGTAATCAAGCTTTTGTTTTTGATAAATGATAATAATTTTCCCTGAAGTATCTTCCTGTATGGTGACAGCAGCCTGTCTCATGG
>CAZFNL010000117.1:0-18331 GCA_964520615.1 uncultured Gammaproteobacteria bacterium
TATTTCACTCTCATCAAACTTTCTAAGGCTATAGAGCATTGATAACCACCTCCTATAGCCTTGTATTCTACTGACTATGTCATACATTTTCGAACTGTATTCCAAATCATTCAATGTCGAATATGTATCGTATCTTGTTCAACATCAGTAGTTAATTTTTCGGAAGACTGGTCTATAATTCTATTATGAGTTATATCATATGGCTTTTCTTTTTTGTTTTTGTGCCGATTATTATTCTTTGGAGTATACGATTTAACCTACTCTTTCGATATAGGAAAAGTTTAGTTCTGGCCATTTTTTTTGCTCTGTTTGTTTCTATTCCCTGGGATTATTTTGCCATAAGGAATCATATCTGGTATTTTCCCAAAATGGGAAATCTAGGTTTATTAGTTTATGACCTTCCAATTGAGGAATTTATATTTATGGCGAGCGTTACTCTACTTTTAGGAAGTTTAGTAATAGTTTTGAAATATCGCAGGTAGGAAAATGAATATGGTGGGAAATCTGTCATATCTGATTTCTATATTATTATTTGCCGGTATTCCGGTATCCCTGGAAATAGTATTTGGTTATAGACTCTTGAGATCTTTTATGGGAATTATAATCAAGATGACTCTTGTTTCTTTATTTCTTGTGCCCGTTTGGGATGGGGGGGCAATTGCACTTGGTGCTTGGAAATTCTCGCCAGAAAGGAATTTGAACATTATCATTTTGGGAGACCCGCTTGAAACATACATATGGATGGTTTTTATTGTTTTAGCCATTTCTTTTTCTATTTACGCCTGGACATATTATGAGGATAGGGGATTGCCTATTATAGAGACCAGTTTCTATGACGTATTCCACGGGACTTACGCTGTTTGGAAAAAGAATAAAAAATCTCCGGTAAAAGATGTTGGAAAGTGATTTTCCCCTTAACAGATCTTGCCGCATTTGATAAAATATAAACAGTTAGATAATTAAATATTTTGATTTGAAAGGAGTAAAAAATGGCAGAAGTAAAAGTGACCGATGACACTTTTGACAGCGAAGTAGTAAAATCTGACATTCCGGTTCTGGTGGATTTTTGGGCAGTATGGTGCGGGCCATGTCAGATGCAAAATCCCATCTTGGAGGAAGTGGCCAAAGAGTTTGACGGAAAAGTAAAAATTGCCAAACTCAATGTGGACGAAAATCCCAAGACGGCCGCAAAATACGGCATTATGAGCATTCCTACTCTTATGCTTTTCAAAGACGGTACAAGCGTAAAGCAGATGATCGGGGTACAGAGTAAGGAAACTCTTGCGGGAGAATTTAAGAAGGTTATTAATTAATTAGCGTAAAGCGTTAAGCGTCAAGAAAGAATTTACATATAACTTTACGTTTTTCGCTTTATACTTTACGCTTTTTTTATTTATGTACGACGTAATAATTTTAGGTTCAGGACCGGCTGGATTGACTGCAGGGATATATTCAATTCGTGCTGGTTACAAAACTCTAATAATCGCCGGTACCAAATGGGGCGGGCAACTGATGCTCACAACTCTTGTGGAGAATTTTCCCGGATTTGTAGAAGGGATACAAGGGCCGGAGCTCATGATGAACATGCGTAAACAGGCAGAAAGGCTTGGAGCAGAGTTTCTGAACACTGATTTTGAACAGGCAGATTTTTCCTTACGGCCTTTTAAGATAAAAGCCGAAGGAAAGGTTTATGAGGCAAAATCCGTAATTGTTGCTACAGGTGCTGATTCTCTATGGCTTAATATTCCGGGTGAAATGCAGTTGAGAGGTAAAGGCGTTTCTACCTGCGCGGTTTGTGACGCATTTTTCTTCAGGGATAAAAATACAGTGGTAGTCGGCGGGGGGGACAGTGCCATGGAAGAAGCGCTGATATTGGTAAAAGTGGCAAAAACAGTAACTATAATTCATAGAAGAGACGGTTTCCGGGCTTCAGAAGCGATGCAAAAAAGAGTATTTTCTGAACCTAAAATTAAGGTACTTTGGAATAAGGCGGTTACAAAATATACCGGCCGTGATCATGTGACTGGAGTGGGATTGAAAGATCTAAAAACCGGTAAGGAAGAGGAGTTTGCTACAGATGGTGTATTTATCGCCATAGGGCATAAACCTAATACTGATAAATTAAAAGGGATAGAATTGGACGCAAAAGGTTATGTAGTGAAAAAGGAGATAAAGGAGAATGGGCTTATGAAATATCGTAGTGCAACCAGCGTACCAGGTGTTTTTGTAGGTGGGGATGTACATGATTATCGCTATAAACAGGCAATAACCGCTTCGGCTTTCGGATGTATGGCCGCCTTGGACCTTGACAAGTGGATGGAAGAGAATGAGAAGACCTCTAAAGGCTCGTCTCCGACGTAACGTCGGGATTACGGTCTTTGTTTACACTGGAGATCCGTCAGGATTTTCATGTGTGCCGCACCGAATAAACAAGTTAATATAGTCTGCGGCCTAAATAACTTTCTTTCAGATGGGATCTCTTTATTTCCAGGATGTATTTATTAATTTTCTTTATCCTAAAAAGAAGTGTCATTTGTCAAAATTGGAACAAGAAAAAGTAAAAGACTTCCCGTCAGACTTGACTTGGTGTTTTTGGCGGTTGGAATAATATTTATACTTTCCGGTGTAGGGGTAGGTTTCCATCAAATTCTAAAAGCCTCTAGCAAACCGCCATCGTCAGTATTATCAGCTCAAGATAGTCTTTCTGACCCGCTGCATGACCCGCTTTACCAGAAAATACTTCATACAAAAACGGTAGACAATTATCCTCCAAACAATTATTTCCCTGAAAGTTATATGCCGGTTAATCACAAGCCTATTGATATAACCGCTCGGGCGTATGCTGTATTTGACAGAGATAGCAGGCAACTTCTGTATGGCCGAAATCTGGTAGAAAGAATGCCAATTGCATCTGTTGTCAAAATCATGACGGCAATTGTTGCTTTGGAAAACGCACCTTTGGATACAGTTTATACAGTATCACCACTCGCGGCTCAAGTGGGGGAAGCCAGTATGGGATTGTCTTTGAGTGAACGTCTGACGCAGGAGGAACTTCTCTATGGTCTTCTTTTACCTTCAGGTAACGATGCGGCAGAAACTTTAGCTTCCGGGGTAGGGAAATTTAAATTGGATAAGATACAAAGCGGAGCGACCGATGAACAAGGAAGAAAATGGTTTATTCACGCAATGAATCAGAAGGCGCAAAGTCTGGGAATGATGGATACTTATTTTTTCAACCCGACGGGGCTGGATGAGGAAACGCCTGAAATAAGCAGTTTTTCCTCAGCGTTGGATCTGTTGGCTTTGACAAACTATGCTCTGCAAAATCCCGCTTTTGCCAAGATTGTAGATACCCACAGTATAGACTTGCCTTATAAAGATGGTTTTCATAAGGAGTTTTATCTGGAAAATATATTACAGCTGTCTGGTAGTTTTGATGGGATAAAAGGAGTGAAACCTGGGAATTCCGTCTTTGCCCGAGAGACGCTTGTATCTTATGATGAGCTAAGTGGAAGAAGGATAATTGTAGTGATTTTGGGTAGCGATCATACCAAAGACGATGCGCTTGAAATATATAAACAGGTTTTCGAAGAATGAATTCGTATTGGTCTTGACAATTGGAGAGATTTTGTTAAACTGTATCGAAATTGAAAATTAGAAAAGCGCCATTTTACCGGAATTTCCGCCGGTAAAGTTTCCTAAAAGGGACGCGCTGCATCCGAAATAAGGATTGCCGGGAATTCCCGTTATAGAATAGTTGAGTACCGATGAGATCGGTAAAAAGAAAAGTGGCACAGCGAACACCTCGCCTTTTTGAAAAGGAGGAGGTGTTTTTTTTATGTCCAAAATGAAACTTCTAGTTACAGATAAAATTGACCAAAGCGGATTGGCACCGCTTGCCAAATATTTCCGGATAGATACAAAAAAAGGCATAAAACCTGAACAACTGGAGAAAATAATTGGAGATTATGATTGTATAATTACCCGTTCATCCACTCCTGTTTCCGCCCAGTTAATGGCTCGCGCCAAAAAAATGAAGATTATCGGCCGGGCCGGTATTGGTGTGGACAATATTGATATTTTTGCGGCTACTGCCAAAAGGATAGCGGTAGTAAACGCTCCTCATGGAAATGCTAAGGTGACTGCAGAGCACACCATAGGTATGATTTTTGCGCTTCTGCGGCATATTCCCCAGGCTGCGGCAGACCTGAAAAATGGCATTTGGGGGAAACAAAAATATGTCGGGACACAACTTTTCGGCAAGACTTTGGGAATAGTCGGGTTTGGCAACGTGGGAAAGGAAGTATTCCGGATTGCCGCCGGGATAGGGATGAAAGTAATAGTATGTGAGCCATATATCAAGCTGCCCAAAAAGGTAAAGAAAGTAACATTTGAAGAACTCTTAAGAACAAGCGATATTATTACCCTTCATGTACCACTGACTTACCTGACTGGGAAAATGATAAATAAAAACACATTATCTTTATGCAAAGATGGTGTCTATATAGTGAACTGTAGCCGGGGAGGGGTGGTCGAGGAAAAAGCTGTCAAAGACGCACTGTCATCAGGTAAAGTTGCCGGTTTTGCTGTAGATGTTTATACCAAAGAGCCGCCGGTGGACCATTCTCTTTTGGGTTTTCCAAATGTTATTGCTACTCCCCATATAGCCGGCTCCACAGTAGAATCACAAAAGCAGAGTGTAACAGAGGTAGCAGAGGGGATAATCCAATATTTAGAAGACAAGATTCCTCAAAATCTTCTTAATCCTCAGGTATTTAAGAAAACCGGTAAGAAAAAAACAGTCAGTTTTGGATTTGATGCTGTCATATTTGATTGTGACAGTACTCTATCGGCAATTGAAGGGATAGATGAGTTGGCTGGACTTGTTGGTAAAAAAAAGGAGATTTCTAAATTGACTAGAGAGGCTATGGAAGGAATACGGGATTTTGAGTCTGTTTTTGCAAGGAGGCTGGAAATTATAAAGCCGACAAAAAAGCACCTCGACGGTGTTGGAGAATTATATATTAAACATTTAGTTGAGGATGCAAGAGATGTGGTTGCGGCACTGAAACTCCTGGGTAAAGAAGTTTATATCATCAGTGGAGGTTATACACCTGCTTTGTTGAAGTTGGGAGAAGAGCTTGGAATCCCTGCTAAAAATATTTTCGGCAATGATCTCTTATTTGACCAGCAAGGTAATTATGAATCGTTTATTGAAGGACCTCTGCGGCGAAACCACGGTAAATTACAAATTATCAGGCAGATTCCCGGAAGGAAGGTGATGATAGGAGATGGTATCACCGATCTTGAAGTGCGTGAGTGTGTTGATCTTTTTGTAGGTTACGGAGCAATAGAGAGACGGGAAATTGTAGAGAAAGAAAGCCAGATATATATCTACTCTAAAAGCATGTCACCGGTTCTGGTGATTGCGGCGGGAATGGATGGCTGTGTCAAATTGTTATCTACAAAATACAGGCGGTTTGTAGGGAAAGGGATGGATTTACTTTCTCATGCCGGACATGTGAAGAAAGAGAAGGTTATGGTAAGAAAATTAAGAGAATATATGAGATTGGCATATTATTAAATTCCCGTAGGTCAGGAAAATAGGAAAAAGAAATTGGCGAAAAATATTCTGAATATAACAATTGGTCTATTATTAGTTACCTGCACAAAGGGGGTGTTTAGCCGGTGGCTTTCATAGGCCGCATATTAAAAGGGTTTTTCAGGATAATAGTCTGGCTGATATACTAAAATAAAGTTGACTTTAGGTTACAACTTTTCTGGAGTTGTCGATTTTTATTTTATTAATGTTACTTACCCATTTCTTTGGTTGCTCAAAGAAATTGGTAAAAGAAAGAGCAGCCCAAATGAAGTTTTTCTTATTTTTCTAACTTCAGGCAATCAGGCGGAACCTCGGACATAACGTCCGCTTCCGCACTTTTACCATTCAGTAAGAAAAATCGAAGAAAAACTTCAAGGGCAAAGTAAAAAGTATGTTAGACATAAAATTTCTCAGGGAAAATTTGGAAACGGTAAAAAAAGCAGCGGAAAACAAGAACCGTAAGGTAGATTGGGATAAGCTTATGGGACTTGATGATAAAAGAAGAACATTAATTAGCGGAATTGAAAAGCTGAGGGGGGAGAGGAATAAATCAAGCAAACAGATAACAAACAACAAACAACAGATAACAAAGGAACAAATTCAAGAGGGCAAAGAATTGAAGGAAGATATTAAAAGAAGTGAAGAAGAACTAAGAACGGTTGAAAAGGAATTCAATGAATTATTGTTGACGGTTCCCAACGTGCCGGATAAATCTGTTCCGATAGGTAAAGACTCATCGGGAAATAAAGAAATAAAGAAATGGGGAGAGGTGCCAAAATTGGATTTTACGCCACTGGATCATATAGTATTGGCAAAAAAGCACGATCTGGTGGATTTTGAAAGAGGAGTGAAAGTCGGAGGCTTCAGGACTTATTTCCTCAAAAATGAGGCGGCAGTTCTGGAGGTGGCAGTGCTTTTTTATACTTTCCAGAAACTGATAAAGAAGGGGTATACACCCCTTATTGCTCCAAGCCTAGTGAAGGAGTTTACACTTTTTGGCAACGGCCAATTTCCATGGGGTAGGGAAGAAGTGTACACAATGGAAAAGGACAATATATATCTGGCAGGCACTGCAGAGGTGCCGGTTACGGCATATTTTGCTGATGAGATACTAAACGAAAAAGATTTGCCAAAGAAATTTGTCGCCTTTTCCCCTTGCTTCAGGAGGGAAGCCGGCAGTTACGGTAAAGACACAAGAGGTCTATATCGTCTTCACCAGTTCAATAAGGTTGAGCAGGTGATTATAAATAAAGCCGATTATGAGGGTTCTTTGACGCTTCATGAGGAGCTTTTGCATAATTCCGAAGAAGTGCTTCAGGATCTGAAATTGCCTTACCGTGTACTTCTAATGTGTACAGGAGACATGGGTGAGCCGCAGGTAAAAAAATATGATATCGAAACCTGGATGCCGGGAAGATCTGCTTACGGAGAGACGATGTCCAATTCATTCATGGGCGATTTCCAGACCAGAAGATTGAATATCCGTTATAAGACTAAAGAGGGGACTACCAAATTCACCCATTCCCTGAATAATACGGCTGTGGCATCGCCACGGATACTTATTGCCATTTTGGAAAATTACCAGCAGAAGGACGGGTCAATCCTCGTGCCGGAAGTGTTAAGGGAGTATGTGGGGAAAGAGAGAATTGGTTAAACTATTGCTAAAAAGACAGCACGATGAAAGCCTCTGAAATACTCCAGGGATGTTTAGGGAAAAGGAAGGCGGGAAAATGATTCCTAATTAAAGCCTCTTGTGTCACACATAATCTATCAGCATCTTTTTTGCCGGCAGTCTTGTGTTTATGAGGTAACTCATAAATAGAAGAATGATAATATAGTGATAGACATATGAATGATTTATTGAGAGAAACCGCAGCTCACCTCCAGAAATTTGCAGATTGGAAAAGTACTCCTTTTAAGCCAAAACCTCCTGAAAATATAAAAGATTTGACTGGTGTTGATCTTGCTGCCGTAGCTGAAAAAGCAGGAATGCAAGCAATATTAAAGATAGCTAACGGAAGAGGTCCCTATGTAGTGCATATTGGGCAAACACATGAGCATCCAATGGAAGATGCGTATACTTTTCTGCGAAGAAGCGAAATCATTGAATCGCAGAAAAGTATTGAGCAATTCTTGCTGGCATTAAAGGAATCTAATCCAGCCTTAAGGAGAGTTTTTGTAGAAGGTTATACTGAAAAAGATATAGAAAGAATGGAAAATCTTAAAAAACTTGATGTTCTACTTAGGACTAGACCAGTGTTTCAGACTACCCATCCTGCCGTCTTAAAGTATTTGGTCAATTATTATTTTTCTACCAGTGAAAAATTAGCTCAGGCCTATTCTCCAAGAAGTAAAATTGCTTATGGATTTGATTATATTGCCATGAGAAAGATAAAGCAGGTAATGGACTATTTTGAGTCTAATCCTCACACACTTTCTGGTGAGGATGCGGAAGATTTTGAGTATGAAATAGGCAGGGCCAGAGATTTACTAAGCGGTGTATATCTATTTGGTGGAAAACATGCCTTACTAGGTGATGATTCGCCCTATCTTTTGGGCGCAGCGCTAAAGATGTATTTGGATGAGAATATAGATACAATTAGTCCGACTTCTAGTTCATCTTCTGCTGAGGCAGCGTCGAAAGAATATAATAAGATGAAAGAGCTTCAACGGCAAATATCTGAATTAAAAGGTGTTGATTTGAAAAAACGCCTCTCTTTAGTACTTCAGCAAATTGCTCTAAATAAAAGCTTTGATGCTAAAGTATTAAAGGAGAGAGAAAGTACGGCTATTGATTTTGTTGCACATGCGGATAATGTGGATAGTACAGGACTAATTCCTTTAGTTTACGGTGATATGCATCATTTTGAATCAGGTTTAAGAGAGCATAATAGAACTAATCCTGACTTACCTTTGGGGTTGATAGAAGTAAGGCAGAGTTGATCGATTCTTAATTCCGTATTGAAAGCAGATCAGAAACTCATTCAAGTATCTGAAGTAACCTAGAACTGGTTTTGGAACCTGAAATTTATGCTTGATAGAAAACTGTGATTTAAGTTCAAAATAGTAGTTTTGAAATAAGTTCTAGAAGCTATCTCAAAACCCTATTTCCAAGCCCGAAGAAACAACATTATCGAAGCTAAAAACAGGATATCGAGGTGAGTTCTAGTTTATAGATAAAAAGAGTAGGTGATGGAGACGATATAGGGAATTGTTTTATAATTAAACTATGGATTTACTTGATCTTGTTATAATCGGCGGAGGACCGGCAGGACTTACCGCTTCCACTTATGCCTCTTGTTTTCATCTAAAACATATAGTTATTGCGGCAACTATTGGCGGACAACTACTTTTGGCTCCTGATATACTCAATTATCCGGGATTTGACCATGTAAATGGAAAAGAGCTTACAGACAGGATGCTTGGTCAGGTAAAAGCACGTGGCGGGGAAGTAGTGGTGGGGAGTGTGATAAAAATATCAAAGAACAAGGAGCAGGGAGCAGATAACAAAGAAGCTGATATATTTGAGGTGGAAACGATAGACGGAAAAAAATACAAGACAAAATCTATTATCCTGGCAACAGGAACGGAGAGAAGGAAACTGAATATTCCCGGGGAAGTGGAATATACCGCTCGTGGCGTACACTACTGCGCCACATGCGAGAAACTGGATTATGAAGGGAAAATTTGCGCTGTTGTAGGAGGTGCCAACAGTGCCGTGCAGGCAGCAGCCGAGCTAGCCCAGGCAGCAGCAAAAGTCTATATCATTTACAGGGGAACTCAATTGCGTGGGGATCCGATTTGGCTGGATAATATCAACAAAAATCCAAAAATTGAGGTTATTTACTCAACAATTCCTGTGGAAATACTAGGAGACGGGCAGAAGATGACCGGTATAAGAGTAAAGTCATCCTCGATACCGAATTCTTCAGACACTCCACCATTATCGAGGTTGGATAGTCGTGGGCCAATTAATTCTGCTTTACCAGAAAAAAGCCCTACCGGGAGAGGTCGGTCTTCTGAATTGATATCTTCGGATGACTCAACCATTAATTACCAACCACCAACCACTAACCAAATTTTATCTTTAGACAAAATTTTTATAGAAATTGGTGGTGTACCAGGAACGGCATTGGTGATTCCACTGGGTGTAAAGATGGATCCGGGTGGATATATCAGTGTAAATGACAGACTCGCGACAAATGTGCCGGGAGTTTTTGCTGCAGGAGACCTTGTCAGCAGCGAGTTATCCATAGAGCAGATAGCTTCATCAGTCGGTCTGGGAGCAAGAGCTGCAGCTTCGGCTTTTGCCTATATAAAACAGGATAAAGCTCCGACGCTTTGGGGCGGTAGTCAGATAAAAAGGCAGGTTTAATACAGGATTTATTGGAAACATCCTTCAAATAAGCTTTTCCTGTTGTGACTCTTTTTTTCTAAAGGGAACTTTGAGGTGTTTATATGCTTTCTCGGTTGCTTCCCGTCCCCGGGGAGTGCGCTTGAGGAAACCTAATTGCATCAAATAGGGTTCAATTACTTCCTCAAGTGTGCCGATGTCTTCAGATAACGTGGCAGCCATAGTTTCTATCCCAACCGGTCCACCTCCGTGTTTTTCTATCAAAGCTTTTAACAATCTTCTGTCAGAATCATCCAGACCCATGTTATCTATTTCCAAAAGCGAAAACGCATCAGAAAGTACCTCATCATCAATGTCGGATTTACTTTTTACCTGGGCAAAGTCACGGGCGCGCTTCAGAAGTTTGAGTGCGATACGGGGAGTCCCCCGGGCCCTTTTGGCGAGTTCTTTAACTGCTGTTTCATTTACTTCTATTGCCAGTTTATTTGAGGCATTTTTTATGATTGACTCAAGGTCATTTGGAGAATAAAAATTAAGCCGTTGTGTAATCCCAAACCGGTCACGAAGGGGTGCCGACATTAGGCCAATTCTGGTAGTTGCTCCAACGATGGTAAATTTTGGCAGGTCAAGTCGAAGAGTTCTTGCTGACGGGCCTTTACCGATAACTATGTCCAAAGCATAATCTTCCATAGCAGGATAAAGGGTTTCTTCAACCACTTTGTTCAACCTGTGGATTTCATCAATAAAAAGGACATCTCCAGGTTCAAGATTGGTGAGGATTGAGGCCAGGTCGCCGCTTCTTTCAATTGCCGGGCCTGAAGTTATCCGAATATTAACACTCATTTCTTTGGCAATTAAATGAGCCAGAGTGGTTTTACCAAGGCCCGGCGGGCCGTAAAGGAGTATATGCTCGATAGGTTCCTTTCTCTTTTTGGCGGCGGTGAGGGCAACGTAAAGGGACTGTTTTACCTTCTCCTGTCCGCAGAATTCGCTCCAGGCGGAAGCACGAAGCGATTTAAAAAGCGTTTCTTCTTCAACTGAGTCATTTTTATCACCGGATGTTTTTACTTGTTTATTTTCAGTCATATTCAAAGCGTGAAGCGTAAAGCGTTAAGAATAAAATCTGGCAGATAACTTTACGCTTGACGCTTTACCCTTTACGCTAAAGATCATCTTTTTCCTAAAAATTTCAAAGCCGCTTTTATTTTAACAGATGTGTCACCCTGGATATCTTTTATCGATCTGAGTGCTTCTTTGGCTTCTGCCGGGGAGAATCCGAAAGATTTCAGTGCGTCGATGATCTCTTTGGTTTCACCGCTTTCTTCCGATAGATCAATCAAATTATTCAGGTTACTTAGTTTGGGCCTGAGTTCTATGATTATCTTTTGGGCGTTTTTGGTGCCAAGACGGGGGATGGAAGTGAAGAAACCGACGTCACCTTTCACGACTGCCTCCTTAATTTTATCGCTTTTCCCGTTCCCGAAAATTGAAAGTGCGGTTTTAGGCCCTATGCCGGATACGCCAAGAAACATTTCAAAAAGCGTCAGATCTTCCTGTTTAGCAAATCCATACAGGTCCAGGGCATCTTCTTTAACATGGGTATAGATAAAGAGGTTATATTTTTCTCCTATGATTGTATTTCTAAAGATCTCTGATGGTGCTGATACTTTATAACCAACGCCGCCTGCGGTCATGATTATCAGATAATTAGAGCCTTTGGAATGGATTGTTCCGGAAAGATAAGCAATCATAATAAAGATTGGTATTTAGTATATAGTATATAGCGGTGGAAATATAAATCCCTAAGTACAATATACTAAATCCTATATATTTTTTTGTAATTTGTAGGAAAAACAGTGTGTTAAAGCAATTGCAGCCGCATCGGCAACGTCATCCGGAGTAAGAATTTTGGGGAGTTTCAAAATAGTTTTCACCATCTGCTGGATCTGGTTTTTATCTGCCCTTCCGTAACCGGTGAGAGCCATCTTTACCTGAAGCGGGGTATACTCGACAATTGGAATTTTAGCTTGGGTGAGGGCAAGTTGGATGACTCCTCTTGCCTGACCCACGATAAGAGCCGTTTTGGCATTTGTGTTGAAGAAAAGATTTTCCAGAGCTGCGGTTTCTGCGTGGTACTTCTCAATGAGTGATTGGAGTGACTGGTGAAGCCTTAACAGCCGTTGAGCTGTGGAGAGGTTTGAGGAAGAGGTAATTGATTGGCTGTGAAGAAGAGTCTGTTTTCCTCTATTTTCTTCCACAATGGCAATTCCAGTGATGGCAATTCCAGGATCAATTCCAAGTACAATCATACAAAGGGATTATAACATTACTGTGTTTTTCCTTTTTGACTTGGGAATGACTTTTTGTTACTATCCAAACCGCAAGGATTGGCCAGTTTAGCGGCCTTTTCTTGATAGGTAGCACATTAAAATATTGCTTTATTTACTTCAACCTTTTTATCACTTTTGATATCCACCCCAAAAATCCTGTAGGTGAAATCTGAAAGGAATCTATCCTTTCCGGTTTTACCTACAGGAAATAAAAAATCAAAAAAAGGAAGGAGATGAAGAAAAATGAAAGCGCTAAGAAACCTCGTGCCGCGAAGTCGACAAGACAAGCTGGGTGTAGGCCTCATGGTCAGCACCTTAGCTTTCGTTGTTGTCGGAGCCATTCTAACCAAGACCGATTTTGGTCTGGTTGGTTGGATCCTGATCGTTGTTGCCGCGGGCGAAACCCTTTTTGCCTTCGGCATCGTCGTGGAGCGCGTTGTCCGGTTCAAATCCCACTAGGGACCGGATAAAGTTGCCCGGATCGGCGGCGGAAAAAAAGAAGCTGCTGATTCGGCAAGGAGAAAAAATGAAAGAAGAGCTTCGGAAATTATGGGATGCTTTCGTCCTCCTTGGTGCGATGGGCGCCACAGAACTAGAAGTAGGCGTCATCTATATCTTGTTTCGGTTCATCATGGGATGGGATCCATTCCATATCATTCCATGATTGATTGCTATTATCACATTCATCCCTTGAGATAGAGCCAATTGGCCCAAAAGGAAAATCATTGATTGTGCCATTATTGCGCAGGAGGGGGTTTTCCGGAAGGGAAAGTTGGTGAAGTTGAAGTGATGCGTGTGATAGTAGTTTCAAGTAATTACAGCGTTGATTATTTGAATCTCTATCACACGTCATAAAAGTAGTATCTGATTTTCCCCTCAAGGAGACAATTGCGTTTCTGCGAGGGGATTTTTGGTGATGTTTGGGATAAAATTGTAATATATCTTATAAGACTCCTTTATTATTATGACTAAAACTACTGATAATCAGAATGAAGTTTTTGCCGTTGTGGATGAAAATGACCGGGTAGTGGGGGAGGCGACAAGAAGAGAAGTGCACAAGGATAAGAACCTTATCCATAGAAGTGTGGGTGTGGCGGTTTTCGATGCAAAAGGAGAGCTTTTCATGCAACAGAGAAGTCCTACAAAGGACACTGAGCCTTTGAAGTGGACTATATCATGTTCGGGTCACGTGGATAAGGGAGAAGGTTATGAGGAAACCGCAGTGAGAGAGCTTTCTGAAGAGTTAGGGTTGGATATTATTTTTCCTATTTCTTTGGCCACTCAAAGAAATAGGAGGAAAGAAAAAGTGGCCAGTGAAGATTTTCTTATTTCCCTAAGCTCAGGTAGTCAGGGGGTCCCACGGCTTAATGACAAGCCGTTTCCCCACTTTTACCATTCGCGAAGTGAAATTAAAGAAAATCTTCAAAGGCAATATCAATTAAAGATTGAACCTGTCTGTAAATTCTTGTGCCGGGCACCGTATGAGTCTGAGATGGTGATGTTATTCAGGACAGTTTATGAAGGACCTTTCCGGCTTCTTGCGGAAGAGATTATACAAGGTAAATTTTTTACTCAAAAAGAACTCACTGGTATATTGCAAAGAGGAGAAATGGAATTGAGTTTTATCGGAGGAAAATCGTTAGAAAAATTAGGTTGGTTCTTTCCTCTGTACAAAAAGGACAAAGAGGAGTAGACTTTCATACATCGTCATATACTTCAAAACTCTTTTATACGGGCAGAGTTTTTCAGTATATATCCGTCTAATCCATTTCTGATTTTCATCAGAACCGGAGGAAGACGGATAAACATTTCCTTATCATTTATATACTTATATACATTTATATAATTTATATATAAGGAGGATTTATGGATAACGGGAATAACCCTTTTGAGAATGCCCTCAGACAGTTGGATAAAGCTTTGGGATATTTAAGGTTGACTAAGTTTCAGACAGAGAGACTCCGCAACTCCGAAAAAGTAATCACGGTCAATTTTCCCGTCAAAATGGACGATGGAGAAAAAAGAATCTTTCACGGCTTTCGTGTCCAGCACAACAGTGCCCGCGGACCCTACAAGGGTGGTATACGTTTTCACCATCAGGTTGATATGAATGAAGTGAAGGCTTTGGCATTTTGGATGGCTATAAAGTGTGCCGTAGCCGATATCCCTATGGGAGGCGGGAAAGGGGGAGTGGAGGTAGACCCCAAACTGTTATCCGTGAAAGAGCTGGAAAACCTCAGCCGCGCTTATGCCCGTGCAATCTCAAAAGACATAGGGCCAGAGGTGGATGTGCCGGCACCGGATGTAAATACTACACCCCAGATAATGAAATGGATGGTGGAGGAGTATATTAAAGCGGTAAGCGTTAAGGGTAAAGCGTTAAGAAAGAAAGAAAAAAGCAGGCTGATGGGGACATTTACCGGCAAGCCGCTTGATTTCGGCGGAAGCCTGGGAAGGACTGAAGCTACCGGCCGGGGCGGGTCGTATGTATTGTTGTCTCTTTTGAAAAAGATGAATTTGAAGGGGAGATATGGAAAAGAGTTGACTGTGGCGGTACAGGGTTTTGGTAATGTCGGTTTTTACATTGCCAAGTTTTTGAGCGAAGCGGGCATGAGAGTGGTAGCTCTTTCAGATTCCCGGGGCGGTATAGTCGTCAAAAATATGGAGAAGGATGGTTTCAATCCTGATTTAGTCCTTTCCTGTAAGAAGGAAAAGGGGAAGCTTGAAAGCTGTTATTGTGTGGGTACTGTATGTGATTTGAGAAAGGGAAATATAGTTTCGAATGAGGAGTTACTTGAATTGCCCGTTGATATCCTTATTCCTGCAGCTTTGGAAAACCAGCTGACAGAGGAGAATGTCAGAAGGATAAAAGCAAAAGTCATTTTGGAGATGGCCAATGGTCCCACCTCTCCGGATGCCGATGAAGTATTTTTCAAAAACGGGATTACCGTCGTGCCGGACGTCCTGGCGAATTCAGGCGGAGTGACAGTGTCCTATTTTGAATGGGCACAAAATCTGGCGGGAGAGAAATGGACCGAAAAAGATGTCAATGCAAAGCTAAAAAGAAAGATGGAAGCGGCTTTTGAGAAAGTTTATGAAACATCAAAGCGTTATAAGACAGATTTGCGTACTGCTGCTTTTATCGTGGCTGTGACTAGAATAGTTGAGAAGATGAATAAATGATAAAGCTTCTAAATTACTCAGCAGCATTCACAGTTGCAATAAAGAGAATAGTCGAAAAATGGATAAGTGAAGCGCTCCCCGAGCTTACGCTCGGGGCATCAGCCCGATCGGTCATTCGGAGTGCGAAACCCCGCACCGAATGCCCGCTAGAAAACCATTCATCCCACGGGTTGACACCCGGGACATTCTGGTGCTGGGGTAAATTTAGGCTTTGTATCTTTTAGCTGCTTTTATAGTAGCCGTAAATAGAATAGTAGAGAAACTTGATTGACAGAGTAGTTTTTTTCTGCTACCTTTAGACTATTAGTAAATTTCTGGAGGAGATCCTATGGCTGAAAAAGAAGCCCCAAAGAAAAATTATATCACTTATGTATTGGTGGGTCTTTTAGTAGTTGCAGCATTTGCTATCGGTAGTCTTTATCAAAAAGTAAGCATGTTGGAAAAAGGTTTGGGGACAGGTAATCAACAGACGGCTCAGGGAGTTGCTGCTCCAACTCAACCTCCCAAACCTGTTACCCTTTCCAAGGATGATCCATCACAAGGAGATAAAAATGCCAAGGTGACAGTAGTGGAATTTGCAGATTTCCAATGTCCGTATTGTGGAGCGTATTCAGGTTTAGATGCGCAAACAGTAAAAGCCATGCAAGGACAGGATTCTTCCTGGCAGCCGGTTGAACCGAATCTAGTGAAGGATTATGTTAATACTGGTAAGGTCCGTTTTGTCTGGAAAGATTATCCATTTCTTGGTCAAGAGTCCATCTGGTCAGGGGAAGCAGCTAGATGTGCTCAGGATCAGGGAAAATTCTGGGAGTATCATGATTACCTTTATTCCCACCAACAGGGTGAGAATCAAGGAGCATTCAGTAAGGATAACCTGAAGAAGTTTGCGGTTGCATTGAAGTTGAATACCGCCGATTTCAACAAATGTCTTGATAGTGATAAATATCTGAAAACGATGCAGGATGCCCAGACCTACGGACAGAGTGTAGGGGTCAGTGGTACACCTGCTACATTTGTAAACGGACAGTTGGTGAGTGGCGCAGTACCTTATTCCCAGATAAAGCCGATGATTGACGCAGCATTGAAATAAATACTCAACTGAGGATTGACAAAAAGGGTTTTCCTGATAAAATAAGTACTTACCAATCCGCATTTAAGGCGGTGGACTATGGTTTTTAATATTTCTGGAAAAGTAAACTGAGGGGATCGCCCTAAAATTGAAGGATAATGAGAAAAAATTCCCATTTAATTTTGTCTAAACTTATACCTTCTTAGTTTTGTGCCCTTCAGTCTGCTTTTCCCATAATCGAGCCATTATTGTGTTTTTTGGGGCAGTAAAAGAGCCGAGTTAAACCGTCGGGCCTGAAGTTTAGCTGGTTGAACACTTCATTTGCAATGAAGAGGCAGGCGGTTCGAGTCCGCCCAGGTCCACTTCGATTCCGCAGGGCGGAATCTCAGTGCAAGCCCTTCGATTTTGCTTCGCGAAATCTCAGGACAAGCACAAAGAGGGATTGTTCGTTTGAGATAAGCTTCTTTTAACAAAGTGGTTTATTCCGAGCGAACAAAAAGTTCGCGAGGGGCTCTTTAAAAAGTGAACAGATGATTATAAGGCCAACGGCGTAAATATTTGCGCAAGCATATGTTTACGTTTTAGGAATGTTTCCCGATATCTATCGGGATGACATTTCCATCTTTTTAATAGCCTTAAAGTCTACTCATAAAGTCGATAATGGATGCCTTGGTGGTTTGGGCCTAGGAAGGACGCTTGTATACCGGTGATAACGTCGGGAAGGCGGTTAACAGCCTGTGATCCGGCGGTTTCCGAATGGGGTAACCCATCCCGATTTAATCGGGATAACCGGCGGCAAAACCCTGCTTTATTGTGGGGCATAGCCGTCAGGTAGGGCACCAGGTGAACTGAAACATCTAAGTAACCTGTGGAAAAGAAATCTAATGAGATTCCGTCAGTAGCGGCGAGCGAAAGCGGAAGAGTCTAAACCCCGGCGTAAGTCGGGGGGTTGCAGGGCTTCCGATATAGGATGAGAAGCGGATAACAGAACTGCTTGGAATAGCAGACCATAGACCGTGAAAGTCGAGTATGTAAAATCCAAATCTCCCTTAGGGAGTTCCTAAGTACTACCAAGCACGGCAAAACTTGGTAGGAAACTGGGGCGGCCACGCTCCAAGACTAAATACCCAAATCAACCGATAGTGAACTAGTACCGCGAGGGAAAGGTGAAAAGCACCCCGGCAAGGGGAATGAAATAGTACCTGAAATTGTCGACTAACAAACAGACAAAGTCCTGAGGCGCAAGCCGAAGGATGATGTCGTGCCTATTGAAGAATGAACCGATGAGTTATCTTGCAAAGCGTAAGCTTAAGCCAGCAAAACTGGCGAAGGCGCAGTGAAAGCAAGGCCTAACCGGCCGACCAATTAGTTTTGCAGGATAGACCCGAAACCGGGTGATCTAACCATGGACAGGGTGAATCCAGCCGAAAGGCAGGAGGAGGCCCGAACCCGTCATTGTTGCAAAAATGTGGGATGATCTGTGGTTAGTGGTTATATGCCAATCGAACCCGGAGATAGCTGGTTCTCTCCGAAATATATTTAGGTATAGCGGTCCGTTGATGTTTTCCCGGGGGTAGAGCACTGAATGGGTTGCCAAGCGTAAGCGAGGTAACTCAATCAAACTCCGAATACCGGTGAAGCGAAGCGGACTAGTCAGTCCGGCTCGGCTAAGCGAGTCAGGTCAAGCGTGGGAACAACCCAAACTCCCAATTAAGGTCCCTAAATCTTGGCTAAGTTGTAAAGGAAGTGAGATTTCTAAAACACCCAGGAGGTTGGCTCAGAAGCAGCCATCC
>CAZFNL010000118.1:0-4067 GCA_964520615.1 uncultured Gammaproteobacteria bacterium
ATTCCGCTTCATATAACAGATCTGAAAAAAGGTACATTATCGGCAATTCTTCGTGAGAGCGGGATAAACAAAGAAGAATTTCTTAAGGTTTAAACTTAAGAATAAAAATAAATCCTACAATAATCAATCCAAACCCAATAAATTCCAGATACTGCGGCCGGAAGATAATGACGATGTTTTGGAGATTATTGTTTTGCTGATCTAGTTTCCACCCGTTCGCCCAATTATTTACGAGAACGTGATTTTGTAATTCTTTACCGAAGACAAAAGGAAAATGAGTATTGAACCAACCCATGTTATTCACATAGTATGCTTTCCAATCCGGATTGTAACTTTCTGAGTATTCGATTATATTGTTGTGTTCTATTCCGTTTGTGCCTCTAAGTTGTATAGATGATAGGTTATCGTAAGGAAAAGTTTGAACGGATATATTTTTTACGTCGTTAATGGTCTGTTGATCTCCAATCGAAATATTGTTGAAAACCAATTGATAGCCAAGCCCATAATTTTGCATTGGTGGAATAATTATATTTTCAGTAGTAAAATCTGGTTTATCGGTTAGTGCGATCTCAATATCTGGTTTTCGAGTTTGAAGGTTGGTCACCGCAAGTTGTAATTGTTTGCCTTGTATATGCTTGCTTGTTATCTGTACCAGGTAAGAAAATCTTTGAGGATAATTTAGATTGATACTGTAACAATTTTCTGTGTTATACGAACTGAATCGTAATATATTGTTGTTTATAACGGTTTGTTTTGCATGTTGTATATCAAATGATTCTCCACATTCAGCTTGTGTATGATTCAAAAAATATTGATCCTGAGTACTTTGGTATTGATATAGATTATTTTTTTTACTGGTGATTTCCAAATTAGTGCCGACAACATGAAGTATGTTTCCTAATGATAAAGCGGGTTGTTGAGAAAGGATAAAATTACTAGGGATCGTTTTATCAAAGATAAACTTAGTTGAAGTATCTATGATGGAGAAATCAACCTGTGGATCTCTTTTCGTAAACAAAGATCTGAATGGATAATAAATCGAATTTGTTTCTGAACGATCAGAATAATAATTCCCGTATGTCAAATACGCTTTATCATAATCACTATATTGATATTGCGGTTCTATTTTTGGAATAGACGTTAGAATAGTTGTTTGTGTAGCTGGATTATTGAGTACTTTATATACAATAATATCTTTAACGTTTTTATTTTTGGATTTGAAGGTTTTTATCTTTGTAATATTCGGTGCGTTGTCTAAATAATTCTCTAGTGAATTCGTATAAATAACACTTTTAACGTTTGGGTATGGTATGGTATTTTTGTCAAAAACTATCCAAGATATGTCATATTTATTAAGTAATTTATTCACGTTGTCAAAATTCTCGGAATAAATTGCGTATGATAATTCCCAATAATAATTCTCATTTTCTTTTCCCCAAGCATCAAATGCTCGGTCCAATATGGGTTGTTTAATTCCGTACCAGAGAAACCCGGAACCGCTATAACCCCAGTTATATATGCTCCAACCCCAATGCCATCCTTGAGGGAAATTGGCAATTCTTCCATCTGGGTTTTGAGTATCGAAATAATTAAAAAGCTGAAAATATACGTCCGGTATGGTAATTTTTGTTCTTTGATAAAGGAAATAACCTTTAAATATTGGTGAACTGAAATAAAGTAAACAAACCATTATGAAAGCTAGAAATAAGCGCTGTGACAATTGCTGTGTAAATACTTTTCTGATTAATATCATGCCTGTCGCGATACCAATACCAAAGGCTATGGCGTAGAAAAAAGAAAGTCCGATAGAAAACTTGGTGAATGCTACACGAAAAGCCTGTCTCAATATAGGTATTTTTTGAAACAATGCAGAAATAAAAGAAAACGGAGGAGTATCGGTGGTTAATAACGAGAACAAAATAATAAAAGACAACGCAGAAGCATGATATATGTATGATTTTTTTTGAAACAGTTGCCTCAGTAATCCGAGGATAATTATCAGAAAGATTGCAAAGCCTATTATTGACACATATGGTGACGAGAAATGATGTTGCCAAAAATCAAATATTGTAACAATTTTACCATTGCTCAGTGAATCGATTGATTCAATGATAAATCCTTTCAATAAGGCTACGTTAGGAAGTGTTCCGTATTTCTTGTTTTGTAAAATAAAATCTTCGGTTGATGTTACATTGTTGTATGCATTGAGATATGTCGCGCTGTTGGTGAGTGAGTAATGAACCACAGGTAGGAACCAGTATGAGTTTATTGCAAGTGTAATAAGTACTATTACAATAGCGTCTTTTATGCGTGAAATAGTTATGTTATGTACGATGTAAGTTGCCAAAAAAATCCCTAGAATCATAAGATAAACGAAAAAAAGCGGAGGAATAAATCCTTGTGTTGATGACCAAAAAGTAATGAGAGTAAAAATCAGAAGATTTTTTTTACTTTTCGTTTCAAGAAACGCAAGGAGGCTTAATAATAACCATGGTAATGCTGCATAGTGGACGATAAAAGCTTCCAGTTGGATATAAAAGTTCTCAACTGTCCCAAAGTTCAGTAGATAGTATAGGGAAGAAAATAAAGCTGCACTATTCTTGATAGATGTCGGCATTTGTCCAAGCATTTTTCTTACCAGAAAAAATACGCCTAATACTCCGGTGAGCAACATCAAAAAGGTAAAGGTTGATCTCAGATACATAAGAGGAAGGAAGAAAGACATCATAAAAAGAAATACCGTATGAGGGAGTGTCGCAGCATAACCATGGCCTCCGTATGTTCCTAACCCTTGGTTTGATTGCCAAACAGCATGTAAGGCGCGTTGGAAATTAAGGGAAAAATTGAATTCAGGATGCAAATTATCCCATCCGGTCAACCAACTATGGAAAGGGAAATTGGTTACGACGATCACCAGAAATACAAGGATAAGAATTCCCAGATAGGGAGCGCTATCAGCGTGAAAAAACCAATCGAGCTTTTGATACAGTTTTTTTATGATATTCATGGATCCTATACAATTGATTGTAGCAATTAATAACCCAGTGTGACATGTTTCTTTGTTTTGAGATATCTTGTATGATTGCTAGAATGGTTTTTTTCCATTTCTTAGTCTGTGAGCGTTGGAACGCTTGATAGAACGATTTATGATCATATGAAAACGAAATATAATCTTCATCAACGCCTTTTTTTTCCAAAGCACGTTTGAAATCTTCGTTTTCCAATAGTTCATGCATTGGTTGGCTCAAAATAAACGGGGTTTTGTAGCTTATCGCTTGAGTTAAAGTTGCAGATCCGCCGATAAGACCGCGATACGGAAAAACCGCACAATCGGCAGCATAGAAGTAAGAATTAATTTTATCTTCCGGAACGAATCCTGTGATATGGATGCGGTCGGATTTTTTAAAGCTACTTTGTATTTTCTCGTAATATTCCTTGTAATACCTTCTGTCTTTGAGTGAATAAGCAGGACCGCCGGCCATAACCAAATGGACGTTTTGCATAGCTTTTTTCTGTTTCAATTCTTTGAATGTCCTAATAATCCAATCTGCACCCTTGTAATATGTAATGAAGCCGAAGTATAAAAGTATTTTATCTTGTTTCTTGAATCCCAAAAGTGTTTTAGCTTTGTTTTTTGACAGTCTGCATGGTGTGTTCTGGATCCAAAAAGGCAGATAGATTATCTTTTTACTTCCTACAAAATTTGCAAGTCTCTTAAAAATAACCTGATCCATGACTACAAATTGATTTACCAACAAACTCAAGGATTTGTAATAAAATCCTAATCCCATATTCAACGCTTTAACGACAGGTGACCCGTTTTTAAGGTTTAAATGTGGAGCAATATCATTGAGTGTTGATATGACATTATGGCTGAAATAACTAATATGTCTTCCGGTCAGTTTAATGAGAAACAGGAACGGAATCAATAATATCTGGTTTATGAGTCCACCGTTTGCGCAAAACTCAGAGTGCACCTGAACGAACTTTACGTTGTTAAAAACATTCAGCCATTGAAGTACAGTAGGATACAAACTGTGATGATTAGAATCAAATACGCGAAGGAC
>CAZFNL010000119.1:0-2349 GCA_964520615.1 uncultured Gammaproteobacteria bacterium
AGGATTTAAGTAGAGTTCATTTCAAAAAGCCTTCCGATATAGAAGAATTATTAGTTATGGCGGAGAAAATTTACCCATGGGTACTGAAAAAATTAAAAGGACATTAAGTGTTTTTGTAAAGAGAGTGAACAAAAAATATAGTCCTCATAAGATTATTTTGTTTGGCTCTTATGCCAGAGGTGAAGCTAAGGAATCAAGCGATGTGGACGTATTAATCGTGGCCGATAATTATGAGAAAAAAAAGTGGTTTGATAGATCGGTTGAATTCCACAAATTAACTTCTGATTTGGAACCTGATATTAATGTAATTGCTATTACTCCCGATGAAGAGAAAAAATCCACCAAATTTCCTACAATCCAAAATGCTTTAACTTCCGGTATTCTATTGTCAACAGGAAAATAAATACGGGCATGGCCGGGAATGTAATTTTGTGCATTAATGCCCGGAATTCGCGGTTTGAAAAAATGGAAGATAAATTGACCCGACTTATTGCTCTTGTTGTTTTATCTTTAAAAGTGAGAATTACCGATGAACAGGTGATCAATACTCTTTCATCAAAGGAATTAGAAGTTATGGATAAACTAAAATGATAGAATACATCTTGCTTTTTCTGTCAACTTTAGTCGTTTTTTCTTTTATCAAAAAGTCTTCATTTTAGTTGTCACTCGCCCTTTATTCTTTTTTTATGACCATTCATCCCATCGTCTTGTTGACAGTTGGGTTGTTGTGTCGGTGTTGTCTTGGCGTGGCAGGATTTGGATTGAATAGGTTTTGCGGCGGGTTAGAAGTAAAAAATATTTGATTATTTAAGCAAAGAAATCATGAGGGTTTATTCCTGTTTTTTTCATTTGTTTAGCAGCTTTTTCAAGAAGTGAATTGAGTTTACGCCATACATAAATTCCTACCTGCTCTGGTTCTAACTTTTCAAACTCATCAGCTAAACTATAGTCATTTTTTTCTCTGCCTTCTCTTAGTAAATCTCGATAATGACGTAACAATTCGTCGTATGGTTCAAGGCCATCTAGAGCTTGATCCATTTGTTGTAATAGACCTCTATTTTGTGATAAAAATGTCTCCCACCTACTCCCGTATTGTTCTTGAGCACTTTTTAAGTAAGATTGAACCCCACTATCTTGAACTTCCGGGTCTCTTTCTGCTCTTTGTCTTGCTAAAAATAATAAATAAAAATTATTACCAAATTGCGGATGGCCATGCTCTTTTTCAAAGGGAGTCATTTTATTTGTTGGAACTCTTGGAGCTCTTTTTGCTAAGTCCACAAAATATTCATGTGGTGGTGTTGAACCAGCTTCACGTCTAGTCATAGTTTTATGCTAGTATTATACCCTAATCAGATAGTAAAAGCAAATTGGTGAACGATAGTATAATCGAGTCATGGTTAAGGTAGCTCAAATGTCTATTCCTCCCGAATATGAATCTTTGCTGGCTAAAATCCTTGCATGGTTTGATTCCTTAATTTATCCCACTTGGGCTTCGCGATATTTTCACACTACCCGCTCCGCAAAAAAAGAAAACAAGGAAAAAACATATATTCCAGGTGCTCGGGTAATTTGGAATTCATTTACTCCTGAACAAAAGGAAAACTGGAAACTGGCCAGAGGCTCCACCAATTGGAGCGGCTCAAGATAATTTATTACCCTTTAAGGAATAATATGTATTCTTTCCCTTTCCCTGCCTAACAATAAGTCCCAAGTTTATCAACTTATTAACAGGAGTTACGCAGTATGGTGTCATCCCGAACTTGTTTCGGGATCTGATTGAAAACAGATGCTGAAACGAGTTCAGCATGACACAATGGTCTAAAGTATAATGAACTGCGTAAGTCCTGTTATTAAAATTCATTTCTTCCTTAGGAAAGCCGGAATGTCAAATTCGTTTTCATCATCCATAAAAGCGTCTGTGTCTTCCATGATTTCTTCGTCGCCGGATTTCATATCATCTTTTCGTTCAGCAGTTTCCTCTCTCAGGTTTTTGATTGTTTCTTCTTCCTGCGGTTCCTTCTTGAATCTGAACAGTTTCAATCTGCTGTCATCGAATTTCGTAGCGATCAGCGTTATCTTTATCTGATCCATCATTTTATCATCGATAACCGCACCAAATATGATATCCGCATCCGGATCTACACTTTTTGCGATAATTGATGCTGCCTCGTCTATCTCAGACATGGTAAGATCAGGACCGCCGACTACATTAAACAAGACTCCTTTTGCTCCTTCTATCGATATATCAAGTAGTGGGGAAGAAACTGCCTGTTTGATTGCTGCCATTGCGCGCTTGTCACCGCTCCCAACTCCCATTCCCATAAGTGCGGTTCCCGAATTGTTCATCAC
>CAZFNL010000120.1:0-62105 GCA_964520615.1 uncultured Gammaproteobacteria bacterium
AACTACAATATACAAAAGGAAAACCATCTTGGCATAAGCGTCTTTCCCTATGCCATCCTTGAGTCAACAGCGCTACAACCATTTCTTGATAGCATGATTCCAGAAAAGGTCATTGGTGAATCGGATGAAGACAAAAGAGAAATAGTAGTTTATCAATTTGATAATCTACCTAAAGTGGCCTCCCTCCCCGGACCCAAATTTGTCTTTGTCCATATCATCTCCCCCCACGGTCCGTATGTTTTTGACAAAAACTGCGGCGTGACATCCTATACCCAAAACTGGTACCGGCCGGAAGAGCAGAATTATACAGCTCAAATCAACTGTATTAATAAAAAACTGGAAACGGCAATCGATTCTATCCTGAAGACTTCGTCCAAACCGCCTGTCATACTCCTTCAAGCTGATGAGGGCGCCAAGTTCATCGCCGGCATGCTCAAACCTGAGGAAAGCTGGCAAAACGCTACCACTACCCAACTGAAGATGAAATTTCCCATTCTCTCTGCTTACTATCTGCCTGGAGAACCAAAAGACAAGCTATACCAAACTATAACTCCTGTAAACTCATTTAGGATAATATTCAACTTATATTTTGACGCCAAAATGCCGCTTTTACCTGACAAAAATTATATTTATCTGGATAACAAACATCTCTACGATTTCCGCGACGTCACTAAAGAAATACATGGCTGACAGGTATATTTTCCAAAGAAGTATTTAGAAGATTTAATTATGGTACCTTGTTGCAAATCTTTGGATTTCGTCCAATACCGGCAGCATACCCATGCCACGTTTACTCAGGTGATAAGTAACTGACAGCTTGTCATGAATCTCCGCTTTGCGACTTATGAAATCTGCCCTCTCAAGCCTTTTTAACCTGTTAGTCAGGGTTACCGGATTAAGATTATTTAGCGCCCTTTGCAGCTGGCAAAATCTCAGGTTCCCCTTTCTCAACTCCATGATTATTGACAATGTCCAGAAATCTCCTATAACTTTGAGTAACTTATTGCATTGTTTCTGGTTTTTCTCCTCCATGACCATAATTTTATCCTCTTTTCCTCTCTTGACTATTTATTATTTGTACTATAATATATATAGTACTATATTTATTATAGTTATTATACAATAATATTTACTAAAATTAAAGGAGGCAATATGGCAAATTCAGATAAATTAAAAATACTGGTAATCCTAGGCAGTACCCGCAAAAAAAGATTCGGCGATAAAGCCGCAAAGTTTATTTACTCAGAGGCGGTAAAAAGGGATGATATGGATGTAGAACTTGTCGACCTGCGCGACTATCCCCTACCCTTTTTTGATGAACCTATATCCCCTTCAAGAATCACTGACGGAAAATATGCCAATCCGACTGTCCAAAAGTGGGCGGATAAAGTCAGTGTAGCAGACGGGTTTGTCATAGTCACCTCCGAGTATAACCATGGTTATCCAGCGGTGCTGAAAAATGCACTTGACTATGTATATTATCCGTGGAATAAAAAGGCTGTAGGCTTTGTAGCATACGGTAGCGTAGGAGGAGCAAGATCTGTAGAGCAACTGCGTGAAGTGGCAGTCGAACTACAGATGGCACCAATTAGAACCGGAATACACATTCCATTTCAGGTAATGATGGAAATATTTAACAAAAAAGAGGGTGACAAAACAGATTATTTTTCGGCTTTCCGTCAGCAAGCAGGAGATTTTCTTTCACAACTTGCCTGGTGGACAAAGGCTCTTAAAGCGGCACGACAGACAGATATCATAAAATAAAAGCGAGATGTCCCATCTGTCCATTCCAAAATCGTAACGGTTCCATAACTTCAACATATTCTTAAGCTAATACCCCTAAAAATTGTTATAATCAATCCGGGTGAAATTTAGATGGAAGACTTTGGCATACTCTACAATTGATGATTTCATAAGAAACATCCAATAATTTTTTTAGCCTCCGATTACTGCTATAATTTGTTTATGAAATTCATTTTCCTTACTCTCCCGGCATATGGACATCTCAATCCTACGCTTGGAGTAGCAAAAGAACTGGTAAGACGAAAGCACAAAGTTATTGTCTACAATACTGAAGATTTCAGGGGAAAGATAGAAAAAACTGGAGCAGAGTTTCGCCCTCCTCCTATAAAAATCAAAATACCAGATTTGCGCGTTATGCAAAATGCGGAAATTATAGCCAAACTGAACCTTCAAGTAACAAGACAAATACTCCCATATCTTGAAAGGATGATAGAAATTGAGAAACCTGACTGTGTACTTCACGACGCAATGAATCTGTGGGGTAAACTATCAGGTATACGATCCAAAACACCGTCTGTTTCACTTGTAACCAGCATGGTCCTCCACCCGGCAGTTCTTCTAAAATACACCAAATTTCTCCTACCGGATTATTTCAGGCTGATAAAACATACGAAAGATACTTTCCAGATATTTAAGGATTACCGCAATTTATATAAAAAGGTCGGCAGGCGGGTACCTTTTATTACCGACATGTTTATAAATAGTGAAAAGCTGAACCTTGTTTTTACATCAAAATATTTCCAGCCATGCTCAGATAGACTTAGTCGGCAATTTAAGTTTGTAGGACCCATCATCTACGAAAGACCAGAAGACCCACTCCCTGTAAATACAGCCGGCAAACCTATTATCTATATAGCTCTTGGCACAATCTACAACGACAATACTCAATTGTATCGGACATTCATAAAAATACTCTCTGATACTCCATACCGTATCTACCTTTCTTATGGCAACCATATAAAACCTCAGGATTTGGGAGAAATACCGGAAAACATCACCATCGGCAGTTACCTGCCGCAACTATCGATTCTGAAAAAAGCTTCCCTTTTCATCAGCCACGGTGGAATGAACAGTGTCAACGAAAGTCTTTATTTTGGCGTACCTATGCTTTTTTTTCCATTTATTCAAGAACAGAAAGCCAATGCTTCAAGGGTCGAAGAACTCGGCGCCGGAATAAGTTGGAATAAAAAACCAGTTGAAAAGGAAAACTTCTTGGGAACCATAAATGAACTTATGGCAGATCAAAAATACAAACAAAACGCAAAAAAAATAAGCAAAACACTAAAGGATGCAGGAGGATATAATAGAGCAGCAGATTTGATAATAACTTATGCAAGCTAATAAATTGGTAATACTCCACTTTTGAGACTGAAAGGATTTAGAGTCCAAACAAGCTTGCATTGCAGTATAAACCCCACGTCATCCTCAACTATAGCTTTGTGTTTCCTTAGTAAAGTCTTATATTCCTGCCACCATAAAGATCTGGGTTTAACCTCAGAAAGTTTAACCAACACTGCTTTAGCAAAATCCTGGTTGACTTTATGCAGGAGAAAATGCCTGATGGACTTTTTTCCATCCGTCACCAAAAGACCATAGCCTTTTTGCCGGCAATACTTTTGCATCAATTTCCATTTGAAAACATTTTCCGAAAGCGCCATCTTAAAAACCGGACGCACATCAACCACGATCCGTTTTCCGCTGGAAAGCTCAAATAGGCAATCAGGATATATATATCTATCCTTGTCTTGTAACCGATATGACAGTTTCAAAGGTTGCTCTTTATACCAAACTACATCATCATGTTTCTCCATATAAATAAACATCTCTTTTTCACGCCCTGATTCAAATTGTACTTCTCTTTTAAGCTTGTGGCTGTAAAAAGAGCCTGAATTTTTCTGGTAATCGAAAGGTACATTTCTTATCCTTCTTTTACTTTCCAGGCTGACTTCCTTAATGTCTGGTAAAGATAAGTCATTCATTTCCTCCAACTGTCCAAACCACTCAACTTCAGACAATAATTTCCTAAAAACCAAAGACTGCTTATTATTTAGGTAGGAAGGTAAAGTCTTTACGGATTTATTCATCAGTCTCCTGACTTTTTTTATAAGTATTTTATGTCGGGAGAACGAAGGATACGCCAGAAGAAGAATCAGATTTTCTATACCATATCTTGCCGGCAAATAGGAAAAATATCTTTTTATGTATCTTGATATACGTCCGGCCAGCTTTTTATCCGTTTTACCTGTATCCCTAAATCTGTTTTTAAGATATGAAGAAATTCTCTGTGATGCGTTGTCTGCATCTACGTTTTTCATATCCGCTGTCATTTTTGATCTTATGAGGACTATGGCAGATCTGGAATCTTTTTTTATTTTTTGTAAAGGGAAACCTGTTTGCCTGGATATTTGAAAAAAAGTTAACGGTTTTTCACCACCAAAACCATACCTTTTCTCTAAAGCTTTCCTGTCTCGTAAAGACATACATGCTTCTTTTGCCAAATCTGCAAATAACTCCCCGAATTTCTTATCCCTAAGTGTATTACCTAACATAACAATCTAATTGTTCCATAGCTTTTTGTCCTGGTCAATCTTTTAAATAGTTATATTGACATCTAAAATTATTCACCATATGCTTAATTTATATATTTGTTTCCGACTTTATGAGCCAATCATTAAATTATCAGAGTAAACATTTCCAATTCGGCTCTTTTGAATCGCACCCTACTTGTCTATTTCTACGTTCTATGTTGGACAGTATTAAAGAACCGTTTATTATAGGCATTGCTGGGGACAGCGGAAGCGGCAAGACTGTTTTTAGCGATGGAATCAGGAGGCTACTAGGTGAAAGCGTAGTCAAAACGATTGAAATGGACGGTTATCACAAGGAAAATAGGGCCGAACGCTTAAAAACTGGCCATTTGCCCTTAGATCCATCTATAAACAAACTTGATCTATTACATCAGCACCTGACAGACTTGAAAAAGGGAAAAGCAGTAGAGATTCCTGTGTATAATCATGCCACAGGTGATTTTGATAATCCAAGACCGTTTGCTCCTGCTCCAATTATTATAATTGAAGGGCTTCATGCTCTTTATCCTGAATTTCTACCTCTTCTGGATCTGAGTATCTATGTTGATCCGTCTAGGGAAGTAAAATGGAAATGGAAATACAGACGGGATATGGAAAAAAGAGGCCATGCTGCAGAAAAACTGATAGAAGAAATGCTCAAACGTGAAGCAGCTTATAAAAGATGGGTAGATTTCCAAAAGACAAGCGCCAATATCGTCATTAAAGTAAATCTTACCCAAATGGCAAACTATGCCCGATATGAAATGGTCTATGCCATGCCGGAGATGTCCTACAAAGTAGAATTAATTATCCAACCCTCACAAAAACCATTACCCAGCCTTATGCTTCCTCTTAATATGGGAGCAATACTTGATAACAACCAACCTCCTTTTCTTCTAGCAGCTGTTCCCAGTCTATATTGGGGAAGAAAAGTTATGGATGTTATCATTGATGGCTTACTTCCTGAACAGACAATAGCCAGTCTGGAAAATTTTATTGTCAGCTGCACAGGAATCCCGATAAGTGAGGCAATGAAGAGTGAAGCAAAGGATCTGAAATACGACAGCAGCAATGTCTCAGCTACCAGATTTGCCCAGCTTCTGATTGCCTGGCGGTTTTTGGAACAGGTCAACTGGAAATATAATGAACTTAGGGAGGGATATACCCAACGTAGTTCAGTTTGCAACGCAAAATGAACTTACGGAGGGTTATACCGATACATTTAATTGCGAATTCAAGTAAAAGAGGTATAGCCTACCCCTTCCTTATCTGCTGGAGGTTTCTGGACCAGGTCAACTGGAAATATAATAATTTAAGTCTATAAATCAGTAAACTATTTTAGGCTCCGTTCCCCATAGCTTTACTGCCTCAGATAGCGCGCTGTCTGGATGGGCTGCAACAAATTCCTTAACCGATTGGCCGTCAGTGATGGCTTTTCTTGCCTCAAGAGCTGCTTCGACTCCTCTTTCCGCGCCTTTGGGATGACCTAATACTCCGCCTCCCATCTGTATATAACAGTCTTTACCCATCTTGCCCATCACCATATCCATTACTCCCGGATGTAATCCTCCGGAAGCGACAGGCCAAACCGTCTTTTTACCAAACCAGTTCTGTCCCAACGTATGGAATTTTGTATTTGGCTCTGTCATATCTTTTGTCAGAATACGCATAATCTCCTCACTCTCTCCATAATCTTCCATCTTGGCCTTGGGAGAACCACTGTGAAGGCTATCAACTCCCAAAAGTCTGTATATTTTGGCGAGCACAATCATGGAAATACTAAAACCTTGCAGGCTACCCACACCAGTTATTCCGCTACCGCTTTCCCTGGTCATAAATGCATGCATTGCCCGATGTGCATGAATAATAAGCTCGGGATTCTTAAGCCTCATGGTATGGACTGCCGCCATACCGGTCGTCACCACATCTATCATCATGCACCTGCCGCCATTTTCCTTTATTAGGTTTGCCCGATAAATCATCGTATCAAGATTGGAATGCGTCAGATTACATAGATAAATTTTTTTCTTGCCGCCTTTTTCCTCAAGCTCCCTTTGTACAGCAAGAACAAGTTTTGCCCTATCGTCAAACTTGTTGAATGGCAGACTGGTTAGATTCTCATCATCTTTAATGAAATCATAAGTCCCATCACCTGCAGTCCAAAGTCTTCTGGCTAAATCTGCCTGTTCCTGAGCCGTCCTTCCCACTTTGGGTTTTGGCACAGTTCCCAATATCGGCATCCTTCTTTGATCTTCATCCTGGGCAAGCATATCCCTGACTCCTTCAATACCATATCTGGGTCCGGGAAATGCATCTACCATTTTCTTTGGAAATCTCATATCAAAAATTCGAAGCCCCTTCACCATCTTCATCCCGCCAATATTTCCGGCGGGCCCCGCCAAATAACCTGACATATTGTCATATTCAAACAAGTCCACTTTATAGGCCACCTTAAACATATGGTTGATTTCATCTAGATCGTATACTATAGCTTTGTAATCATCCGCCACCTTTATACCTGAGTCTGGACGATCCTCTACCTTTGTCCAGGTACCTGTGGATGATTCAGCTGCCACAGAGGCTGCAGCATCCCTGAAGTTTGAGGGGTCAATATTATCCGCAAGCTCCATCTTGAATTGAACCAACACATAATTCTCATCCGGATTCTCAGGTTGCCAGCCTTCCCGCGCAATATAATTTAATTGGACAGCCATAAAATTTACCTCCTATTAAAAAAATAACTGATACTTATCCAGTATATCTTTTTGGAAAGTAAAAATGCAACTAAGGAAAAGAGTACATAAGTATCGTTAAACAATGGATGATGTGAAATCAACCGTTATTCTGTACAATTTGTACCCAAACCGCCTACGCAGTTTTCTGTGGGAGGTTTACCTCTCTCAGGGCATTTGAGGGAATAAATGCACGCGTCATTTGTGACTGAATCTATTTGTTTAGTGATATTGACTTGGCTATCATTTCCGTAAGTGATAAGAATCCTGTCTAAATCGTCTGGTACGTATTTATCAAACTGATTATTTTCTTTTCCATTCACGTACATTTTCAAAGTTTTGCCGCTTATATTACAATATTTTTTACCATTATCCATGGCAAAACAATCATTACTTAACTGCATTTTCAAAGATTTGAAAAACTCTCCAAGAGTCACATCCTTTTTGTGAAAATGGATTATGTTCCCATTGCCGTCATGAAGGTGCACATACGGATCAAGTTCCTTGCCTTCAACCGATTGGTATTTTGCTAAAGAAAAATCTACAGGTATATCATTCAGATAGACCTTAAAATCAACATGAATGTGGTAAGCTTCCGCTGCCGGCGGCTGGGTAATAGGGATATCTTTTATTGCAGTTTTAACCAAATTACTGAATTCATCAAAACCAGAAGGATTATTCAGTTTGACTCCGTTAAGGTAAAAAGTCGGAGTAGCATCCACCCCCAAAGAATTGGCATCATCCACGTCTTCTTGTATAAGATCCTGTACTTTCTTTGAGTCTATATCGGCTTTGAATTTATTAGCATCTATGTGAAGCGTCTGAGCATATTTGTCAAAAGTGTCTCTAGGATTACCTAAATCAGACCATTCAGATTGGTTCTCATAAAGGAGATTATACATATCAAAAAACTTCCCCTGCAGACCTGCCGCCACTGCAGCCTGTGCCGCTATCTGGGCATTTTGGTGAATTGAAGTAAGAGGGAAATTACGGAAGACAAAATTTAGTTTTCCCTTGAATTGGTCTAGTACTTGCTGGACAATCGAATGATACGCTCCGCAAGCCGGACACTGGAAATCCCCAAATTCCACCAGCGTCGCCTGGGCTGATGGAGAAGATATCTTCTCACTGTCGGCTCTGACCAAAAGATCAGAATTCACCTTGGGACCGGAAAGGTTATTATTGTTTGAAGATTTGTTTCCTGAAGAAGATAACATCACCGCGGCCACAATAACCAAAACCGTGACAATAATTGTGCCTATAATAAATTTTTTTTCGCCTGACATGTTTTATCCGTATATTTTATTTATTATTCCTCTATAATACAAGACCTTATTAATATATCATGATATACTAAAATGCGCTAAAAATGGACCAAAATAAAATATTAGGAGAGGTAAAAACCATAGCTATAATCGGTCTATCAGAAGACAGTGAAAAATATAGCCACAAGGTTGGAGCTTATCTTCAATCTCAGGGATATAAAATAATTCCAGTTAATCCAAACATTTCCGAAACTCTAGGTGAAAAAGCCTTTCCAAATCTTTTGTCTATACCCAAGAGCGTAAAAGTGGATATTGCTGATATTTTCCGAAAAAATGAATTTGTTTTTTTCCACGTAAAAGAAGCGGTCAGACGTGGAGATATAAAAACTGTATGGATGCAGGAAGGAATCGCAGATAATAAAGCTCAAAAGTATGCACAAGCTCACGGTTTGACAGTCATAATGAACTCTTGTCTGATGAAATTTATAAAGAATGGAAAAAGTCTAGATAAAAAATTATACTAGAGAAAGACAGACCATGATAAAGAAAAACCTGCTCACAAAATTCTATTATTATATTTTCGGAACTACATCTGCTCTCGGACTTCTTCTCCTGTATTACAGGATACTTCTTATAAACTCCGATCTTCACAGTCTATACGTACATAATTCGCTAACATACTTTGTCTCATATATTGTACTGACATTTGGCACAGCTATACTTTTCGGCATAAGTGTCTCCCTTTTCCTTTATCATTACAGGAAATACGGTATTGCCGATCTCTTTCATACATCAGGAGGCGGTGTCGGAGCTCTCATTGGCATCTTTGCCTCGTCTTGTCCGGTCTGCGGTTCTACCATCCTTTCAGGTCTTGGAGTAATCGGAGGATTATCCTCATTGCCGTTTCAGGGGCTTGAGATAAAAACACTTTCGTTTGGACTCATACTTTTTTCTGTAATTCTGGCGATTAGAAATCTGAAAAACAGAAATTGCCATAAAGATATCTGCCCGAAGATATTGAATGATTCGCTAAAAAAGGAGGAAAGAAAATGGGTAGGTTTAGCGCTAGCAACATTGATGATTTTTATTTTTGCCGGGTGGCAGATGCTCAGACAAGACCCATTTTTCGCTTCCCAAGGAAAAGCGCCAAACTCAAGCGACTACAGCTGTAATAACAGCAAGAAAATCTGACAAAATATTCTTATCTGTATTTTAAGTACTCTACACTTCTATACCTTGTAAATCCCAAAAGTAATAAGCTTGAAACTGCTGCAATTGCACTGGCAAAGAAAAAGGGCATTGAGGGATTAAATTTATCCCAAAGGAATCCAGCGATAAGACTGGCAGGTAAAGTCGCTGCTCCAATAACCGCGTTATATATTCCATATGCTTTACCACGATGCTCGGGTGAAGTCATGTCAGCTACAAAGGCTTTTGCTACACCCTCTGTAGTAGCATAGTAAACTCCGTAAAAGGCAAAAAGAAACCATATCTGATAACTTTTATCTGCTAGTGCAAAACCTAAATAAGCAAGGGCATAAGCCAACCATCCCAAAAAAATTACCTTTTCCCTGCCGATTTTATCAGACAGACTACCCAAAGGTATTGATGCGGTGGCATAGAAAAAATTGAAAAGAGCATAAACCAATGGAATTCCTAAAAGCGTCACGCCAACATTCTGAGCACGCAGTATAAGAAAAGTATCTGAAGAATTTCCCAAAGAAAATAAGACCACGATAAAAAGAAAAATATAAAAGTCTTGAGAAAGATTGTGAGGCCTATCGTCATGTTTAATTTCTGCAGACAGATGTTTTTCCTTAACAAAAAAAACAAGTATAAGAAGGGTTATAAAAAGGGGAACTGCTGAAAAGAAAAATATATAATGATATTTCAATTGATTGCTACTCAAAAGATAAAGCATGACAAAAAGTAATATCGGCCCTATTACAGAACCGAATGTATCAAGAGCCCTCACTATTCCAAAACCCTTGCCTCTTGTTTCAACTTTTGCAGACTCGGCGATAAGAGCGTCTTTTGGAGTATCTTTCATCCCTTTCCCAACTCCATCAATAAAACGCAGTCCCAATACACCAATACCGGATGTCAATATAGAAAGAAGTGGCCTACTAATCAATGAAAGGAAATACCCTGTAAAGACAAGAGATTTCTTTACTCTGAATTTATCCGTCAGGTAACCAGCGACTATTTTGAATATACTGGCACTACTTGTAACTAAACCTTCAATAAGTCCTATAAATTCTTTATTAAAATGGAGAATATTTGCAAGGTAAAGAGGAAGAATCGGTAGGAAAATATCCTGGCTTATACCGCCGAAAAAGCTTAACATTCCTATAAAAAAGACGTTATTATCTATTCTTTTAGAAGTCTTCCTATATTCCTGTGCCATATTGTTTCCAAACCTTAAAAACTTATTACTTTTGAAATCATATCATTGTCAAAGTAAAAAATGTATACCATTAAAATTCCCTATTGAAAAGGAAAAAATGATATATAATAATTGAGCTATGGCCAAACAAACAAAGCCGGATAAAAGCGGTAGAATTTCGGCCGTATATTTCGTAAGCTATATACTCATTGGAATTATCATATCTTTTATATATAGTGTAATAGTAGTCTACCTCCTTAATCCGTCAGTATATAGATTAATTCCACTCCTTGGAAGAGCTGACCAAGTAATTTTCCCCCTAGTCATTGTCCTTCTTGATACCTTTATTGCGTCAAAAATGATAAAAAGCAAATACGAAATAGAAAAACCTGACAGGGTAGCATTATTATCAACTATATATGTTCTTGTCTTCAGCCTTATTTTTATGCTGCCGATGTTAACGCAGAAAATTAGCGGTATCCCCAATACCAGGAACCTATTGCCTACTCTTATATCCTCAGCCTTGGAAATTCTGCTTTTTTATTTCTTCAGCTCCTTATTCTTAAGAAAGAAATAGTGAAGCGCTCCCCGAGCTTACGCTCGGGGCATCAGCCCGATCGGCCATTCGCAGCGCGAAACCCCGCACCGAATGCCCGCTAGAAGACCATTCATCCCACGGGTTGACACCCGGGGCATTCTGGTGCGGGGGTAAAACAGATTATCTATTTTCTTTATCCTTAGAATTTATTTCAAAATGTTATTTTAAGTCTATATTAGAGCTTTCTTTCAGGCTTAATTTGCAGGTTTTGGAACCAGTTCTAGACTTTACAGAGAAAAAAATCGTTTCTATAATGTAATCGTTGTTTAATAATAACAAGTAATCTTTGATGAACTCAGACGTAATAGACAAAAATCAGGACGCCTCGCTTTTTGATTTCAATCTAGCAGACCACCTATTTCCCTCAAGAAGACTAATTGACTACAGTAGATATGTTTCCTCTCAGACAATAGCAAAAATACAGAAAGAAGCCGAAAGTCTGAAATACAAGACTATTATCAGATTTAATTCCACTCCTTTTGGTGGAGGTGTAGCTGAGCTTATACCTTATTTTGCTGCACTTATGAATGACCTAGGCATAGAGACCCACTGGATGACTATGTCTTCTCCTTATGGGAATCAAAAAGGCTATAATCCTCCTCCGGAATTTTTTGGTATTACTACAGGTCTTCATTACTCACTACAAGACTCCGGTAAAATGTGGCTCGTGTATGAAAAAAGGGACAGTACGATACACCCCAGGCTAGTTACCGAACATGACAAAGAATTGTATCTTAATATAAATTCAACATTCGGAAAAATGCTCCGGGAATTCCAAATAAATACTCAAAAAAGCTGCATGTTTATCGCTGATGACCCGCAATGCGCAGCTGTAATTGAATCGGCAAGACAAGATAAACAGAAATGGTTTTGGCGCTTCCATCCATATGGTGATCCTGCTTCAACCTCATGGAAATTTATTGAGCCTTATATATTGAAACATGATGCATTGGTTTGCACTATACCCCAATATCTCCCTTCTGATTTCAAAAATAAGATAAAATATGAAACTAACTATCCTTTTGTTGACCCTTTCCATAAAAAACTACAACCATTATCAAAAGATGAAGCGGATAAAATACTTTCTGAATTCGG
Source organism: uncultured Gammaproteobacteria bacterium (assembly GCA_964520615.1). Classification (GTDB taxonomy): domain Bacteria; phylum Patescibacteriota; class Microgenomatia; order 2-02-FULL-39-11; family 2-02-FULL-39-11; genus JAMCUI01. The sequence goes on from CAZFNL010000120.1 coordinate 12,447, forward strand.
CGTAGATCCCCAAAAGCCCATACTTGTTCAGGTTTCACGCTTTGATCCTGACAAAAATCCTTTGGGAGTACTTGAGGTTTTCAGGATACTTCGCCGAAAGTATGTCGGATTACAACTTATCTACACAGGACCGATAACCAACGATAACCCTGTTTCTTCTATGATACTAAAACAGATACAGTTAAAAGCGGATCAGATGGGATTTTCCGAAAATAAGGACTACTTCCTCCTACATACCCAAACGGCTCACCCCAGACCGTTTCACTACCATGAGTTGGCAGCAGTTTGGCAGGCAACAAATACATATATTATCCAACTATCCACGCTGGAAGGTTTTGGCATGATGGTTGCTGAAGCTTCATGGTGCGGCAAACCCGTGGTAGCCTCAAACATTGGCGGTATTATTCCACAAATACAGCATGGAAAAACTGGCTTTCTAGTATCACCCAGAAATTATGAAGAAGCAGCATTAAATGTCGCCAAACTTATTGACGATCATCAAATGGAAAGAAATATGGGTATTGCTGCGCATAATTTTATCAAAGATAATTTCCTTATCACTTCCAACATTTTTAGGTGGTTGAAACTGATGAACTATTATAATCTTAATCAGGATTAAATTATTTAAATTTATAAGAAAGGGTAGTCATGAAATATATATTTATTTTTGCAATTATTGTTCTAATCGGAATATTCGGATTTGTTGCTCTGGACGGAACAAAAACACCAGTTAATAACCAAAACAACGCTGCGCAAATTACAAATGTGGAGGTAAAACTTGCTGGCACCCTGCAAAAAGTACCTCAATCCAATAACGACTATTCGCACATATTGGTAAATAATAACGAAATTACCGGGATAGCCTCAAACAATATTGATCTGGACAAATATGTAGGGCAAAAAGTAGAAATATCAGGACAATATTCAGGAACTACACTTTATACAGACAAGATTACTCAAACGCACTAAATAAAATGACTATAAATCTTGTTATCTCTTGACAAAAAATTTAGTCCAACTTATGCTGGATTTAAGGAGGTTAAAACCAAAAAATTTTATGAAAAAGTCAAAAAGAGTCTCCAGGCAAACGGCAAAAAGATCAGCTCAAGACCCTATGAAAAGCCCGATCATACAGACGGGTATTGTATTTTTTCTGGTCACTGCAGCTGCACTTTTGATTTACGTGTTTAAGTTCTATACGCCGTAATTTCTACTAAAATATCCGCATTAAATTGAAGGTAAAAGAAGGTTTTGTGGTGGCAATCTTTTACAGATTAAATGACTACTTCCGACATAAAAAAAGAGGAAAACGTAATCATATCGGCGCAAAAGGAAACGCAAACGAAAAATATCAGCGGATCTCCCGGCCAACCTGACACAAAACCATTGGTTAATTCACCGGCTGTGGCTGATACTCCAAACTGCCCATTTTGCCATCTCCCTCGTCAGCCAAACTATTTCTTTTGCCCAAACTGCGGCAGTAAACTGAAGCAGATACCACTGTCTGTATCAATAGGAAAACAAATTAGCATATACCTTATAAGTATTTTCCTGCCGCCGCTTGGGTATATATGGGGTTACAGATACCTGCGGCAGGAAAGCGCAACTGCCAAAAAAATAGGACTTCTCGCAATTGTCCTGACAACACTGTCAATTGTTTTATCCCTTTGGGCTACAAAAGGACTAATTGATACAATCAATCAGACTCTCAATAAACAAATGGCGCCATACCAGAATCTCGGCTACTAAATTCATTTTAAAGATATATTCCGCTTTCACCCATTATCTTTATACAGAAGATTTATAATGATAGATCAGATTTCTATTTTGGAAAAGAGATAGCTTCCCAACACTAGAAGAGCAAATGTAATAACTGAAAGAATAAAAAGATCAACAGTAAATCCGAAATGAGTTACTCCGGTCAGTGAATCTCTCAATCCGTCAACCCCGTATGAAAGCGGATCAAGCATCACAATTGCTGATAAGACCGCCGGCAGTCCTTCAAGCGGAAAAAGCGCTCCTGAGAGGAAAAACAGAGGCATAATAAGAAAATTCATTATAAGTTGAAACCCTTGCATATCCTCAAGCTTGGAAGCAATGGCGGTTCCCAGAGCGGTAAAAAGCACTGATATAAAAAACATGAAAATGAACGCCGTTAAAAGTGCTGCGAGTCCCGGTACTCTGAAACCCGCAAAAAGTGAAATAACAAAGATTATTACTCCCTGAAAAATAGCAACGGTTGCTCCTCCCAATGTCCTTCCCACCATTATCTCCAAACGTGATACGGGCGCGACAAGTGTTTCTTTTAGAAATCCGAATTGCCTGTCCCATATGATTTCTATTCCGGAAAAAATTGAGGTAAACAAAATTCCCATAGCGATAATTCCGGGAACCAGAAATTGTATATAACTCCCCTGCCCGGCCCGTTTGAAAACCGGTCCCAATCCAAACCCCAAGGCTACCAGAAAGAGTATCGGCTGTCCGAGTGATCCGACTATCCTGGAATGCGACCTGAAATATCTTTTAATTTGCCTCAACCAAAGTATGTATATTGTGCTCATATTTTTACCTCCCCCTTCTCCACATGGCACGGTGTTGGCGCATACGGTCAGTACCGGTTGCTTCTTCATCTCTTATTCCATGCCCGGTCAGGGATAAAAATGCATCCTCAAGAGTCTCTTTTTTTGTTTTTTTCTTCAGCTCATCAGGCGTCCCCTGAGCCACAATCTTTCCGTGATCCATAATAGCAACTCTTTTGGCTACCTTTTCCGCCTCTTCGATATAATGTGTGGTAAAAAAGACGGTTATTTCCTCTTTTTTATTCAGATTCTGAACATATTCCCACATATGATTTCTCGTCTGCGGGTCAAGTCCTTGTGTCGGTTCATCCAGAAAAAAAATCTTGGGGTGATGAAGAAGTCCCCTGGCAATCTCAAGTCTTCTTTTCATCCCTCCTGAAAATGTTTTGACAAGATTATCTCGTCTTTCCCAGAGCTCTACAAACTTCATCAGCTCTTCAATTCTGGAATTCATCAGATTTCCGGGAACTTTATAAAGTACTCCGTGAAATTCCAGATTTTCCTTTGCCGTCAGGTCATCATCAAGACTAGGATCCTGAAACACTATGCCAAAAGATCTTCTTGCTTCATTTTTATCAATCATCGGATTATAACCGTTGAGACTGATTTTTCCTTCTGTAGGAAAAAGAAGAGTAGTAAGCATCTTTATGGTAGTTGTTTTTCCTGCACCATTCGGACCTAGAAAGGCAAAAATATCCCCTCTTTCAACATTAAAAGAAATACCGTCAACGGCTGTAAAACCGCTAAATCTTTTGGTCAAATTTTTTACTTCAATAATATGGTTATTATTACCCATAAATTCTGTTTCCTAGCCCTAGAAATACAAACTCTAACCTAAAGTTAGAGGTAAATAAAAAATCCTCGCGTTCTATGTTATAGAATAATCTTATTATACTCCGATAAAGGACTTCTCCCTATTCTAATTCTGATTGTTTAATAAAATATAGTTTAACTCTCAGGTATAAGGCAGATATCATACCTTATACCCTATGAGTTTTATGAGTCAAATTATAGACATCTCTCACAAATCACGTTCCTGAAGGCCGAGGGCCGGCACCCGCGCCTGCTCCGAAACGGAAATTGGCCGGATTCAACTGTACATCCTGAGCGGTAACGCTTCCGTCTGAATTAGACGTACCAAATGCCATTACCTCATCTCCACTTTTTATGTCGGATGTTTTGGCGGATTGTGACTGACTTATGTTTGTGCTGTTTGAGAGAATAACGATTTTGCTGCTTCCATCATTCATCTGTACGGTCATACTACCATTCCCGACACTTGTTACTTTACCTCTAACAGCAAGATTATTTGAGTTTGCTCCGTTTCCGCCGAATCTTTGTCTTAATTGTCCGCCGTTTGCACCTCCCGTTCCTCCAAGACCGAAAGCTGTACTTCTTCTTGATCCTGCATACATGGTTCCTCCATAAAACGAGGCTGCTGCAACAACTACAACCAAAATTGCTATGATTATTTTGTTATTCATTTATTTTCACCCCCTTTCAGATATTTATCAAAAAAATCAAGCGAATGCTGCATTGCTATGGAAAAAGATGGGCCGGAAATATTGTGATCGGCTCCGGAATAAGTATAAAACTCTACTGTTTTGCCCAATTTCTTCAAATCATCATACAGACTTCGGGAAAACTCAGGAGGAACATCTTCATCGGCCAACCCTTGGTCAAGCTGCAGAGGACCTGAAATATCGGATAAGTAATATCTTGGGTCTATACTGTGCCAAAATGAAGGGTTTTGTTGAAATGTGCCGTATTTAACCGCCAAATTTTGTCTTATTGATGTCACATGGGCTGCTATTTCTTTTTCAGATGGAGCCCAAGATGTCATCCTATGCCAATGGTTCATCAATTGATCATAAGTCCCCACTACGCCGCCCCAAATCACTCCTACTTTTATATCTCTGGATACCACCATCGCCCGAAGCGCAATATTTCCTCCCATTGAGTGTCCCCACATGCCAATTCTGTTAGAGTCAACTTCACTATACTTTTTGACCGAAGATAATGCGTTTAATACATCTACTGTATACGCAGGTGAATAGTAGGCTCCTTCTGGTTTTCCTTGGGAACTACCGTTACCCCTATAATCAGGCTTGAAGACTACATAACCGTTTCTGGCAAACTCATCCACATAAGCGACGTATCTTTCTGTGGTTCTATACTGCTCGGGAGGAATATAGCCATGGTTAAAAATGATTGCCGGCCAACCTGTTTTGGGCATTTGTCCGTCCGGTACAGTTAATAAAGCGTATATTTTCAATCCGTCGGACATGTAAGAAGCAATATACTGTTTGTAGTTGCTGCCCTGAGCCAAAGTTTCTTCAATCTTTATGTTGCTACCCGGATAACTTCTCTGCCTCATTGCAGCAATTGTTAAGGGATTCAGGTTAACTTGAGCCGTAGTTGTTGGTGTCGGAACCGGTTTTCCGGTCAAAATACTCTGTGTTTTAACCATTCGATGGCTGAACAAACCGTAACCTACCAGTAAAACAAGTATTAATCCCGTAAAAATTATCAATTTCGTATTCAGTTTCATATATTTCAGGTAGAATTGAACCTTTGAACTCAGATAAAAAGATTACTCATGTCTCAAAGCTTCAATCGGGGATAAATCAGCGGCTTTCCCGGCACGTATTCCCGTAATATTTCTCCTGTTATTCATATCGTAACGCTTCTATCGGAGATAAATCTGCCGCCTTACGTGCTGGATAAAGTCCGAATACTATTCCTATACCCGCCGATACACCTATTGCCAAAATTATAGCCGATAGGGATAGGGTAAACGGCAGGCTTATAAAATGAGAAATTACAAATGACAACCCCGCACCCAAAAACATCCCTATTACGCCTCCGACAAAGGTTAGAATAATAGACTCAGCAAGAAATTGGGAAATAACCGTCCTCTTCTTGGCTCCTAGGGCTTTTCTCAAACCTATTTCCCTTGTCCTTTCTGTTACTGTCACAAGCATGATATTCATAATTCCGATTCCCCCGACAAGAAGAGATATGGCGGCAATTCCGGAAAGAAGCGCGCTGAAAGTACCTGTCACCTGGGATGCAGCTCCCAATATGTCAGCCTGGGAAAATATGCTGAAATCTGCCTGTGCGGGATCTTTTATCTTATGTCTGGTCAGAAGAAAATAGCCTACTTGGTTTTCCGCCTGTGTCATAACGTCCGTACTCTTGGCGGAAACGGAAATATTACTCACATAATCCACTCCGTATAACTGATGTTGTGCGGTGGTAAGAGGAACATAAACAATATCATCCTGATTGGCAAATCCCGATCCGCCCTTGGAGACTGTTACGCCAACCACTCTGAAAGCCTGCTTGTTTATTCTTATGGACTGTCCGACCGGATCTGCTCCGTCACCGAAAAGATCACTTACTACCTGCGGACCCAAAACGGCTACTTTCTCCTCACTGTCTACATTATTCTGGCTTATAAATGCGCCTGAAGACATTGTAATGTTGCGTACGGCAGCATATGCCGGAGTAACCCCGGCTATCTGTGTATTCGTATTGTTTCTGCCCGCTGTTACCTGTCCTCTCCTTGTCAGTTCAGCCGACACGTTACTTACCGTTGTCACATCAGGTGATGATAAAATAGCTTTTGCGTCATCATAAGTAAGTGAAGTGTCCCCTCCGGCTGCCCCCCTGACCCCGCCGGTTGTTGAAGCACCCGGTATAACAGTCAGAAGATTGGATCCCAAAGATTCAATCTGCGACTGCACCGCTTTTTGTCCGGCCTGGCCCAAGGAAATGAGCGCAATAACGGCCCCGATACCAATTACAATACCGAGAGTTGCCAGGGCTGTACGCATTTTATTCAAAGTCAGAGCATTTATACTTTCGGCGAGAAGTTCTCCAAAATCCATATTTTTAAATCTTAATTTTTAAATGTTTTCCGTTTTTCTCATCCTTAATAATTTTACCGTCGCGCACGGTAATAATCCTTTTTGCAAACTTTGCAATTGATGGTTCATGCGTAATCATAATCACTGTATGTCCTTTCCTGTTCAAATCGGAAAAAATTTTCATGATCTCTTCACTTTGACTGGTTGCCAGATTTCCCGTGGGTTCATCAGCCAGAAGTATGGCAGGATCCATGGCAAGTGCTCGGGCTATAGCGACTCTCTGCTGCTGACCTCCTGAAAGCTGGTTTGAATTATGGTGTAATCTGTCTCCAAGACCGACCATTGTCAGCAACTCAGTGGCTCTTTTTTCCCTGTTCTCTTTAGGATAAGCAGCGTAAGTGAGTGGTAACATCACGTTTTTCAGTGCGGAAGTTCTGGGAAGAAGATTAAAAGCCTGAAAGACAAAACCTATTTTTTTGTTCCTGATCTCAGCCAATTCATCATCCGTAAGTCCTTCTATATCCTGGCCGTCAAGTATATATTTACCAGAGGTGGGTGTATCAAGGGCACCAAGCATATGCATAAGCGTGGACTTTCCGCTTCCTGAAGGACCCATGATGGCAACATACTCTCCTTTGTTTACCTCAAAATTGATATCTGACAGGGCTACAGTCTGTACACCATCCATTTTGTAGATTTTGGTAAGATGCGTGACTTTGATCATAAATTATTCCTGACATAATACTTTCTTTAATTCCCCAATTTTTTGTCTGTTTATTTTCACTTATGTTGATTTATTAACCTCCACGGAATAACACTCTGCCGCCTCCTCCGCCTCCAAACCCTCTGCTGAAAGGTGAACTTCCTCCGCCAGTTGTCGTGCTTGAACCGCTTATGGTACCTGTTATTATCTGATTACCATCAGACAACCCGGATACTATTTCCGTTTGAGTATCTGATGAAATACCTGTCTGAACCGGCATGCTTACCGGATGTCCGTTCCGCAGTATCCTGACGTATGACTGGTTACCGCTTGTCTGAATTGCGGATGAAGGAACCATTAGTACATTATTCTTTGTGGCCGTTATTATATTGGCTGTTGCAGACATATTTGGTAATATATCTGCGGAAGTTGGATCTAATGTAATCGTAAGAGGATAATTAGTTACTCCACTACTCACTACACCCGTCCTGTCTACTCCGGAAACTGTTCCGGTAAAAGTCATATTTGGGAAAGCATCCAAAGTGATAGTGGCTTTTTCTCCTTCTTTTATGGTACCTACATCAATTTCCGCCACACTGAACTGACCAGCTATGGTATTTCCGGTTGTAATTGTGGCAATTTTCTGGGACACTGCAGCACTGCTCTGACTGTTTGTCTGGGAGGCCAATGTCATACCGGGCACCAGAGTAATGTCGCCCACTATACCTGCTGCCGGAGCCGTAATAGTAGCGGAAGCAGCCTGATAATTGAGCCAGGAATTGGACAAAGCTGCCTGGTCCTGGGCGATAACATCCTGCTGGTTCTTATAATCTGCCTCAGCCTTAAGCCAGTTATCGTAAACTTCATAAAATTGCGGTAAAGTCCTGTTGGCTGTATTTGGAGAATTGTCAGAATTCTGGTATGTGGAGTTTTGTGCAGTGTCCATATATGTCTTCCAGTCTCCCATCATTGTTGACTGAAGACTGTATAGTTTGGCATTGTCCGACGCCAAACTGTTTTTTGCCGATAAATAGCTTGCGTAAGCCTGTTGCTGACGCTGTAATCCAACGGAGTCTGGCGTGACGGTCAAGAGTGTCTGTCCCTGACTAACCTTGTCACCGTTTTTCACCAGAATATCTTTTATAATTCCTGAAGCCTGGGAAGTAACAGTCATCTTACCGGATGTGGCTATCTGCCCGGAAACGGAAATTGAGGACACTATCGTACCTTTCGTAACTTTTGTTGTCTGATACTGAACAGTCTGTTGAGCTCCCTTTACTTTTTGCCAAGCAAAGAATATAACCGCCAAAAGGAGAATAATAACAACTCCTGCTTTTAACCGGTTTTTAAAAAATTCTGAAAGAAACGTTTTTATCGTCTTCATAAAAAGGATATTAAAAGACTTAGCTGAGAATTAGCTTAAAATAAAATTGTAGTAAGTGTATTACACATCTCCTTACTCTCTACAAAAATCATTCATGTATAAATATTGTCACATCCTGACATAAAATAAAAGCGAAAACAGATTATAAACGGATTTCTACCCTAGATAGAATAAAATTTTCCTTCAGCCCTGCAGACTTAAACCTTATAATTCCTACAAAGAATTAAAGAGGAAGAGATACGATAAATATAGTTCCTTTTCTTGGTGAACTTATAACATCAATTTTCCCGTGATAATATTCCACAATACTTTTTGCAATCGGCAATCCCAGACCATACCCACCTACTTTGTTTTTTTCCCTGGACATGTCAGCCCTGTAAAAACGGTTGAATATATAAGGGAGGTCACTGGCTTTAATACCTATACCATTGTCTTTTATCTGTACTGTTACTTTTTTTCCTTCAGTTTTTACTTTCACTAAAACAATGCTTCCTAAAGGACTGTACTTGACGGCGTTATCCATAAATATAGTAAATAATTCAATTAGGCTGACTTCTTCTGCCGAAACCTCAATTTGTGTACTCTCTATCTTAATTTGGATCCTTTTCTTTCTGGCAAGAGGCAAAACATTCCCTTTTGCCTTTTCAAGAATCTCAAGTAGCTTTATTTTTCTCATATCCAGACTCAGTCTTGTATCCTCATATCTGGATAATGTCAGAAGATGGTCAGATAACGACTGCAATTTTGCCACTTCTTCTAAATTGCTCTTTATTTGGTTTTTGGCTTGGGAAAGATCTAATTTAGTATCCCGCAAAGCTACTTCTGACTCAGTCTTCAGAACAGTAAGAGGAGTACGCAGTTCGTGTGAAGCGTCTGCTATAAATCTTTTTTGCTCATCTACCATCTCTTCAATCGGAACCAGCGTTCTACCTGCCAAGAAATAACCAGCTATTCCACTTACCAAAACAATAGCTGCATCTATAAGAATAAGATTTAACCTGATCCTTGTAAGCTCATCTTTAAGAATTTGTGTATCTGCGGGATATAAAAAAAGGGTAATATCGGGATTCAAAACTCGTTCAGGCCTTTCAATTCTAAGCCTCTGCAATCTCAAACCCCTATCAAGCTCATGACTCAAAACCCTATATATTGCTACACTGAAAACGCTGCTTATCAAAAATATGACAAAGACATAAAAAAGTGTTAGCTTTAATCTGGCTGAATAAAACATTTGCATATATTTAATTTATATCTATCGCAGTAATTTTTTTACATTAGTAAATTTTAGTTTTCCGTCATTTGATTTTTATTTTGTACCGATTTTGTACCCAAATCCCCGAATTGTTTGGATTAATTCTTTTTTATTCTTAAAAGGCTTATCTATTTTATTGCGCAGATAACCTATATAGACCTCGACTGTATTTGGTAATATATCCGCATCATAATTCCAGACATTTCCTATAATTTGGTCTTTTGTCAAAATCTTCCCCTGATGCCGTAACAGGTATTCCAAAAGAGCAAATTCTTTCCTGGAAAGACTGATTATTATCCCATCCCTTTTTACTTCAAATGTATTGGTATCCAAAGTAAGCCCGTCAATTGAAAGTATCGTACTTATAGTATTTTTGGGCCTCCTATTCAAAGCTTTCACTCTCGCTAAAAGTTCCAGGAATGCAAATGGTTTTGTAAGATAATCATCTGCACCAAGACGGAAACCTTTTAATTTTTCCTCAAGCTGCCCCCTGGCAGTCAACATCAGAACCGGGGTATGATTGTTACTTTCACGCAACCTGCGGCAGATTTCCCAACCGTCTATTCCGGGAAGCATAAGATCTAGAATAATTACATCGTAATCCTCACTTGCGGCTAGATCATAACCATCAGTACCGTCATAAGCAACATCTACGGCATACGACTCCTGTTCAAGCCCTTTCTTTATGGAATTGGCAATCTTATGCTCATCCTCAACAACAAGAATTCTCATTTGGGAAATTATATCAGTATAAAGCTGAGAAACAACTTAGAATTATCTAAGACTGGTTATTATCCTTCTAATGAATGATCTAATACCAACTTCACCAATTCTCCATTTTTAATTTTATTCTTTTTTACATCACCGGCAGGCATTTCAACTATCTTGTCATAAACAGGATTCCAAAAAAAAACGTTATTCGGTTGCATATTTTCTTTGACTTTAACAATATTGTTTTCCCTCGAAAGCACAAGAACATCTATGGGAAATCCCACACCAAAAGTATGAATGCCAAAGCGGGTATTCAAGTATACGGTTTGAGGATGTTTTTCACCAATAAGTCCCACCGTCTTCTGCAAGGAATTTTTCAGGTATTTAGCCTTTAACACAATCATTAATTTATCTAACTACCAAAAACCAAAAAGCAAGCGACATGACGATTCTATATACTCCAAACTGGATAAAATTATGTGTTTTAATATACTTCATGAAGTATTTAATCGTCATGTAAGCTGTGATAAATGACCCGACAAATCCTATGGATAGAAGAGTAAATTCCTGACTGGTAAAATGTGCATGACTTTTTACCAGGTCAAGTCCTGTAGCAGCCATCATGGTGGGTACAGCCAGAAGAAAAGAAAACTCCACTGCAGTTTTTCTCTTGAGTCCCAGATATAAACCTCCGAATATGGTGGCAGCAGATCTAGACACTCCTGGAACCATAGCGATCGACTGGAAAAGCCCGATAAGAAAAGCCTGTTTATATGTAATTTTTTCCATTTCCTCAATATGGAAATCTTTTTCTTTATGTAATTTTTCCAAAATAATCAGGGCTATTCCTCCCAAAAAAAGAGACGTTAAAACTACTGATGTATTTCCGAGAAGATAATTCTTTATCAGCTTAAACAAAGTCAAGCCCAAAATACCCGTAGGTATAAAAGCGATTAACACCCTCTCCCAAACTTTTATGCTATGAAGAAGCGTATCACGATATAGTAAAACCACAGATAAGATAGCCCCCAACTGTATAAAGATCTCAAAGCTCTTCTGAAAGTCAGTCTGAGGAATCCTTAATATATCACTGGCCAATATCAGGTGCCCCGTCGAAGATATAGGAAGGAACTCCGAAACGCCTTCAACAATTGATAATATAACCGCAAAAATATAATGCATAATTTAAGCTCCTTATGCAATAATTTAACAATACCTGGAATAATAATGCAACCGGCTAAACGGAATATAAGAGTGGTTTATTATATAATTCAAGTAATGAACAGATATCTCCAGTTAATTTCCAGAGATACTAGAGTTGAAATATTTTCCATTCTTGTTCTTCTCTGGATTACCGTAGTATTAAGAAATCCCAAGTGGGAAAATATTATATTTCCTATTCTCTCAGTTATTATTTTCGTACTTCTTGATCTGGTATTTATATTTTTAACAAAAAAGAAATTGTTTTATCCATTTTCATCGCTGGTATCAGGACTTCTTATTGGACTTATTATAAGCCCAAAAGAAGGAATAATAACCATAGTATTGGTTGTTCTTGCGGCATTTCTATCTAAACATTTTATAAAACTGAAAAACAGGCATATATTTAATCCTGCAGCCTTTGGCATTCTGTCAATTTCACTCTTAAAACTACATTCTATCGCATCATGGTGGTCTGTAGCAGAGGGAGGTCCTTCACTAATAATCATATTATTATCACTTCCTATTCTTTTCAGGCTAAAAAGAGTACAAATGCCGTTTCTTTTTCTTTTTGGTTATTTTCTTTTTCAACTTTTCTTCCAAAATATCCATACTGCAATCACACTGACTTTGGATGGTTCCATTTTCCTTTTCTCATTTATCATGCTACCTGAACCCATGACATCAACTGCCTCTGGAGCATGGAAGTATAGTTTTGGATTTTTGGTTATGATTATTTTTATCCTACTTTACCCACTACATATTTCCTTTTTAGACCCTTTACTTCTCTCACTTTTATTCTGTAACTTTATAACTAAAATAGTCACGAAAAACTAAATAAATCTAAATAAAATTAATTCCTTGCGCTAAGTTCAAATAGTACAATAAAATATCACAATATGCCTCCAAATTTTGGGAAGATTGCACTTTTAGGTTCAGGTGAAACTGCACCTTCCGGCAAGAAAATACTGCGAAGAATCATGCAACAGGAAAGAAAAAAGTATAAAGTTGCCATATTGGAAACTCCTGCAGGTTTTCAGCCAAATACAGAATACGTTGCCGGAGAAATAAAAAATATATTCGACTTCAGCCTCAAAGAATTCATTGCTAGTGTTTCCGTCATTCCTGCTAGAAATAAAAAAGGCATTCTTAGCCCAAATAACAAAAATATACTTGAACCTCTATTAACCGCTGATTTTATATTCATGGGTCCCGGCAGCCCGACATATACTGTAAGACAGCTAAAGGGATCTCTTGCCTTGAAATTTATCCATTCCATCTGGAAAAACGGAAAAACGTTATGTCTCTCAAGCGCAGGTGCTTTAGCAGCGGGAAAATTCACTCTTCCGGTATATGAGATTTATAAGGCCGGCTTTAATCTTTACTGGGAGGATGGATTGGACATATTCAGGGAAACTGGTTTTACGAATACGACAATCATAACCCACTGGAATAATAAAGAGGGAGGAAAACATCTTGATACACGGTATTGTTATATGGGGAAAGAAAGATTTACAAGACTCAAAGAAATTCTCCCTTCTGAAGCGCTAATTATCGGCATTGACGAACATTCCGCTCTCCTCATTGATTTTCCTAATAGGAAATTATCGGTTGAAGGTCTAGGGAAAGTTACTCTATTTTATAATGGTTCATCAAACAAAATTGTAATTGAACATGGACAAACATTAGAAATTGGTTCAATCCTCAATACAAACAATTCAAAAAATAGATTATTTCAAACTTAATATATTCATAACTCTTTTAGTTAGTGTTGGAAAAGGTCGTGAAGTTACACAAGGAATATGGTATTTTACAGCTTCGTGATAAATCTCTATTCCGTTTAAATAAGCGTGAAGAATTTGATTTTTGAAAATAATACTTTTCTCATCAAACAAGTTATCACGCCTCCTTATATTTTCTTCAGTCATCTCTTTCTTTCCTTCATAAAGACAAACGGACCGGATTGGCAAAGATAATTTATTAAGCTTTACAATAAAATTCGGCAGTAAATCGTCTCCTTCAATAATAAATCCTTTTTCCTTCCTTTTTAGCTGTTGAAAATCCTTCATAAACTCTACCCAAGTGAATAAGCTCACTTCTTTATGTATTTTAAGAAGTTCTTTTTGGGGAAATTTCATATAGCTATTTTCATCAAGAAGACGGCAAATAGGAAAATGGCTATGTTTTGATTTATTTTGCAGGTTGACCCGATATGTATCAGTATGAAAAAGAGGCAAACCCAGATCATCTGACAATGCTTTAGCCAATGTTGATTTACCAGTCCCTGATCCGCCAAGTATAAAAATCGTCGTTCTTTTGGCTAACATATATCAATTATCACACGCAAAACTACACAAGTTAAAGTAGTATAATTTGAAACATGTTACCTATAAGGAAAAAAATCGTTCTATTTGATATTGACGGAACATTATTTGATTCCAGGTTTTTTGGGGAAAAGGTCAGAATACAGTTTTCCAAAACATTAAAAATAGACCCAGCACGGATAGAAAAAGTGTCTTCAAAATATTTTGAAAATCTGGAGTCAGGTACCGATTTCAACCCGCAGACTTTTATTGAATTTTTAGAAGGTAAATTTTCCATAAACAACGCAATACTCTGGAAAATTTTTTGGGGAAATAAGGAAAACTATAAAAAGGCACTTTATCCAGAGGTAACAAAAACATTATGCCAACTGGCAGCAAACAATAAATTAGGCATATATTCGCAGGGGTTCAGAAAGTTTCAATTGCACAAATTGTCTCAATCGGGTATTCTCGACTTTTTCCAAAAAGAATACATCTTTATTTCCAGAAGAAAGTTGAGACCATCCCTTATCAAGTCAATGCCAGAGAGTAGCGTAATTGTGGATAATCACCCTGGTGTCGTTGAAAAACTGAATTTTGCAAAACGCTTCAATATAATTTGGCTCAATAGAATCTCTAATGAGAAAATAGTAAGTATCCAAACAATTCAAAAACTAGATGATTTGATTACTTTCTAAAATCAGGTAAGAATAGGTTATTTCTTTGAGGATTTTTTTATTTTTGTCTTCTTTTCCGGGTTCTCTTCGGCTAAATTACTATCCAATTCCTCATCAGCAGTAGTCAAAATGGCAAAAAGTATAAATCCGGCAAAAATAGGCATAATGAGCGTAAATCTAGTCACCTCATCAGGCACTTTCCACAAAACCCCCAGACTCAAGACTATCCCGATTACTGCCGCCCAGACTATAGATCTGTTATTTTTATAAAAATCATTCCACCACTTTTGCATACTATCAATATCCTATTCTAACAATGTATAATTGTCAAGAAGTTACAACGATAAGAAATAACTATGAAATCAGGTTATGTAGCGATTGTCGGCCGACCAAACAGCGGCAAATCAACGTTGCTGAATAACATTTTGGGTCATAAGGTCTCCATCACCTCACCAAAACCTCAAACTACAAGATTTCCCATTCAGGCTGTCTATGAAGACGATAGAGGACAAATAATCTTCATCGACACTCCGGGAGTCTTTGGGAAAGTTCATGACCCGTTGTCTAAATCCATTAATCCCATGGCCCAAGAGACATTGTCACAAGGACCGGACGTGGTAGTATATCTAGCTGATCACACTAGAGACCGCGATATGGAAGAAAATAAATCGTTGGGTTTGGTACGGAATATCAATACTCCTAAAATTTTGGCAATAAATAAGATTGATATTAAAAAACCTACATACCTACCCCACTATAAATTCATGGAAGAAGAATTTGACAAAACTGTAATGATATCCGGGCTTTACAAGAATAACTTGAATTACCTGCTTGATGCAATTTTTGAACTTTTACCTGAAGGAAAAAAAATAGTAAATGCTACCGATAGACCGACTCCAGCTCTTAATATAGACAGTAAAATATACATTGCAGAAATTGTGAGAGAAAAAGCCTTTCTTTTTTTACGCAAGGAAGTGCCCTATTCTCTGACGTGCCTCGTGGATGAGATAACTCACCGTAATAACAATATGGTATATATAAAGGCACGAATTATTACTTCAGCAGACAGGTATAAAAAAATGATTATTGGAGAAAACGGCCGGATGGTTAAGGAAATCGGTATGGCTGCAAGAAAAGAGTTGGAAACAGCCACTAACCAGAAAGTTTATATCAATATTCAGGTAGAAACAAACCCTCACTGGATTGACCAATTAACTTAAACTCAATAGTTTATACCTGTACTTCCCAATTAGTACGTTCATGGAAATTTGACTTGCCGGTTAAAGTCAGTATAAACTCAAAAGCTTGTTCCGACATTTCAATAGCGCGCGGGCTCTGTGACTAACGTTGTTTTTTTCCGCTGGTGACGCTTCAGCATTAATTTTTTCTAAATCAAAATTATAGAAAATCGGATCGTACCCGAAACCATTTTTACCGCTTGGCTTTTGTGTAATACATCCTTCACTTTCCCCTCGGAATGTAAAAACCTTGTCTTCTTGAGGATTATAAAGAGCAACAACGGCTATAAATCTGGCTGTTCTTTTCTTTTTCGGGATACCTGACATTTCCTTTAATACCTTTTTAACCCTATCTTCATCAGTTCCCATCGTATATCTAGCAGAATAAATTCCCGGTTTTCCACCAAGGGCATCCACCTCCAAACCAGAATCATCTGCCAAAGTCATTAGTCCCGTCTTTCTCCCGATTGTTCTGGCCTTAAGTACGGCATTTTCCTCAAATGTTTTACCTGTTTCTTTCACATCAGTATCATCTCCGAAATCCGAAAGAGACAAAATATCAAAAGGAAGGCCGGAGAATATTTCTTTTATTTCCCGCATTTTACCGGGATTTTTGGAGGCAATCAGAATCTTAGACATAACGTATACTTATTCTTCTTTTTTTATTACGCTATAACCAGCATAAATTATCAGAGCGCCACCTATAAGCGTAGAAAAAGTAGGAATCTCTCCAAAAAGCAAACCTGCATAGATAACTGCAGACAATGGTTCAAAGTAGGAAATGATCCCAGCATGCTGGGCTTTGACACTTTTAAGCCCTCCCAAGAATAATGACATAGATATGGTCGTCATAACAACTCCCATAATTATCAATAAGACAAATCTTGCTACTGTCATATGGTAAGAAACGAAAAATATCGTAGGAAGAAGAATTAAGGCGCTTATTAGCACTTGATAAAAATTTAATTTCATGCCGGAAAATTTTGTTCTCGCCAATTTTCCAAAAATAAAAGTGAGAGAAAACACAAAACCCGCAGACAGACCTAAAATTATGCCTTTCAAAGTATAATTTGAAAGGGCTATTTTTGTATTTGAAAAAATAAGGATCACACCCAGAAAAGCGATTAAAAGACTGATTACAGTCACCTTCTCAAGCTTTTCATGAAAAATTGCCGGTGACAAAACAACTAAAAAAACAGGTGCAGTATAAAGGAGTATCTCAGCATTAGCAATCGTTGTCATGGACAACGCATAAAAAAATAAGACAGCAGTCAATGTGTTGAAAAACGCAATAGCTAAAACATTTTTGTCCTTAAAACCAGAAAGACTAATTTTTTCTTTTGTCAGCAGGAAATAAATATAAAGGGTAAACGCACCAAATAAAAAACGGAAAGCCAAGAGTACAGGAGCCGGCATATCTATCCACCTTTGAAAAACTCCGTTAAATCCAAATATCAATCCGGATAATACCAACTGCATATAACCTTTAAGATGAGGGGATTTCATGGGGACCTCAGCACCATTTCCAACCTTTCTTTCATTTCACCCTTATGAATTTTTTCCAATTCTTGAAGCGACTCAAAAAGCGGAGGGCCCACTGTTTTTCCTGTCACTACTACTCGTAATTCCATAAACAAATCTTTTGGCTTAATATTTTTTTCCTTGGCTAAACTATTTATTTCCTTCTCAAAAACTGCCTTATCAGCTAGAATTTTATCCCCTATACTCATGAACAACTTTATCCAATCAACATGTAGTTTTTTTTCGAAACCAGTCGGTTTTTCAAAGAAAAATGATGAAAGTTTGTCAAATTCTTTGAAAGTACTAATTCTCGGAGCAATAATTCCTGCAGTATCCTTTACAATTGAGCCAAATTCAGCATTTGAAGTATATCTGCTATATATTTTGACATAGCTTAGATACTTCTCTTTATCCCGAAGAGACATCTCTAGAATATATTTTTTATTCAGCCATTTTAATTTCTCGATGTCAAATACAGGAGCAGTAGTTTTGATATCCTCTAGCCTGAATTCTTTTATCATCTCCGAAATATCAAATTTATCCCGTCCCTCAAGCCCGCTTGCCGACGATGCAGGCATGGACCATCCCATAAGCGCTAAATAATTTAGAAGCGCTTCAGGCAGTATCCCCTCATCCTTATACCAGGATACCCAAACGGGGTTTTTTCTTTTAGAAAGCTTGCTTTTATCGGGATTGCGCAAGAGGGGTAAATGGGCAAATTTGGGCAATTCCCATCCGAAAGCCTTGTAAAGCAAAATGTGTTTGGGCGCAGAGGATATCCATTCCTCCCCTCTTATAATATGGGATATCTTCATGAGATAATCATCAACCACCACCCCCAAATGATAAGTCGGATAACCGTCGGATTTTAGAAGCACCTGATCGTCTATCAGTTTATTTTCAAATGAAATTTTGCCTCTTATAATATCGTAGAATTGTATTTCTCCTTTATCAGGCACATTTAACCTGATTACATATTTTTCTTTTTCTGCTTTACTCGCAGCAATTTCCGCTGATAAATTCTTACAATGTCCGTCATACAATGTTGGTACACCCTTTTCCTGTTGGTTTTTCCTCATTTCGGCCAAACGTTCAGGTGTACAAAAACAGTAATAAGCGTGACCTTTACTCACTAATTCTTTTGCCTTTTCCTGATATACGGAAAGGCGTTCAGATTGTCGGTAGGGTGCATACGGTCCGTTTTTATCCGGCCCCTCGTCATATTCTATCCCCAACCATTTTAATGACGAGAGAATTCTTTCCTCTGCCCCATTTACAAATCTTGTCCTGTCAGTGTCCTCTATCCGGACTATAAATTTACCATTATGCTTTTTGGCAAAGACATAATTTATGAGGGCCGTATAAGCATTGCCTATATGCAGATTTTCACCTGTTGGAGATGGAGCAATACGTGTACGTATATTTACCATGAGTTGATTATATCCTATAAGGTCATTTATACTCAATTTATATATGAATCTTACTGAGATCTCAATTGCCACCAGAAAGTTTTTGTTTTGGCTGGTAATAGTTTTCATTTGTTACCTGATACTCAAGATATTTGTCGGAGTGGGCGTGCAATACTGGAAAGCCACTCACCCCATACCTATCCCTCCTCCTGACGTCAAATACGGCAAAATTCCATCTCCTGCCTTTACTCATGTATCTACATCCTCATCGGGAATGAAATTTTCTCTGGAAACAGTTGAGGGAGGACCACCGGAAACCACATCCGCCGGAAAAGTATATCTCATGCCCAAAAAACTCCCTTCACTTTTAGCTGCCGACAGAGCAAAAAGTTTTGCCACAAAACTTGGATTTACCAACGATCCACAACTTATCACACCTACAAATTATCTGTTTACAGATCCGGGAGACAACCTCAGAACGTTGAGCCTTGATATAAACACTATGAATTTTCTCCTGAAATATGATTATCAGAATAATTCTGATATCTTTGTTAAAGGAGGGATTATAAGTAAAGATGACGCGTTTAATGAGGTGAAAACTTTTATACAGCTGAATAACATATTTGACGACAGCATACTAAAGGGTAAAATCACTTATGAATTACTCTCATATAATACGCAAACAAAAACCTTTTTCCCTGCATCGAGCCTGTCGGATGCAAATGCTCTCAGGATAAATTTTTTCAGAAACGACCTGGACGGAATGAGAATCCTTCCTCCTCAATTTAATGAAAGTTATAACCATGTCCTTTTTAATGCCGGAACCACGCCGAATACCAGAATTTTAGAAATGTCTTACTCTTTCTGGCCCATATCCTTTGATGATTTCGGAACATATCCTCTCAAAAGCGGTTCGGCAGCTTGGAAAGACCTTACTGACGGATATGCACTAGTAGTGGAAATGGGTAACAACAGTCCTGAAAATATTATAATAAGAAAAATATATCTGGCTTATTATGATAGTGACCAACCACAGTCATATCTTCAGCCGATCTTCGTCTTTGAGGGTGACAACGGTTTTGTAGCTTATGAACCTGCAATTACTTCTAACTGGCTGGAATAATTTCTTCTTTTACAAACGATTTTCCACACATTTCTCTTAAGGTGAACCGGTCGGAACTACTGATTCTATATTTCTCCACTCGAAATTGTTAAAAATCCAATTTATCAGTTGAGTCGTCTCACCAAACCTATCGTCACTTTTTAATATAACAAAGAGTACCGATTGCCCATTCTTTTTTACCTCAGAAACCAATATTTCACCTGCATTTTGCGTATAACCTGTTTTTACCCCTGCCACACCCTGAATTTTCCCCAATAATTGATTTACGTTTGTCAATGAATGGAAATAGGTATAAGTCACATCTGAAACGGTAATATTTTTGATACCGATAATTTTGGTAAATGTTTTATTGTGAAGAGCTGCCATAGCCAACTTTGCCAAATCGGAAGGAGTTGTGTAATTTGGGGGATCGTCAAAACCAATGGGATTGGCAAAATGAGTATGGGAAAGATGAAGTTCCTCAGCTTTTTTATTCATCATGTCTACGAAATTAGATACCCCTCCAGGATAATTTTCCGCAAGAGTATAGGCGGCATCGTTACCTGACTCAACAAGCGCTCCATAAAGAAGTGATTCAACAGTAATCTGTTCACCATGTACCAAACCCATTACGCTGCCATCCGTTATAACTGTATTCACTTTCAAAACGTCATCCAGATGGTAATGATCAAGAGCAACTAAAACTGTTGCTATTTTTGTAGTAGATGCTGGAAGAAACTCTTCGTCTGGATTTTTCTGGTAAAGCACAACTCTTGAGGGTATATCCACAATATACACCCCTTGAGCCGTCACTGTTGGGGGTATAGGATTGCCCACCATTACCGGATAGGCTGGAGGAGAAGGCAATTTTATAGTTTGCGGCAAGTAGAATCCTCCTGTCTCAGCAACAGTCTGAAAATAAATATTTGGTGCAGGAAAAAGAAACAGAATTAAAGTAAAAAGAGCAAAATATGTTACCCGCCAAAAATTTTTTTTAGGGGATTTTTTCCTAAAAACTTTTGTCATTTATGAAGGAAAAAACGTTAATACCTTAAACTATCACAAGATTATCTTTAAAGTCATCAACTTGATTATTATTTTTCACCTTTGCGAAGAGATAATCCTAATTCCCTAAGTTGAGTAGGGCTAACTGGAGACGGGGCTTCCATAACAGACGTCCTTCCGCCTGAAGTCATCGGAAAAGCTACTACTTCACGCAAATACTGCTCGCCGGTCAAAATCATCATAAGACGGTCAACACCAAAAGCGCACCCTCCATGGGGAGGAGTCCCGTAGCTGAAAGCCGTCAGCATATGTCCAAACTTTTGCTTTATATCTTCTTTTTTATAACCCATGACTTCAAAAACGGATTCTAATATTTGTGGATCGTGAGATCTTATACTACCGCCTCCCACTTCAAAACCGTTACAAACAAGGTCGTATTGGCTGGTTAGAATTCCTTCTATATTTTTCTTCTGCAATAAATCATTTACATTCTCTGGCATAGGATTTGAAAACGGATTATGAGTAAATGTCCATTTGTCCTCTTTATCCTTTTCAAAAAAAGGAAAATCAATCACCCAAGCAAAAGCTTTGACACCTTCTTTATTTTCTTCATCTGTTCTCAAATCAAATTTGTCAGACTTAAATTTTTCCATCGCTTCTTTATATGTAAATACCGGAAAAGGTTTCTTCTTTATCTTCTGTCCCATTTTTTCCATCACTTCTGTAATCATTTTTTCCAGCATATCCATCACGTCTTCTCTTTCCACAAAACTCATCTCAATATCAATCTGCGTATGCTCAAACCCTCGGTCGGCACGCAAATCCTCATCCCTCATACATCTGGCTATCTGGAAATATCTCTCCATCCCTGCAACCATCAGAAGCTGCTTATATTGTTGTGGAGATTGGGGTAAGGCATAAAAATTGCCAGGCTGAAGCCTAGATGGAACAAGGAAATCTCTTGATCCTTCAGGTGTTGACTGCGACAAAAGAGGAGTCTCAATCTCTAAAAAGTTATTTGAGAATAGGAAATTTCTTATGTTTTGGACAAATTGTGAGCGCAGTCTTATATTCCTATTCAATCTTTTCCGTCTCAAATCCAAATATCTATACTTCAGTCTTACCTCCTCGTTGATATCATAACCATCACCATCAATAGGAAAAGGTAACTCACGTGATCTGGATAAAACTTCAATAGATTTTATCTCTATCTCAATTTTCCCCGTTTCTATATTTGGGTTAACCATCTTTTCAGGACGCGCCTTGATTAATCCTGCAATTCTTACCACACTTTCTGCTGACACTTTAGCCAGTCCTTTAGCGTCTACTGTCTGTACTGTACCCGTACTATCTCTCAAATCGATAAAAGTGATCTTACCGTGATCTCTCACGGCATTTACCCAGCCGTACAAAGTCACTTCTTCACCAACTTTGCCGACCGTATCTTTTATAAGTACCCTCAACATAAAAATAAATATTTGATTAAAAGGACCACTAGTACTAAAACCTGATAAATAGATATTTTGAAATTAGAGAAAGTTTAACGGTTGTATTTTTTGATTGCCAAACCCAATAACTCTATTGCCCTTTCAAGCTTCTTTTCCTCTAGTACATAGGCAATTCTGATCTCGCTACTACCCAACCCCGGTGTAGCATAGAAACCAGTCGCTGGAGCCACCATAACCGTCTCTTTCTTATCAGAAAAATCACTTAGAAGGTATGACGCAAAGTCATCACTGTCTTTTATCGGAAGCTTAGGAATTATATAAAAAGCTCCTTCGGGCGCAACCGCTGTCACACCTGGAATTCTTTTCAGCTCACGCACCACTGTATCCCTTCTGCTCTCATAAAGTTTCCTTATCTTGGCGACATAAGGCTTATGATTTAACAGCATAGGAATAAGAGCCATCTGTTCAACTGTAGCTACAGACAATCTTCCCTGTGCAAACCTTAAAATTGACTGCATTATTTCCTTATTCTTACTCACTACACAACCTATCCTCACTCCGCAACTATTAAAACGTTTGGAAACGCTATCCGTCACAACCAACTGGTTTGCAAGTTTGGGAAATGAGGCAAACGGCAAGACTTTTTTCCCGTCAAAGACTAACTCCTGATAGGTTTCGTCAGAGATGATAAAAAGATTGTGTTTCAAGGCCAACTCTACAATCATTTTCACTTCGGCATCCGTATAGAGAGTACCGGTAGGATTATTTGGATTGCACACTACAATCCCTTTAGTTCTTACGGTAATTGCTTTCTCAATTACTGCTTTAGGCGGAAGATGGAAACCATCCTCCACTTTTGTCCTGACTGCTTTTAATTTGATATTGCCCATTGCAGCAATTATTGCGTAGCTTGTATAAAAGGGCTCAAAGACTATTAACTCATCTCCGGGATCTGCCACTGTAAGAAAAGCAAAAATCAGACCTTCCGAACCTCCGCTTGTTACCAATATATCAGAGGCATCAAATTTTATTCCCTTATCACTATAAAACTTTTTCCATGCCTCCATAGTCTCATATACACCAGTTGATGGAGCATATTCTATAGTAGATTCCTTAAAATGCCTTATGGCCGAAAGTATTGGATCAGGGGTTGGCAAATCAGGTTGGCCTATATTCACATGGTAAACCTTGATTCCCCTTTTTTTGGCTGCATCAGCCAAAGGCACCAGTTTTCTTATGGCAGAAGCGGGCGTATTTGCTGCCCTTTTTGAGACAGAAACTTTTTTCATATTTATTCCTCCTTTTATTTTATAAAAAGCAGGTCCTTGATAATCTCTACCAATTATATACGAAACTACTCCTACACCCAAGCCATCATTTATCTCAACCCAAACTTTGCCTCAATAAACCACCGTAAGTAATCAGTTTTGAAACATCCTTACCTTCCACAACCTTCTTATAAATTTTTTCCACAAGATTGTAATGCTCTAGATGTGTGGAATTACCAGGGCCAAGTACTATTCCTAATTCTTTTTCGATCTCCTTAGTATCTTCTTCTACGTCATACCAGAAGGAATTGCGCTTTGCAAGACGGGATAAATTCTGCCTATTCAGGAAATTACCCGCATGAAGCAAATCTTCTTTAATATGAATATAATACTGTGAAGATTTTTCCCATAAGCCTTTTTTCTTTGCCTCTTTTATACCTCTCCCTGTCCCTATCAATTCAGGAGGCACACCCAATGAATATAAGGATGCGGTAAACGGAATAGCCCTCGGCAAACTGACATGACCCACACCTCTTGAGTATCCGAAAAGTCCTATATGAAGCATCCTTTCTCTTCTTTTGGCTACTTGCCTGCTTAAAGCATTTATCATTCCTGCTGCCTGTTCTATCGAACTCCTATAGGGCTTCTCAAAAAGAGGAATGGTTCTTTGTATGATATCTACACTTGTTTTGTCCAGTCGTTTTGCTTTTCTATGATGGAGCTCATTATTTAGCCTCTCAATGGCAAGTTTCACATCGTGTTTGGGATAGTCGTATCTGAAAGCGCTTTGTATGGTCAACGTGCGTACTCCGGCATATTCAGACAATGCAATGTCCAACCTGTCAGGACTAAGTCCACCTCTAAAAGGCAACGAACCTGTTCCCAACATAGGAAAAAACCTTACATCAGTATCTTCCTCCAGCTTCAAGTAGGAGGATAATGCTACTTTTAGGGATAATATCGTCGGGATAAGCCCCGAGTTTAGTGCCGGGTCGCTCCTTGCACAATAAGGCCTTATATATTTGGGTTTGTACCCAAACATCTTTTTGTGTAATGCAATATATTTTTTCAGAATTCCGGCAGATCCGGCAATCTTACCCACTTGTTCAAAAAGAGGTATTATTTCCAAATATTGCAATGAGTCCTTCATATTCAAAAGCCTGTGATTTACACTGATCAAGTCTTTGAAGGCTTCCTGAATCTCTGCGATTTCTTCTGCGGTTTCCGTCAGAGGAAGAATTGTTTCAAAAATTGGTGGTGAAGAAAAACCCAGACTCCTAGCAAGCTGGCTGCTTGTAATAATTACCATAAAAGCCCTAGCCAACCTGAATTGCTTTTCCACTCTGGGATTTGGAATCCTGAAAGTAAGAAGCTTATCTTTCCCTATCGGATGTTTTTGGAAGTAATTGAAATAACGGTGCAAAAGTTTATCTATGACCGCCTCATCCACAAACTTCCCTTCCCAATCCCAATTATACTCATCTATAGAAAGATCAGAAAAATTCAGGTAACTTTCTTTTATCTCAGCGCTTGTTGAGATGAAAGGTCTTGGATTCCAGTAAGGCCTGGCAGCATTGTCCGGATGCTGCGTGGCCATGCAAGCTGAGATTTTACGGTTTATAGTGGTCATATTAATATTGATTCCAAACCTTCTGAATATTGTGTAACCATATCGTCTAAGATTTTACCCAAAAAAAATCCCACCTTTTTCTAAGGGTGAGACTATCACGGTACCACCTTATTTTGGTTATGAGTGATGTTTAGCGGGTGATGGGTTTTTAATGATCATATTTCGTAACCCACAACTCACAACTTATCCCGCCTCAGCGGGATCCATAATGCTTTAAGACTCAATAATTTTTCAACAGCATCGGGACATACCCACAACTACTTATTCCAGCTATCACGGGCATACCCGGCAAGGATCTAATTTCCGACTATGTGGATTTCTTCCTGCAGCTTGTTAGAAAAATCTAACTATGGCGTGTCGTCGCCATTGTAGCTTTTAGTCAATTTCCGATTTGCTCGTGATGATAACATCTTTAAGTTTTAATTGCAAACGCCTATTTCCATTCCAACTATCTATGTTTATTGAAAAAGCAATATCTACCAGTTTGTGCGGATAAAGCTTCTTAAAAAACTCACCCATCCCAAAACCCACAGCCTGATGTATCCTTCCATCATTTTGTCTCACGAACATTTTTATATGTTTCTGTTCCCTACCAACCAATGACAAACCAACAACTTCTGCATTTTTTACGGCAAATACTGGTTCAGGATTGCCCACACCAAATGGAGAAAGTGTGTTTATTTTCTCATAAAAATCCTCTGTTATCTCATTAAGAGTCAGAATAGCGTCTATTTTAAGAGTTCTTTCCAATTTTATTCCTGACAGTTTTTCCTCTACTACCGAATTTAATCTCTTTTTAAGCATATTTATATTTTTTGTCGCTACGGTAAAACCCGCCGCCATCGCATGCCCCCCAGCATCCTCAAGCAAATCCCCCGCTTCCCTTATCACTTCCACAATATTCAATCCGTTAACTGATCTGGCTGAAGCTTTTGAGTATTCCTTTCCCTCTGACACGACTATTGAAGGACGGTAATAAGTCTCTGTCAATCTACCTGCAACAAGTCCTATTATCCCCTCCTGAAACTGATTATGTGATACGAAAATCAGATTGCTACCTTTCCCATTTTTATAAAGCATTTCATTCCTGACGATATCCATTGCCAGAATAGAAGCTTTTTCCGTAAGTATTTGCCTTTCCCTATTTGTTAAAGAAAGTTTTCTGGCTAAAGACTCTGCCCTATCTATATCTTTAGTGCATAAAAGCCTGAGTGCATCCATTGCGTGCATCAACCTACCCATGGCATTTATCCTGGGAGCAAGAATATGCCCTATCTCATATGTAGACACATCCCCGTTTTCAAGACCCGATTGTTTTATAAGAGACCTCAAGCCTACACGGCGCGTATTTTTAATCTCATCTATACCATATTTCACTATTACCCTGTTTGCGCCCAAAAGCGGAACAAGATCAGCAACTGTGGCTATTGCTGCCAAATCAAGGTTACTTTTATCCGTCTGACCAGATTTACTCAAGTCATTCTTTCTGAAATACCGATGTTTTGAAAGGAAACTGGAAAAAAAGTAAGCAAGTCCGCCAGAAGCAAGAAAAGTCGTATGTATTAATGCTACCGAACCCGGCAATTTTTGGGGGAGTATATGATGATCCAGTATAATCGTGTCTATACCTTTTTCCTTGGCATAGGCAACCTCTTTTACCGCCGTAACCCCATGATCGACTGTCACAATAAGTTTTGTGCCAAATTGCTCTATAATTTTGTCAATCCCTTTTCTTGACAAACCATAACCTTCATTCACCCTATGCGGAACATATGGCATTACATTGACTCCCAATTTATAAAGCGTTTCCCAAACTATTGCCCCTCCACATACACCGTCAGCGTCATAATCCGTATAAACGGTAACCGACTCCTTTCTTTTAATCGCTATTTTTATCCGTTTTGCAGCATTCTCCAATTCTTTGGTTTTAAGATGAGCGCTTGCTAAAGTCAGATCGGAAAGTTTTGGGTGAAGAAATTCTTTTTTTTCTTTCTCACTGGAAATATTTCTATTTCCGAGAAGAATTCCCAGAATGTCTTTTTTATTATCGGATGCTGATTTTTCAAGTATTATCCACTTCTTCATAAATTCATGATGGGATATAATAAGATTAGAATTTTGTTCCTTTGATTTTCATCCATTTTTCTAAACTGGTACAAGAGTTAAAATTTATGAGATAAGATTTTAGAGCTGGAACAATATGCCAAAATAATATTACTATGAAGATTGCACTTCCGAAAGAGGTAAATACTACACTATTGATACTCAAAAAAGCAGGATTTCAGGCATATGCCGTAGGCGGTTGTGTAAGAGACATTATCCTTTCAAAACCCACAAAAGACTGGGATTTCACCACTGACGCTACTCCGGAAGAAATTATAAAACTGTTTCCTGACAGTTTCTATGATAATAAATTTGGCACTGTCGGCGTTGAGATAAAAACATCAAATGGCAAGAAATTAGATTCACCTGATATATATGAAATAACTACATTTAGAAGTGAAATGGGTTATTCTGACCATCGTCATCCTGACAAAATCATCTGGGGTAAAACTCTTGAGGAAGATCTGGAAAGAAGAGATTTTACTATAAACGCGATGGCCACAAACGGGAAAAAGATTATTGATCTTTATGACGGACAGAAAGACATCTCACAAAAACTCATCAAAGCTGTAGGAGATGCAAATCTACGCTTCAAAGAAGACGCGCTACGCATGATGCGGGCTATCCGCATCGCTACAGAACTCCAATTTCTTATTGAAGAAAAAACATTTATGGCTATTAAAAAGAACGCATCGCTACTTGCCAAAATCTCAACCGAAAGAGTAAGAGATGAGTTACTAAAAGTTCTTGCTTCCAACTTCCCAGCAGACGGTATAATGCTTTTGAAAAATGCAGGTCTTCTGTCTTTTATATTGCCTGAACTAGAAAAATGTTTTGGTGTGGAACAAAAAAGCCCCAAACGCCACCACGTTTTTGATGTGGGTACACATCTTCTTATGTCACTGAAAAACTGCCCGTCCTCAAATCCTATCGTCAGACTGGCAACACTCCTACATGATATCGGCAAACCTGCTACTTTTAACAAAACTTTTGAAGGAGTAATCACTTTTTATAACCACGAGATCATCGGCGCTTCAATAGTCAGAAATATCGCCCAACGTCTACATTTGTCAAAAAAAGATTCGAATTTGCTTTTGACTCTTGTCCGTTATCATCAGTTTACTGTAGATGAGAGACAAACCGATACTGCAGTCAGGCGCTTTATAAGAAATGTCACGCCTGAATACTTGAATCATATGCTTCATCTTCGTACCGGCGACAGACTTGGAGGCGGCGCTAGGGAAACTTCGTGGAGACTTGAGCTATTCAAAAAAAGGTTACTAGAGGTACAAACACAGCCTTTTACCGCGGCTGATCTGAAAATAGACGGCTACGACGTAATGAAAATTTTTGCTTCACGGCCAGGCCCATTGGTAGGAAAAGCGCTGGACATGCTCTTTAACGACGTTGTTGAAGGGAAACTGCCAAACGAAAGAGAAATTCTTCTCACAAGACTGAAAGAACTAAAAAATAAAAAAATACTGTCTAATTAATTTATTTTTTCCTATTTTGTCCCCATTCCTCCCATAACACAAGAAGAGGAGAAGCGTTGAAAATGGAGGAATAAGTTCCTGAGGCAATTCCAATAAGAAGCGCTACTATAAACCATCTTATTGTTTCTCCCCCGAAAAGAAGGAGGGCAAAAAGAGTAAAAAGTACAGTCAGTGATGTGGAGAGAGATCTTGCTAATGTCTGAACTATCGACTCATTAGTAACATCGGCAAAAGAAAGATTAGGCATTTTATGCAGGTTTTCCCTAATTCTGTCAAAAACCACGATAGTATCGTGTACCGAAAATCCCATTACGGTTAAAAGCGCGGTAATAAAAAGACTATCCACCTCCACGTTGAAAAAATGACCCATTATGGAAAAAATTCCAACAACCACCAACACGTCATGAACTAAAGCAATAACAGCGCAAATACCGAATTTCCATGAAGAGTATGGTTTGTGAATTTTTCTGAAAGCAAAGGCGATAAAAATAATTATTGCAAGCGAAGCAATAAGAACTGATTTAACCGCATTCAAAGTAGTCTCAGCACCAATTGTTGGCCCGACTGTCTGCAAGCTCAAGACGGAAATTTGTCCAAGTTTTATATTCATATCAGACTCTAATTTTTGTGTCTGATTTTTATCTATTGGCTTCATTCTTAAAAGATAAGTCTTTGTATTTGTTACCTGTACTGAAGCAAGTTCAATCTTGTCTGATTTGGCAACTTCCTCAATGTCTTTTATCAATATTGGATCGTTTGTGTTTTTTGGCGGGTTTTCAACCCGTACTTCCATCGTTGTCCCTCCGGTAAAATCTATAGCCGGTCTTATACCCCACAATGCCAAAGAGATTATTCCTGGAACGATAACCAATCCGGAAAGGATGAAATACAATATTTTTTTGCCTATTATGTCTGGCGATTTCATATTGACACGTAAACTAATTTAACTTTTAAGAATGTCGGTAAAGCATTCTCAAAAAAGTCCTAGTCACTGTAATTGCGGAAAATAAGGATACAATTATTCCTATTGCCAATGTGATAGCAAAACCCCTTATTATTCCCGTACCAAACCAGTAAAGTATACCGCAAGTGATTAGTGATGAAATGTTGGAATCGCGAATCGAAGGGAAAGCTCTGTCAAAACCGAGTCTTATGGCGGTCATATGATCTTTACCCCACCTTAATTCTTCTTTCATCCTCTCAAATATAAGTATATTGGCATCCACAGCCATTCCTATAGACAGTATAAAACCGGCAATTCCAGCTAGCGTTAACGTCACCGGAATAAGCTTAAAGATGGCAAAAACAATAAGAGAATAGATAATCAATGCAATATCAGCCAAAAGACCCAATATACCATAATTGAAAAGCATAAAAAGGGCAACCAATGTCAATCCGACCGCACCAGCTATCATGCTTTTTTCGATTGATTGAAATCCCAAAGTAGCGCCTATATTCCTTTCCTCAATTACTTTGAGAGGAACGGGTAACGCTCCAGCATTCAAATCTATTGACAGCCTTTTTGCTTCATCCATGGTAAAAGATCCCTGTATTA
Organism: uncultured Gammaproteobacteria bacterium; assembly: GCA_964520615.1. Lineage (GTDB taxonomy): Bacteria > Patescibacteriota > Microgenomatia > 2-02-FULL-39-11 > 2-02-FULL-39-11 > JAMCUI01. Next base: position 42,900 of record CAZFNL010000120.1, read on the forward strand.
CAGCATTTCCTCCCGATATAGGCTCGTTTACACGTGGAGCTGTTATTAACTGATTATCCAAAAATATAGCGATAGTCTTGCCCACATTTTCTTTTGTAATCTTTTCAAAAAGGTCAGCCCCGGCAGAGTTGAATACTAACGATACCTCAGGTTTACCGGTATTTGGATCGAAAGTGACCGATGAGCTTTTTAGGTCTTTGCCGGTCAATCCTGTCGGCTTGGTCCATATGTCTGCAATAGTAGACGATGTAGTGGCAGTCTTAGCAGACTGGGTCCCTTCGGCGTAAAATGTCAGCTGTGCAGTCTTTCCAATGAGATCAATTGCGCTTGACACATCCGACACCCCAGGTATTTCCACAATTAATCTGTATGATTGACCCACTTTTGACTGTTGGATTACCGGTTCCGTAAGACCGTAAAGATTTATTCTTCTTTCTACTACATCCTTTGCAGCGTTGAAGGCATTATCTTTGTCTGCAGAAGCGATCTTACTCATATCCGCCTCAAGCGTAAGATGAGTACCACCTGACAAATCAAGACCATAGTGTCCTGCCAAATTTTTCGTGACTGATATCGGACCAAGTTGAAAATTGATATCCGGACCATGTATTGTCCTATTGATTTTTATCGGACCTGAAGAAAACTTCAATCTATAACTTCTCGGCAAGTCAATAACTACCGATACAACAGTCAAAAAAGCAATAAACCACAGAAGTAATCTTATATGTTTCATTTTATTTTTTTAGTTTGGGTTTATTCCCTGAAGGAAGACGCAGCTGTACGGCACCGGAGAAATGAAGATTTATCACTCCCCTATCAATCATTGTCTTTACCAGTACACTGTCACCTGATCTTATCCCAAGTGAATGGATAAAATTTGCTGGAATGATTACTGCCAGACTCGATCTGCCTACCCTAATAATCTTTTGCCTCATTTTAACAGATTTTTATGCTTAACTTATAAAACAACTATGAAACCAGCTCTTCTTCATCCCCAATAAGCATAATTCTTGAACCCTTTAGGATTTCAAGAACAAACGGATCCCTCCTTTTTTTCCTGAAATCAAATTCTTCCTCACTCATCACGGTATAATTTATTTCCCTTTCCCTCCTCACTTCCTCTTGTCTGACTATTTGAGACAATTCAGGCAGCACTACCTTACCAACAACAAGAAGATCTACAGTATTTGCCGCCCTTTGCATTCCACGTGCATATCTTCCTGAAATCATGGCATACTTTACTTTCCCGAGTTTTACTTTATTTTTCAGCATATCTCCACCGAGGCCTGAGTTTTTTATGACTAGATTGAGAATATCAAAGTAGAGTGGGTAGTCTTTGCGAAGATTATAAAAAAGCCGATTTGCCCGTCTTTCTTTGGATAAAAGCCCAGCTTTCTCCAGATGGGACAACTCACGTCTGACTGCATTTATTTCCTCACTTGTCCTTCTGACTATTTCTCTGACGTGATAAATATTTCCCAAATTTAGAAAAAATAGTTCAAGTACCTTTACCCGTACCCGGGAAACTATAAGGTCTGACAACATATATTTTTCTCCTTTCTTTATAGTTGATCCGCCGGGCATCAAGACTTTGAAAACTTGATTTCCCCGAGATCCGTCATAAGACGTGACGACGGGGCAGGTTAACCGCAATTGGTCAAAAGTATCTAATATGTTACCTGCTGTTCACTTGGCAATATTTCTATCCAAATTGGACCTCTAGTGAAACTTACTTGTTTTCCGTTTGGCCCGTAAAACATTGTCCTTGAAACCCTGGACTTCTTAGACCATGTACCTACCACCACTTTCCCATCCTGGAAAATTAGGGCTTTACCGCTTCCGATTGTTGTATACAATAGATGACCATGCTCATCAACCGGACCGGTAAGTTTAGTCAGTTGAACCACTACATTTTTTGCTGTCAGTTGCTGTTTATTTTCCAAATCAATATGTGGCACTCCTCCGTTAAACCTCTTATAGCTGTTTGTCGCTTTATCGTATTGCCACATTACATCATATTTGTCATAACCTGGCGCAAAAACCAATTTCACTTTTGTCACCGTACCAAGATCTGCGGCGGAAGGATCATCCTTAAATGACCACTCCGTAAAATTTTTATCCCAGGATACACCGTTTTCATCCACATTTGTCCATCCTCGGTTTGAAGCTATCTTATATAGATTTTCGGAAAAACAGACCATCGTATGCTCTGTTGCAACAGGATGATCAAGCCTATCCGGATTTCTATAACAATCCGGAAACCCTATGCCAAACTGGTCCATATCTTTTATGCCGTATTGGCGGATCTGACAAAGAGCCTTGGCGCGCGTATCTACAGTATTATCATCACACATCCCCGCTCCGCCAACATGATTGTATAAAGCATCATATTCTGACACCCAATCGACAAAATAGGTTCTAGCTGATCTGACAGGAGCAACTGTAATATTTTCCATCGGAGTATTACAGTAAAAAACAGCCATAAATCTAGTAATCCATCCTTCTGCTAATGCCTCATATACTATGTCTGCTCTGGAGATACCCGATTGTGGTCTTGCCTCCTCTGAATTTTCGATCATAACAGCAAGCGGACGCCTTGTATCCCAAATATCTTTTTCCTGCTTGGTATACATTTCTCCATCCAACGGACAAACCTGATCTCTTGGGACTGAAGGGTCGACTTTATATTTGGGTTTTACCCCAGGAGAAACACCAACTGGAGAAGTCACTACTTGAGCCGAAGAGTTTCCTTTTGCAAAAAAGCTAAAACCTGCAAATGACAAACCGGTAACAATAAAATAAAGCCCGAGCCCTGAAAGAATATAAACTAATTTCTGCTTAGTCATAAAATAAAATACAAAATAATTACAATCCTACATTTTTCCGGCGATTACGTCAACTAATTAATCCTATTATTAGAGATATATCTCCCAAGCGTGCTGATTCTGAACAAACATCTGAATGGAATAATCTCTTCTAGTACTCCATTTCGCTGATTTTCAATCGTTTCTCAAAGCCGGTCCGGATAGCAAAATTAACTAAACGAACTACTAATCCGAACCTATCTTCCTTATCGTAACACGGCTGCTTCTCAAATAACCTGTTTGTGAACCAGTTTGACCATTTTGTCTTATTGTCGTCTTTTCTTTTCTTTCCTTTGATAGATTTGATAGATTTCCAGCAACGACAATAACTTTTTTTTCCTCCTCTGACAATTGAAAATCTACGCCCTTCCCTTCCTTGACACTTTTCACATACCAACGGGTTGCACCTCTATTATGAAGAGATGTCAAGACAATACCGGTATCACAACTATCAAGGACAGCCAAGACAAAACTCTGTTCTCCCCCAACATCAGAAAAAGGATTAAACCGAAGAATACCCACTTTCTGTATATGATATTTATTTTCATTTATGACTTTATCCAGTTCCTTTCGCAAAAGTTCAAGTTCATTACTGTTATCTTTTAACTTATCAACAATACCATCCAAAATATCACCCGATTGTTCCTTACCAGTCAGTCTTGTCAGCTTGCCATAGTGAGCCAATGATTTATAAAGATAAAAACTCAATACGCCTAACCATATAAGGATAATAGCTAAAATTATGAGAGTAATATTTTCAACCACTTTTATGTTTCCAACCAAAAATTAATCGGAATTTTAACAACTATTTTCCGAATGAGTAAACGAAGTATTCAGATTGTACTTACTTTACAACTCTATGTCAATATGATATCTTGGCCCCATGCCTAAGAAAACAAAAAAGCAGAAACTCTTAGCCGAACTCCACCGAAAAATAACAGTTCACGATATTCATTCTGTAACTCAATCTCAATCGCATATTTCCAAAGAAAATAATGAAGCGCGTTTTCCCCACCGTAATAGCAGCAGTATCTCTGTCAGTCTTACTGACACTTCTGTCAAGAGCCAATTAACAACTGACAAAGCAAGATATTCCATACAGGACAGCTTTAATGGTATATCAAATATTCAGACTATCCTAAAGCCCAAATCGTCCTCATTAATGACTGATTATTCTTATGTCAGGCACGACTTGATAAAAATTACTATATTCACCGTGTTTGCATTCCTGCTTCAAGGTGTGCTATATTTTCTGCTACATAGGGCTTAAAACAATAAATCAGTTTTCAGTCAGAAAAAATTTTTTTATAGCATTGATTTAGATTTGACATAATGAAGGGAGGTGAATATTAATGGCACAGATGTATTGTGTAAAATGCCGCGCAAAAAGAGACGATCCAAACGCTACCAAAGTTACCATGAAAAACGGCAAACCGGCTATGAAAGGTAAATGCCCAGTCTGCGGTACTGGCATGTACAAGATTGGCGGCTGAAATAGGTAATTTGGTAAATTTAATGTTTTACCTTCCCGTACTCAAATGAATATTTCTAATTCATATGAAAGTTGGATTGTGGAAGTGGGTATTAGAATAAAGTATGGAAGCGGATTATAGTTTGGGTACAACATTAAACTTATTTGAAATTTTCAAATCGGTAATTACCAAAAACCCCTCTTTTTAGAGGGGTTTTTATTGACAGAAATAATTCAAAATTCCTTTTTATTAACCCGTCAATTCTTCTCCAAGCCATTTATCTATCGCTTTAGTCGTATTGGTCTTATCAAAAATAATGATTTCCGGAGTATTATATGAATGAATCCTTTGAATATGAGAAACGACCCTGTCGACAAGATTTGATCTCGTCTTTATTATAATTAACGCTTCTTTCTGCTCTTCAATTTTCCCTTTCCACCGGTATACAGAAAAAATTGAAGGAATTATATTCACACACGCTGACAACTTCGCTTCAATTATTGATCGCGCGATTAGCTTTGCTTCAGAAGAATCTTTACAGGGAACATATATAATCTTCATTTCTTTATGGAGACAATCTTATTAACCACGTTAAAGGGGCCAAAATCAGTGCGAGTCACGGCAAACCCGTATTTTTCGAAATAACCCTTATTATCTCTCTCAATTCTGAGCGTAGTCTGGCTACCAATGAACTTAAACAATAATTTGGCGATAATATTTCTGTCCTGAGGTATACCTCCAGCAATAACAATCACTTTCCCGCCTTTTTTCAATACTCTTTTCATCTCGATTATAGCTTTATCTAGATTTACAATCTCAGCTAAAACAAACGTCATCACAATACAATCAAATGTTTCATTCTTAAAAGGCAGGCGGTATACTGACTGTTGTAAAATATCAATATCCAAACCCGCTTTTTTTACCTTTCTCCTTGCCTCATAGGCCATACCTTTTCGAAGTTCCAAACCAGTTACTCGATACCCTTTCTGCACCATCTTCAAAAGCAGATGCCCCGGGCCAACACCGATCTCCAGTATTTTTCTACCTACTAAATCATCAAATACCCTATTCTGCCATTTTTCCCATTGACCAATGGAAAACAGTTGGGTAATTCCGTCATAAATTCGGGGCCACGCATTATACGCGCGATAAAGGTAATCAAAAAGATGTAAGTGGGTTAGTCGCATAAAGCGGCTTTTATAAATTATAACAAATGTTGACACTAAAATCAAAATGTCGTATATTAAACTATTCTTATGCGAAATCTAACTCTTTCAAGCCTTAATCTCCTCCTTGGAGAAGATTTCTAATGGTTTGAGAGGATACAGAGAATAAATCAATAAGCAAATAAGAAAATGAATCTCTCTTAAGCCAAGAGAGATTTTTTTTATGATAAATATTCAATGTAAAGGATTTGAAAAATTCGGTATCAAGGCTGCAAAAATAAAACAATGATTTTATGAAACAAAAAATTTCCATCTTTGACACCACACTGCGCGATGGCGAACAGTCGCCGGGGGCTAAACTAAACACTTCCCAAAAAGTGGAGTTGGCAAGACAACTAGAAAAGTTGGGAGTGAACATCATCGAAGCCGGATTTCCCATCTCTTCACCTGGGGATTTTGAATCAGTCGTGGCCGTCTCAAAAACAGTCAGAAACTGTACCGTCTGCGGCCTGACCCGTGCCATAAAAGAAGATATAGAGTGCGCCGCCAAAGCGCTGAAATACGCACAAAGCCCCCGGATACATACCGGAATCGGCGCCTCAGATGTCCATATAAAATACAAATTCAAATCAAACCGCAAAGATATACTGGAAAGGGCGGTCGAGGCTGTCCTGTATGCCAAAAAATTTGTTTCTGACGTGGAATTTTACGCTGAAGATGCCGGACGCGCAGATAATCAATTTCTTTCGGAAATGATTATGAAAGTAATAACTGCAGGAGCAACAGTTGTCAATATTCCCGACACCACCGGTTATTGTTTTCCTGAAGAATTCGGCCCAAAAATAAAATATCTCACCAAAAATGTACCAAATATTGATAAAGCCATCATTTCCGTGCATTGTCATAATGATCTGGGTGTAGCTACAGCCAATACATTGTCTGGAGTTTTTAATGGAGCACGGCAGGTAGAAGTAACAATGAACGGAATTGGTGAAAGAGCAGGAAATACCTCACTTGAAGAAGTAGTCATGGCGCTTTATACACGGCGCGATTATCTGTCTTATTCAACAAGTATTAAGACTGGCGAAATTTACAAAACCAGCCAGATGGTCTCGCAGATTATGGGCATTCCTGTCCAACCGAATAAAGCCATAATCGGAGCCAATGCTTTTTCCCATTCATCAGGAATACATCAAGATGGAATCCTGAAAAGAAGGGAAAATTACGAAATAATTGATCCAAAGGCTGTAGGATTGACCTCTTCAAAAATTATTCTCACAGCCCGATCAGGCCGAGCAGCACTCCGTCACAAGCTGGAAAAAATAGGTTTTAATCTGACACATGATAAATTGAACTCTGTCTATCAGAAATTCCTGAAACTGGCGGATATCAAAAAAGAAATTTATGACGAGGATCTATATTATCTGATGGACCAAAAAGATGAAACAAACCACAAAAAAATAAAACTGGTACTCATCCAAACAATTTCGGGAAATAAAAATATTCCCACTTCAACCGTAAGACTGTCAGTCAATGGAAAAAATAAGGAAGCTACGGGTACTGGTGACGGCCCAATAGATGCCAGTTTTAATGCGATAGACACTTGTTTGGGCCAAAATCATAAACTGACACAATTTCTTATCCAGGCCGCCACAATAGGATCAAATGCCATGGCTAAAGTATACGTGGGAGTACAAGACGGCAAAAGGGGATCTTTCGGTTCTGGAACTCACACAGACACCATAGTCGCTGCAGCAATGGCTTACATAGATGCTGTTAATAAGATTCACTAATATGATCACCGATATTTCCGGAAAAGTTACCTCCACCTTTCCCGACGACATAAATACTGACGACATCATACCGGCCTGGACATTGCAGGAATCAACCGACCGTTCATTTTTCGGCAGGTATGCTTTTGCAAATTATGATAAGGAATTTATCTCCCGAAACCGGAAAGATGAAAATAATATTCTTGTCGCCGGTGAAAATTTTGGCTGCGGGTCATCCCGAGAACAGGCGGTCTACGCACTACAGGAAAACTGTGTAAAAGCAGTCATTGCCAAATCATATCCTGATATATTTTTCCGTAATTGCCTTAATAACGGACTTATATTAATTACAATGACTGATACTACCCAATTTCACAAATCGGACCGACTTGTGATTAATCTTGAGAAAAAGGAAATAAAAATAAACGGCAGAAAAACGTTTAGTTTCAAAATGGATGAGACTGTCGCCAAAACATTCATTCTTGGAGGAAAAATCGGAAAAATCAGAAGTCACCTATCCTTATTATTGGAAAAACCCGCCAAAAGCCAAAAGGATTATGCCGGAACAAAAATAAAGTCTACTAAACCAAAGACTATCGCAGAAAAAATAATAACAGATCATCTGGGATACGAGACTTTTGCAGGTGACAAGCTAGAAAAATTACCCATAGATGTTCTTTTCTTCAATGAAGTCATTGCACCTCCGGCTCTGAAAGACAGTCTTTCTAATTTTTCCGACATATATGCAAAAAACAAAAAGAAATTTTACGTCTTTGATAAAAAAAGAGTATTTCTTATCCCAGACCATACTGTCCCCTCTTCGTCGGTTGCGGTTTCCGAAGGAATAGATTTTATGGAGAAGTTTGCCAAAGATCAGGGAATCAAATGCTATAAGGAAGGAGATGGGATAGAACATGTCGTCCTTATAGAAGATGGCCAAATCGTTCCCGGAGAAATTATTCTGGGAACGGACTCGCACACTGATACCAATGGGGCGTTAAACACATTGGCTTTTGGCGTCGGCACCACTGATGCAAGTTTTGCTCTGCCTACCGGATATCTTTACGATATTGAAATACCAAAAACAATCAGGGTAAATCTTCATGGTAAACTCAGCAATGGTACATTCTCCAAAGATATTATTCTTTATTTAATTGGTAAATTGGGAGTAGATGGAGCATCAAGAAGAATAGTCGAGTTTGGTGGCCCGGCCCTCTCCTCTCTCTCTATGGATGCCAGAACTACTATGGCTAACATGGCTGTGGAGATGGGAGCAAGGACGGCAATTTTTGAGTTTGACAAAATATTGAAAAAATATATCGATGAAAGAGCCAAGTATCCCTATAAAGCCTATACACCTGATAAAAATTGCAATTATGAAAAAATTATCAATATTGATTTATCCTCTCTTGAACCGATGGTGGCATTCCCCCATAAACCTGGTAACGTCACGCCTGTAAGTAAACTAGACCAGTATATGCGTAAATCCCAAAAATCAAAAAATGTGGATTTTGCCAGAGTCAATTCTCTTAACATAACAGATGCTTTTTTGGGAGCCTGCACAAATGGCCGGTATGAAGACTTTGTGGCGGCGGCAAAGATAATAAAAGGCAGGAAAGTAAACCCGCAGGTAAACTTTGTAGTTATACCAGCATCAAGAAAAGTCTATAACAAACTACTAAAAGACGGCATACTGACGCTTTTTGCGGATGCCGGGGCCAATATCGAATCCTCAAACTGCGGACCGTGCTTTGGCAAACATATGGGAGTTGTCGGAACCGGCGCTCAAATGATATCTTCGTCAAACAGAAATTATATCGGCAGAATGGGTTCCCGCGAAGCCAAGATTTTTCTGGCCTCACCGGTCACAGTCACCGCTGCTGCAATCGCAGGTAGGATAGTTGATCCCAGAATTTACCTATGAAAAAGAAAATAGCATTATTAGCAGGAGACGGTGTAGGCCCGGAAGTAACCAGAGAAGCGGTAAAAGTACTGAAAAAAGTCGGGGAGGAATTCAATCACCAGTTTATCTTTCAGGAAGGTCTTATAGGTAGTATTGCCATAGATAAGACTGGCGGCCCGCTCCCGCCTGAAACTCTGAAACTCTGTAAAAGTTCCGATGCTATACTTTTTGGCGCAATTGGAGATCCAAAATATGACAACAACCCTGAAGCAAAAATAAGACCAGAACAAGGCCTTTTGAAATTGCGTAAATCTCTTGAACTTTTTGCCAACATCCGTCCAATTATACTATTTGAAAACTTATCAGAAATCTCACCACTCAAAAAAGAAAGAGTAGAAGGAGTTGATATGGTTGTTGTCAGAGAACTTACTGGAGGTATCTATTTTGGCCAACCAAGGTTGCGGAAAAATAAGGGAAATACTGCAGTTGACACGTCAATTTATTCAAAAGAAGAAGTCATAAGAATTGCTAAAGTAGCTTTTAATCTTGCACAAAAACGCCAAAAAAGAGTCACAAGCATCGACAAAGCCAATGTACTTGAAACATCAAGATTGTGGCGGGAAACTGTGGAAAAAGTTGCCCGAAGTTTTCCATCAGTAACACTAAATCATATGTTTGTTGATAATGCCGCCATGCAAATAATTAAAAATCCGGCGCAATTTGATGTCATTTTAACGGAAAATATGTTTGGGGATATCCTTACTGACGAAGCATCAGTTATAAGCGGGTCTATTGGCCTTCTTCCGTCAGCCTCAATAGGCGAAAAATACTCCTTATTTGAACCAATCCATGGTGCCTATAACAAAGCGGTAGGAAAAAATACTGCAAACCCCTTGGCTGCCATCCTCTCTATAGTAATGATGTTAAGGATTAGTTTCCGTATGGAAAATGAGGCAAAAATCGTAGAAAAAGCTATTGGGAAATTTATCAAATCAGGCTACCGCACTCACGATATAAAAGACAAAAATACGCCTGAAAGTAAAATCTTGGGCACAAAAGAGACAGGGGATAAAATAGTCTCTTGTATCTAATAATTCCAAAGAATAATTTTTACGATATTTTGACTCCTACGAAATCAATCTTTGGAAAATAAATCCTGACTTCCTTCCAAAATTTATCAGCAAGCCCTGCCGAAAACACTCCGTATTGTCCCCGTTCGCTTTGACTGCACAACTTTCTTTCCCATTCCCTAATCTCATCTACTACTTCCTTACCTAGCTTGTTGAATTCATTTTCATACTTGACGGGATCAAGCATATAACTGTCATGTATGCGCTTAAACTCGGTAAAAAGATATTCATTCTTATCCATCATTTCTCGAAAATATTTTTGGTATTTGGTCATATTTTTGTCAGCCAAGCGGCATATTTCTTATCCTTGCCACGGACAATGTCAAAAAAAAGTTTTTGAATTTTCCCCGTAATTGGCCCCATTCCCCCTTCACCTATTGTCCGTCCGTCAACCTCTGTAATCCAAGCGACTTGAGCTCCGGTCCCGGAAAGGAAAGCTTCATCAGCTATATAAACTTCTGTCCTGTCTATTTCTCTTTCCTCAATAGAAATCTTTAATTCACCCGCCAATTCTAGAATAGTTCTCCTTGTTATACCTTCAAGGACATCATTATATTTTGGGCTTGTTATAAGTATCCCGTCCCTTATCATAAAGAAATTTGCCCCACTTCCCTCAGCCAAATGACCGTCGGAAGAAAGCATAAGAGCGTCATCACAACCCAGTTTAGCTGCATCCCCTTTAGCAAGGGAAGAATTGATATATCCTCCCGTCACTTTAGCCCGGGAAGGAATCATATTATCATTTATCCTGACCCAATTGGAAATAGCCAGCTTCAAACCCTTACTCACGGGCAAATATTCTCCCAGAGGAATCATATACATGGCAAAATCAAATTCCAGTTTACTTAAATCAGGTGAAATTTCAAAATTCTTGGCATAAGCAAATGGACGGAAGTAACAATCGGTTCTAGGATTGTTTTTCCTGGCCAGTTCCACTGTGATATCAATAAGATGTTTCTGGCTATATCGAATAGATTTATTTAAAATTTTCAGGGAACTTAAAAATCTTTTATAGTGGTCACTCACTCTAAAAATATTTACAGATCTTTTACCCTCGGCAACGTACCCTCTTATACCGCCAAAAATACCATTGCCGTATTGGAGAGCATTGGTCATGATGTTGACACGTGCAAGCTCAGTAGGAACTATTTTCCCCTCAAAAAAAGCAAAAGGGAAAGATTTTGATTCAGCCATATTATTTTAGTCGCAGCAGCTGCAATTACCCTCGCCGCAACATTCTCCTTTCTTATCTTTTGTAAAAGCTATACATTCTATCTCAACTAAAGCATCCTTTGGCAATTTAGCTACAGCAATAGTTGCCCGCGCCGGATACGGCTTGGAAAAAAAGGTGGCATAAACTTCATTCATAGAGGCAAAATCATCCATGCTTTTCAGATAAACAGTGGTCTTTAACACGTTTTCCATACCAGAACCGGCTGCAGAAAGAATATTCTTTATATTCTCTAAAGCAAGTTTCGTCTGTTCTTTTATCCCTTTATCGCTTAATATGTTTGTTTTTGGATCCGCTCCTATGTTACCAGCGCAAAAAACCAGATTACCCAGCTTGACAGCTTGTGAATATGGTCCTATGGCCGATGGAGCCTTTTTGGTATCAACTTCAATTTTCATAATAGTACCTCCTTACAATAAAGTTTATATTCACTATCAGGATTTCTTCGCACTATTTTTAGATTGTTCTTTCAACTGATAGGCTAGCTCATTATAACCTTTTTCAAATGCTTCTATCGACGCCACAATAATATCAGGGGATGTGCCTTTCTCAATTACTTGAGTTCCATTCTCATGTTGTAAGACCATACTTGCTTCTACAGTAGCATCGCTTCCTGTTGTAGGTATCTCTACGTTAAAATCGGTAAGGCGGAATTCCCCTCCATTTTTGCGTTTGATAATTGAGGATATTGCGTTTATTGCTGCGTCTACCGGTCCCACTCCTTCGCTTTCATTTTCAAATTCGCGACCGTTAAGGCTAATTTTGACATATGCCCTGGGTTTATTTCTTTTGGAAGTCTCGATTCTAAAATCCAAAACGTCCAGTGTCTTTTTTCTTCTCTCATCCTGCATGATAGTCTCTATTATTGACTGAAGATCAGCTTTCACGATATTTTTCCCTTTTACGATAATAAACTTACCAATCACTTTTTTGATTATTTTTAGCGATTCTATATCCAATTCCAGTCGGAATTCACGCTTGATGACTTTTTTCAACTCGATCTCTTCGGGTACTTTGGTAAATAAGACTTTTTCTTTATCGCCTACTCCTCCTGCTCTAAGAGACAGAATGCCGCTTTTTATCACTTTTAAGGCTTCAGAAAGTATCGGTTCGATTGTTGGTGGATCAGCCAAAACTTTTAGCGTTGTGGCAGGATCTTTCAAACCTGCCCCAGTTGCCACACAAACCACTACATCATTTTCTTTTATAATCTTCTGTTTCGCCAGTCTTTGAAGCGCTACAATCGAAGTAGCTGATGAAGGCTCTATATATAGCGCTTCCATCTTAGCAAGAGTCTGCTGAGCGGAAAGCGTCTCATCATCTGATACTGCTATGGCTGTCCCGTGTGACTCTTTCAGAGCTTTGAGCACTTTGGGGTAATCAATTGGCATCCCGCAGGCAATAGCAGAACATATAGTTTGGGGTTTATCCAATGGCTTTATCTCAGAGTGAGTTATAAAAGCTGTTACTATTGTTGACGCTCCCTCAGCCTGAACAGCCACCATTTTCGGGAGCTGGGAAATAAGGCCAAACTCAAAATATTCCTTAAATCCTTTCCAAATATAAGATAAGTTTGTTCCCATTCCCACCGGCACTATTACCCAGTCAATTTTACCAAACCACATCTGCTCGCAAACTTCAAATGCCAGTGATTTCTGGCCTTCACCTCTAAAAGCATAATCTCCGGCCAGGTAATAACCGAACTGCGCCGCAACTTTTACTGTAAGGTTAAAAGCATCAGAGTAAGTACCGCGCACCTGGATTACCCGCGCTCCATAAGAAATGGCCTGAGCCAACTTGCCGCGCGGCGTATTTTCAGGCACAAATACATAACACTCCAAACCTGCCTGAGCAGAATATGCAGCAACGGATGCTGCCATATTTCCGGTTGAAGCAACACAGACGCTCTTAAAACCTAATTCTTTTGCCTTATTTATTTCTACAAAACTTCCCCTATCCTTAAAAGCCCCTGTGGGATTGAGACCTTCATTTTTCAGGTAAATTCTGGAAAGTCCTAACTTACTGCCAAGTTTTGGCAAATTATGGAGCTGTGTTCCCCCCTCACCAAGCGAGCTTAAATTATTCCTATCAATTAAAGGGTAAAAATCAAGATATTTTATTGTTTTGGGAGGGGTATTTTGCATCACATAGAAATTCATTCCATCTTTTAGCTTTGAATAATCATAGATTACGTCAAGAGGGCCGCCACAACTTCTGCAGACGGTAGTATTTTCTTTTTCGTTAACCTTTTTATGACAAAGGAAACATTCTATATGATAGAAATAGTCATCTGATATCATTTTTTCTTCCAATTTTCAGGACGCAGAGACCTTACAGTAGCGCCTGCCCTCCACATCTCCATATTTCTCATTTCTGACAATTCTTTTTCAAGTTTTTTCCTATAATCCTTTGCTGAATTTGCCTTCAATACTCGTTGTGCTTCTTTTCCGATCTTGACAGAAGAATAGAGCCTCCTGAAAACCGGAGCTACAGCGTCTCTAAACTCTCCTTTCCAATCAAGAGCACCTCTTTGAGCGGTAGTTGAACAGTTGGCATACATCCAGTCCATTCCGTTTTCCGCAACCATCCTGATAAGACTTTGGGTCAACTCTTCCACTGTTTCGTTAAAAGCTTCAGATGGCGTGTGTCCTCGTCTTCTGAATTCATTAAACTGCGCCTCCATTATCCCTTCAAGCGCTCCCATAAGTACTCCCCGCTCCCCTGTCAAGTCGCTGTAGACTTCTTTCTCAAACGTGGTTTCAAAAAGAAAACCTGATCCCACACCGATACCCATTGCCATAACTCTCTCCTTTGCCCGGCCTGTAGCATCTTGGAAGACGGCAAAACTACTATTTATCCCGCTTCCGGCAAGGAAATTCTGCCTTACAGATCTTCCAGCACCTTTAGGAGCTATAAGGATAACGTCTGTATCTTTTGGAGGAATAATCTTGGTATATTTCCTGTAAGTGATACCAAATCCGTGGGAAAAATAGAGTGCTTTACCGGCAGTCAGATATTTTTTCACTTTTGGCCACAGAGCCACCTGCCCGGCATCAGAAAGCAGATAGGCCAATATCGTACCTTTTTCTGCCGCTTCCTCAATAGAAAAGAGGGTCTTTCCTTTTTTCCACCCATCCTTTACAGCCTTATCCCAGGAAGATGAAGGTGACCGTTGACCGATAATCACATTCACACCGTTATCTTGCAGATTCATCGCTTGTGCCGGACCCTGAACTCCATAACCAAGTACCGCAACTATTTCATTTTTTAATACCTGGCGGGCGCGATCTAGCGGAAACTCCTGCCTCGTCACTACATTTTCGGTAACATCACCAAATTTCATCTTTGCCATAGAAAACTCCTTATTTATATAATGCGGTTCTTCCGGTCCGCACAAACTCAATAATGCCGAATTTCTTCATATTTTCATAAAAGGCATCAATTTTCTCCTCTTCACCGGTAATCTCTAGCACCATATATTCTGGATGAATATTTACTACATGAGCTCTAAAATGATCGGCAATGTTGGATACTTCAATTCTAGCTCCTGGCTTTCTTATGGAAACCTTTAGAAGCGCAAGTTCTCTGGCAACAATTTCTCCTGGTGCTGGATCGCTTACTTTTAAAACTTCAATAATCCGGTAAAGTTGTTTGCTCATTTTCTCAACAATGTCTTTTTCTCCCCGCACCAATATCGTAAATCGCGAAATCAGGGGATTTTCTGTATGTGATACCGTCAGACTCTCGATATTAAACCGCCTTTTGCGGATAAGGCCTGCAATCCGGAAAAGGACTCCCGGTCGGTTTTGTACAGACACGATTAAAGTTGACAAATTATTCTTAGTCTCCATAAATCTTATTTACGCTTTACGCTAAACGCTAATTTTACTCCAGTATAATTTCATCCACGGCCGCACCAGCACCACTTTTATAACATATCCTACTAAAACTATGATTATTGCTATTCTAATATTATCTCGTCCACGGCCGCACCAGCCGGCATCATTGGGAATACATTGGCCTCTGTCTCCACAACAAATTCAATAACAAACGGTCCTTTATGCGCACGTGCTTTTTTTATTGCAGGTAATATATCCTTTCTGTTTTCTACTTTCACAGCCGGTATCCGGAACCCCTCGCAGAGTTTGATAAAATCGGGATTCCTCAAAAATACCTCCGAATATTTATGATTGAAAAAAAGATGCTGCCATTGCCGTACCATACCCAAAAAATTATTATTCAGAATTGCTACTTTAATATCTATATTTTCCTCTTCAATGGTTGCTAGCTGATTCATGGTCATCTGGAAACTTCCATCCCCAACAATTGCCCAGACTTCGGCCCCAGATCTGCCCAATTTTGCGCCCATAGCAGCCGGAATGGAAAAACCCATAGTACCTAAACCTCCGGAAGTAAGAAATCTGTCAAGTTTATGAAAATGGTAATATCTGGCGGCTATCATCTGATGTTGACCCACATCGGCTACAACAACTGCCTCACCCCTCGTCTCCTGATTCAGCTCATTAACCACCTCACCCATTTTGATTTTTCCTTTTTTGGGATGGACTTCAACTTGAATAACCTTTTTATCTTCAATCCGGTCATATTTTTTAAATTCCGCAAACCATTCTTTATGCTTTACACGATTGACTAGAGGAATAAGTTTACCAAGAACATTTTTCACGTCGCCGACAATAGGCACATCTGCTTTTACATTTTTCCCCAGCTCGGCAGGATCAATATCCACATGAACTACTTTCGCGCCTTTGGCATAAGAAGATAAATTTCCAGTCACTCTGTCATCAAAACGCATACCCAAAGCAATCAGGCAATCAGTTTTATTAGTACACATATTCGGACTAAGATTCCCGTGCATCCCCAACATTCCTACATAACTTGGATGGTCAACAGTGATACTACTGATTCCATGAAGGGTGGTAGCTACAGGAATATCAGCCTTTCGTGCAAGCTCATCCAGCTCTTTTTCAGCATGGGAAATGAGGATTCCGTGACCAGCCAAAATATAAGGCTTTTTGCTTTCATTTATAATTTCTGCCGCTTTTTTAATTTGTATAATATTTCCCTCAACAGTCGGCTTGTATCCGGGAAGATCTAGACTTTTGGGGTAAACAAATTTGCACTCTCTATATTGCGCATCTTTGGCAATATCAATCATGACTGGACCGGGTCTCCCTGAATTGGCAATATAAAAAGCTTCTCTTATTACATCCGCCACTTCCTCCGGTTTTAGGATAAGATAATTATGTTTGGTAATCATTCCCGTCACTCCTACCACATCAGTCTCCTGAAAAGCATCGTTGCCAATGAGATTTGAAACCACCTGGCCGCTAATGCAAACAATCGGGACTGAATCCATCATGGCATCGGCAATTCCGGTTATCAGATTTGTGGCACCAGGTCCTGAGGTAACGAGGCAAACTCCCGGTTTACCGGTAACTCTAGCATAGCCTTCAGCAGCGTGAGCCGCACCCTGTTCGTGACGTACCATCACATGATGAAGCTCCGGATATTCCAAAAGCGCATCATAGGTTGGCATGATAGCACCCCCTATATAACCAAAAATTGTATCGACTCCCTCACGAAGCAACATTTCACAAAGAATTTCTCCACCGGTTGCGTTCTGTCCTTCTTTTAATCTAGTTTTCATATTAAAAGCGTTTAGCGGTAAGCGTGAAACGTGAAGTTTCTTTTTACGCTTTTGGCCTGGCGCCTTATGCTAACTTGTAACTGCGCCGTATGAAGCGCTTGATACCAGTTTTGCGTATTTTGCCAGAACTCCCCGTTTATATTTATCTGCCGGAGCTTTCCAATTCTTCCTTCTTTTCTCAATCTCATCTTTACTTATATCCAAATCTACGATCCTTTTTTTCAGGTTGATAGTTATCATATCTCCTTCTTTCACTAAAGCAATTGTCCCTCCGACTTTTGCCTCGGGTGATACATGTCCTATCATAATTCCGTGAGTACCGCCTGAGAAACGTCCGTCTGTAATAAGGGCAACATCTTTCCCCAATCCCCGACCCATTAGAGC
This sequence comes from uncultured Gammaproteobacteria bacterium, assembly GCA_964520615.1. Taxonomy (GTDB): domain Bacteria; phylum Patescibacteriota; class Microgenomatia; order 2-02-FULL-39-11; family 2-02-FULL-39-11; genus JAMCUI01. Next base: position 60,490 of record CAZFNL010000120.1, read on the forward strand.
TGAAGAAGGAGAAAGCATCTCCCGCATGCCTGGTCCGCCTTTTGGACCCTCATATCTTATCACTATTACGTCTCCTTTTTTTATCTTCCCGGCGAGAATTGCATCAAGAGCATCCTCTTCCCTCTCAAAAACTCTGGCAGGACCCCGATGCATCTCCATCTCCTTGCCGGAAAGTTTCATCACTGCACCCTCTTTTGCCATATTGCCATACATGACAACAATATGATGGTCAGACGGCGCCAAAGGTTTATCAAAACTATATACAATCTTCTGGTTTGAGGGTCGCCTCCGGGCTGACCTGATATTTTCCTCTACCGTTTTTCCTGTTACTGTCATACATTCACCATGAATAAGCCCTGCTTCATAAAGCATTTTCAAAACCATTTGTACTCCGCCTATGGTATGCAAATTCTCCATAACATAATCACCAAAAGGTTTGAAATTACCCAAAAGTGGTACTTTCTTTCCGATTCTATCAAAATCAGAAAGAGTCAAATCAATATCAGCCTCATGGGCCAAAGCTAAAAGATGAATATAAGCATTGGTAGATCCTCCAAGAGCCAACACAACCATAATCGCATTTTCAAAAGCCTTTTTTGTCATGATATCCCTTGTTCTTATGCCTTTTTTCATCAGGTTAAAAAGAGCTTTGACTGAATTTTTGCAGTCTGCTTTTTTCTCCGCTGATACCCGGTTTTTGCGGTCTACGGCCAAATTGGTAGCAGAACCTGGCAAACTCATTCCCAGTGCCTCAATGGCACTTGACATGGTATTGGCGGTAAACATCCCCCCGCAGGCACCGGCTCCCGGACATGAATGGCACTCAATCTGCCGGAATTCGGCATCGTTCATCTTACCCGCAGCGTGAGCTCCGATTGCTTCAAAAGTGCTGACTATTGTCAGGTCTTTTCCTTTATACCTTCCCGGCAAAATACTTCCTCCATAGAGAGTCAACCCTATGCTGTTGTTTCTGGCCAGCGGCATAAGCGCTCCCGGTATAGTCTTGTCGCAGCCTGAAAGGGTAATAATACCGTCAGCCATATATGATTCATGCATTGTCTCGATGCTGTCGGCGATAAGCTCGCGGGAAACAAGGGAATACTTCATGCCTTCCATGCCCATTGATTCTCCATCACTTACTACAGGAGTTCCGAATATGAACGCTTTCCCTCCGGCTTTTTCTATCTCATCTTTTATAATCTCTCCCAACTCCTGGACTTGAGCATTGCAGGGAGTAGCATTGGTGTATGGACAAGCTACAGTCACGATGGGTTTTTCAAAATCTCGGTCATTGAAATTGACTGCCCGCAGCATGGCACGTGCCGCGGCTCTTTTTGCCCAATCCTTGCCGCCGGGGGTTCCGGTAAGAAACCTGCTTCGATTTTTTAATAAATTTTTACTCATAAACGAAAAAGCCTCTCTTTCTTGAGAGGCTTTCTTAATTCTTAATTCTTAATTCTTAACTCTTTGATCCGGCCTCCCAAGAAAATCCCTGTCCGATGACAAGGACAATAATTGAGAGGGCAATAAGTGATAAAGTCGGGAAACTTAACACGATAACCTAATATATACCAACATATATAGCTTGTCAAGAACGCCTTTACACTATGTTGTAC
>CAZFNL010000121.1:0-8042 GCA_964520615.1 uncultured Gammaproteobacteria bacterium
GTTTATTGTAGAATATCTATACAGAGGCAAAGTTACTTATGCCCATATGCTGTTTTAAAGCGGCCAGCTGGGATCCTAACTCTGGAGTGATATAGTTTGATAGGTTCGAGCTGAGTACGCTTTCCAGCTCCCATGTGCGACTTGTATCACGCGATTATCTTCCCTTCTGCAGTTTCAGAATTTTCGGGTTTTACAAACCTAAAGTCCTATTTTCGAACAAATTGGATTGAGTAAATTTTGTTGAGAAAAAATAATAATCAATTATTTCTTGAAGATGTTTACAAAACAAAGTGTTTCATTTTTAGCGTATCCTGAAAAGATTTCCCAGGACCGTCCCCAAAATACATGAAAATTTTTTATCTAAGAAGACATCGACCTGAGCCGTCCGCATCCTATTGAAGCGAGAAAAATATTTTTAAAATGGATTATAATTGTTAACATGAAAAAAGATGTTCATTATTGCTCATATACTCCTGATTTTCCCATAGAAGCGTATATGATTATTGCCAATCTTGTCCACAGATTACTACCCAAAGATTATATACAAAAATATCCCTTTACTAATTTGGTCACAACTTTGGATGAAGCGGTCAGGGATATTATTGATTTATCGAAATACGCCGATACAAAAAGAGAAATATTTATAGAGGATTTCTGTACCTTAGTCCCTGTCACTTTTCACTCTCTTTTTCCCCAGCGTGAAGAATTTTGGGGTAACCCCAGCCAAAATTACGATACTCAAACCCGAACAAATCTAATAAATCAGGCAGTATCCAGATTCGAATTGTATAAATTATTGGCCACTGCATATATTGAAAACGGTACCAAAACCATAGCCACCGCAATTCCTTTCTATTTATCCGCTGAGAACTCGCTGGTGGAAAAATTCATGCTTACATCCGACTGGCCGGTCGATCCTGAGGCCAAATATGCGGCTTTTTATCTGTTTAAAGAACCAAAAAGATTTAATTGGAAGACTAAAGAACTGAAAGACTTATCCGAATCCTCCGTCTAAAAACTGCAAAATTGCAACCTGCATGAAAAAATCATCTCCTATCGATAGATCCTGAAACCGCTTCACCGCGAAGCGAACAAGTTCAGGATGACGCTTGAAAAATAGTACTTCGATTCTACAAATTCCGGCCCCGAATATCCGGCGGACAGGGTTGGATGAAGTTTTTATAAATGTCTGGTAAAATAAATTCGAACTATGCAGATGGATATACAACTTCCTGACGAGAATTCCAAAAAATTCGTGGCGATACTAAACAAAAAGATAGAGACAGGAAAACTCACAAACGCCCTTGGACATATGACTGCCGGGCTTGCCGGTGGATACGGAAAAGGGGCGGAAATGTGTTTCTTGGAGTACAGCGATAAAGACGGCGGTCTGCATCCCTATATCTCTCATTTCCCTTTTATCGTACTTCAAGCTGACAATTCCAACCAGATAAGAACTGTAAGAAAAGAGGCGATTGCAAAAAATATCATCTTTACTGATTTTACCAGCACAATGACTGTAGGCACGTCGCTTGAACAGGTAGAAAGAACAAAGGAAACTCCTGAAGAAGAGCTGGAGTATTTCGGAATCTGTATGTTTGGAGAAACCGCAACTTTAGACGGATTTACCAAAAAGTTTTCCTTATGGAGGTAATCCACTTCTACCCCTTCCGGGAAACTTTTATCGAGTAATTGATAAAATAGCTGTATTTTCCGCTTTTCTTGAATAGTTTCGGTATGGCATCAAGAAGAAAATTCAAATTTAACCTCCACAAAAATTGCCACAGAAGAAATATTTTTACTTCTTTCGGTAAACCTGTATAACTCACCTTTTTGAATTTCAAATCCTCTACAATTTTGCCCACTTTTGGATTGGAGCTGCCGATATAAAGATTTTTCCTTCGGTATTTTCCCGCAATATACGATAAAAGTCTTTTACCCAATCCCTTTCCCTGAAATTCTTTCAGTATAATTATTGGTCCCAGCTTTATCCATCACTTCAACGGTATAGCAACACAAATTCCTATAAACCGGTGGTTTCCAGTAACTACAAAGGTATGGGGAAACCTTCTCCATTCCTCGAGGGTGTATATACCCACATCAGGGAAACTTGGGGATTGTAAAATGAGAAATCGTATCTCCTTGTCTGTCAGTTTTCTCTCAGAAATTGAAATTCCATCAATCTTTGTTGTATCATTGAGCACAGCAATACTTATTATAATTCAAATCAAAAAATCAATATGAATAAGGAAATTTATGAAGCTGCGGAAAAAGCCGAAGGCGCAAAGGAGTTCCTGAAAAAATGGGGAACGCATATAGGACTTATCGCAATAGGTCTTATCGGGCTCTCATTTATCCTCTGACTTAGTTACAATATCAGCATGGCAAGAAGAATTTTCTTTCTGACTATAATCCCGTTTATTGCCGGTAGCCTGGGAGGTTTGCTTCTCTTTCTTTTTTTGCCGAAATTCCCTTTGACTCCAGACAATCCAGTGTATGACCTATTGGGAATAAGAAAAGTACTCATAATAGGTTTCCAGCCTTACTGGCTCCTAACCCGAGCCGATAAGGATGATATTCCTTTCCTTACTGACTTGACCTATTTTGGACTCACCGTAAGTCCTGACGGCCATCTAAAAAAACTCACAAACTCACAAGAAGAGGATCCCGGCTGGACATGGCTTAAAGGAAATACCCTTTCGGAAAGACTAAAAGCCGCTAAAAAAGACGGGCTAACTACTACACTGCTTTTGAGCTCAAACAATGAATCTGATATTGCCGCTCTTTTGGCTGACCCGACAGCAAGCGCGCAAAACATGATGGACGATGCCCTACCGATTATGAAAAAATTCGGGTATTCCAACCTGAACCTGGATATAGAAAGTTTCAGGGAAGCTTCAGACGGAAGCAAAATACGCTTTACGGAATTTGTCCGGACGACCAAACACATCTTGACTGAAAATGGATTTGGTAAATTGTCAGTAGACTGCAGTCCATCAGTCTTCTATAAAAATTATATTATCGATCCTGCTGCTATCGCCCAGTATGCAGACTATATAGTCATTATGGCCTATGACTATAATTACTCAGGGTCTTTCTTGGCCGGCCCGGTGGCGCCGCTTTCCGGAGCAGGCACCAGCCGGGAAACGGATGTCAAAAATGCCGTATCAGACGCTAAGAAGGTAATACCGTCAGACAAAATCATAATGGGTATTCCTCTTTACGGTTATGAGTGGGATACACTAAGCGAAAAAGAGAATGAAGCAGTCATCCCCAACTCCGCAACTGTTGCCAGCAACAGAAGAATAGCAGACCTTCTGAACTCCTGCAAAAATTGTACCAGGTCATTTAATATAGATTCCATGTCTCCCTATCTTATTTATCAGGAGAAAAACAGCAATTACCATCATCAGGTCTACTATGAAGATAAAGAGTCGCTGGCAGCCAAATTAAGATTGGCCCAACAAAACGGGCTGGCAGGTGTAGCCCTCTGGGCTCTGGGCTACGAGGGCAACGATATGCTCTCACCTCTCTTAAATTACAAAAACACTTATTTCAGGATTTGAATTATCTCATTTCCACAGTACGCGAAGCATCATCATATACCGCTTTTTCCTTGGCAGAAAGCTTGTAAACTTGCGCATTGTTATCCTTATCTTCAAAACCAATGGTAGCGGTACCATCTGTCATGGCCAATGAGACTGTGCCGTAATATGAATCAGTCACGATTTTTATTCCCCCTTCCAAGCTGACTAAGGCATTCAGACTGCGTATTGATAGCTTTTCATTACCAATTGTCGTATAGATTACGGTTCCGCCCTTTTGCCAGATGAGAAACTGGCCAGGCATAAGACCGGAAAAGACGATCTCAGCATTTGATCCCAACTTCAAGTCTGCATAATTGGTAAAAGACACAAGTGCGGATGCACGACTGCCATTCAATACAGTATCCCCCTGCTGGACAATTTTTGCGGAGGCGGTCGCCTGAAAAAAGCTGTCTTTATAAAAAGACTGCACTTTCACGTCACCGGAAATATCCGATAACTCTCCCTTTTGCGAATCAGCAGGAGGAGTAATTGTAATTGCCATAATTTCCGGGACAAAAGGTTTCTTTTCAATTCTTTTTACTTGAAAATATCTTACAGACAATACCGCAAAAATCCCTGTTATAAAGAAAAAAGCGATAATAAATAAATAATTCCACCTCATAACCAACAATTATAAACTATAAACTGATTGAATTGTTTATTCGTAAGAAATTTCACAATTTTCCCGAATTTATGTATAATTCCCATTTATATAAATTGTTATCAGAAATCTACTATGACTGCTGAATTATCAAGAGAGCTAGAGGGGTATGTCGCACCACCGACAGTATATATCGTCAGCCCAACACCTACTATGGAAACACCTATTGATACCAAACAGGTGACGGGCACAACACTACATGGTGGAAAGAAAAGCATGACAGGAATACTACCTCTTGCTATAGTTATTGGGGGTATATTAACTGCAGAAGCCTGTGCCCCTCCCCCAAGCTTTACCCCTGAACCGACACATGTAGCTCCACCTCCTGCCTCTACACTGCTCTACCAGAGAACCGAAACGCCCGCCCCCTTCGCCCGTCCTCAAATACAAATTGACCCAGACCTCTTTCCCATGCTTTATAAAAAACTTAGCGGGAATTCTGATTTTAAGCCGGAAAACTTTCAAAGAGAAGCAGAAGATTATTATCTGGCGCAAAAATTAAATAAGCCTATCAGTGCATTAAGTAGACAAATCGGTACTGAAAGTGCAAGTAAAACTTTGTTTAAGGTGTGGGGTCCGCCAAGCGTTGATGGCGAGGCTTATATGATGGTACTTCCTGATGGCAGATACGTACTCTATGTCGACCCGCCGGGCGTAGTAGTTGCCTTACCTCACGGGGCGCACCCCGACAATGAAGACTTAAAACAGTCCTCCATAGACATGGGTGATAAAAATAACATGTACCAACCGATGTACGAAATGGACCCCAAAACGCCGGTAAGCGGTTTGGGATTTGTAATCACAAGATCGATAAGAGGTAGTGAATATGATATTGCCGCCAAAAATTTCCCCGCAGAACATCTTAATCAATTGATGGAATTAATACAAAATTGTTCCCAAAACTCAATTTGCCAATTTGAGATGACCGAGTATGTGGACGCTGCATCAAAAAAGATAATTTCAGTTATTCAACAAACTGATTATTTGGGCAGGACCCAATCCTTCCAACTTACAGATGGCGGTATCATCATCCCTATAACCGTGCTGAAGTAACCCGTCGATTACTGAGGATTTTTACTGATAGAACATAAACTATAGTAAAATAGATTAAATAATGAAAAGAATTTTACCTGCTCTTCTTGCTGGAAGCTTGCTTGTCTTTCTTCTTCTTTTATCTTTTACTAACCAGGAAAAAAGCAATTCATCAAAAGGTCCAGGAGTCCTATCTGCGAAAACTACCGTTATCTCTTATCCAATAGGAAACGTCTTTGTCAATATTACCCCATCTCTCTCAACCGGCTGCCAAACCAAAGGCAAATTACCAGATAGTAGATGCACGCCGGGTGCCGTCACCGTCTCAGTCACAAAAGATACAATCTGCCAAACACGATATGCCAAATCGGTCCGCAATGTGCCTGAAAGCGAAAAAAAACAGGTCTATACCGAATACGGAATATTTTCCCATGCCACCGGTGAATATGAGGTCGATCATCTGGTAAGCCTGGAGCTTGGAGGATCAAATGACATTGCCAACCTCTGGCCCGAAGCAGCTGCTCCTATACCTGGTTTCCATGAGAAGGATAAAGTCGAGAATTATCTGCACAAAAAGGTCTGTGACGGATCTATATCCCTTGTCCAGGCCCAAACGGAAATCGCCGGAAACTGGCTTCAGGTCTATCAGGAGATGAAATAAAAAACAATATGCAGCAGAATACTCCTAATAAAGAAATAGCTACGCTTGCCGAAGGATGTTTCTGGTGCACTGAGGCGGTCTTTAAGAGGCTTAAAGGAGTCCTTTCAGTCACACCCGGTTATACCGGCGGCAATGTGGAAAACCCCTCATACATGCAGGTCTGCACCGGTAAAACCGGCCATGCCGAAGCAATACAGATCGTATACGACCCATCAGTCATATCCTACAATACAATCCTTGATGTCTTCTGGCATACACACGACCCGACTTCACTCAACCGCCAGGGGGCAGATACTGGTCCAGAATACCGCTCTGCCATCTTTTACCATAACTCCACCCAGAAAGAAATTGCAGAGGAATCAAAAGAGAGTTTGGGAAAATCAAGAAATCTGAAAGGGAAAATTGTAACTGAGATAATCCCCTACACAGCCTTTTATCCCGCTGAGGAATATCATAGGGAATTTTACGAGAAAAATAATTACTCATCCTATTGCCAGATAGTCATCGACCCCAAAATCAAAAAACTTCTTAGCCAATATGGTGAAAAAGTAAAAGAAGAGTATAAATAACTTAAATCTTTAAAAATCTTAGTCTGGGAACGCCAAAACGGGTATAGATTAAAAGTATTTCTGCAGTCTTGTTTTTCCTTAAATTTAATCCGAGTGAATTTTCAATCATATCTTTATCATCCATAAGACTGACTCTCAAATCAGTCTTCACCGTGTCAGACGGCTCAATCTTTAACCGGTGGACCCCGACAAGCGGATCATAGACAACCAGAAGATTCTGATCGCTTTTGTAAACACTTTTTTGGGGATCCACAAGCTCTATTCCGGCACTCTTATCCAGGCTTACCGACATGACGCTTTTGCTTGTATCTTCCGGTAAACTGACCGGGTTAGCCGGACTTACTTTGGAAATCCTTAAATAATCCAATATTTTTTGTATTCCCTCTTTTGATGAAACGACGTCAGAATGGCTGCCGTTTATTTCCATATTATCTGCTTTTTCAATCATGCTGCTTGCATCTAACACTGTCCCGTCTCCTTCACCGGTATATTCCCTGGTTTGAGGATAGCCGTCCAACCAGTCACCATCATTTTTATCCTTGACAGAACTATCTTTTATACCCAAATATCTCAATGTTCTGTCTCCTTTTCCTGAAAGAGTAAACACCTCTGTATCATATAAATCCGGACTGAAAGCGTGACCTAAAAGCCAATCGTTTTTATATACCTGGTCGTTAATACTCAATAAATTGCCGTCTTTCTTCAAATAGTCAAATATTGGTAATATATCCTGAATTGAAGGCACAAGCTCGTGAACCACGTCTTTTTTAGATTTCCTGAAGAACTTGAAATTGTTGTTTTTTACTGAATTGTTGTTTGTCGCAAACCTGCAGCTTTCTATAATCGCGTTTACTCCGATTTTTAACAATTTATCATCAGTCCATATCACTCCTGCTTCCCAGATAGGATAAGCCAATATCGTCCCCTGATGTGGAGTTCCGGCAGTCAATACACTTTCAGCCCGGTGTGTATCAGGATAAGATTCTAAATAGCTCCGAATCACCAGTCCCCCAAGACTGTGACCGATAAGCCGTACTTTTGTACCGGCGGGCTTATATTTCAAAATATTATCAATATATTCCTTCAAGTGATGGCCTTGCCAGTCAAGCGACTGGCGCCAATCGTATGTATAAACATAAACATCTTTATTCATCTTTAATCCAGCATTATTCGTCAACGTATTTATCAACCGTCTATAAATATTCACATACGGCGCAACACTCCAACCGGAAGAAGTGTTCAAAGAACAAGTAAAAATAGCCTGGGGATTCCACGTAGAGCCCATCCCAGGAACAATAATGATGGGAGAAAATGGGGCCTGACCGGCAGTAGGGGTAGGAGCCGGCGTAAAAGTCGGAGTCGGAGTAGAACTTGGGGTGGGAGTTGGTGTGGGCGTATCGGTAGGAGTAGGGTTTGGAGTATCAGTGGGTGTAGGAATGATTGTAATAAAGGGAGTCGGAAGAGCATCAGCCATAGCCAACCCAATTTGCCACTTTCCATCTTTCCCTACACCCGTGTAATACATGGAATAA
>CAZFNL010000122.1:0-3613 GCA_964520615.1 uncultured Gammaproteobacteria bacterium
ACCAAATAATTTGTATTTCTGGCGGACAATGAGCGGATCGGAAGTTGACCTTGTGATCAAAGGAAGTAATACTTTCAAAGCCTATGAGATCAAATGGTCTAAACCGAAAGCAGTTAATGGCAAGGCTTTCAGCAATCGTTACGATATACCGGTTGAAGTCATCTCAAAAGAAAATGCGGTCGATTTTATCTTAACTTCCTAATCTTACACAATCTTATATAATCGGAATTAACTTTTTCCATTGATTGTTGATATTAATTCCTATGAAAGTGAATTGAATGAAGATATGATTTTGTAGCTAATCTGCGGGGAACGAAGTACTACGTTGGGATTTTTTATATTTAGATTTTTTGGTTTAATTACTTACTTAATATTTTTAAAATGATTGAGAAATACATTTCTAAGAACCTGTTTGAAAAGTTGACCTCACGTATGGTAGTCTGTAGATATGACTGCCTATCCCTCGGATCTGACAGATCATGAGTGGGAGATGATCAGAAAGGAGGTTCCCAAAGAACGAAGAGGAGGCAGACATCGATCTGTCGATATCCGAGATATTCTCAATGCCATCTTCTACGTTCTGGACAACGGAACCAAATGGAGGTCTTTGCCACACGACTATCCCAAATGGCAAACAGTATATTGGTATTTCAACCAATGGAACCAAAATGGTACGATTGAGAAAATCCATAGGAAGATGCGAAAGATTTTACGGGTTACATCAGGAAAATATCCCGATGAAACAGTGGCTATTATTGACAGTCAGACTGTCAAAACAACAGAAGAAGCAAAAACCAAAGGGTTTGATGCGGGGAAAAAAAACAAAAGGGAGAAAACGGCATCTGCTCGTTGATACAATGGGACTGGTTATCGAAGCGCTTGTTCACACTGCGGGTATTCAAGATCGAGATGGTGGACGATACTTAATCAGCAAAGCAAAAATCAATGGCGCAACATTCCACAAGGGATACGCTGACGGAGGATATACAGGGAAGTTTCTTGATTTTGCTAAAGACACCTGGGACATTGACGTCGAGGTTGTAAAACGGAATGAACTGCACAAATTCGTCGTACTACCCAAGAGGTGGATCGTTGAACGAACAAATGCATGGATCATCCGTTACCGAAGGCTTGCAAAAGATTTTGAACGGTTTGCTGAGACTGTAAGAAACTGGATATTTTGGGCAATGACCAGACTGATGTTACGAAGATTGGCAAGAACCTATGGTTAACTTTTCAAACAGGCTCTTAGAAAAACAGTATCAGTATACCGGAGACCCCTCAAATTACAGGTTGTTTGTCCATCTCTCAATTCTAGTTAGCTTGCTTAAGTGGAGAATAAGAATAATGTAAGTATTAGGAAAAAAGAAGTTAAACTGCAGTAACATATTTTGAATATCACGGATGTCACACACCGGAGGTGTGATACCCCGGCAATTACATCTTGATCTCTTAAAAATCTGTGGGATAATAAAATTAATGCCCAAAGAATTTAACAACCAAAAAGGCTTTGCTAGATCTTTGCTTATTCCGGGAATACTAATTCTTTTAGTGGTTATCATATTGGCAACACATCTTCCGGAAAAAATATCACCAGCAGGTTCCAATCCCAATACTTCCTTGGTATCTGCTTTAAACCAGGGTGTAATTCCAAGCTATCCTCAAACCAACTATAAAAATAATCTTACCTTAAATTGGGTTCCGGTGGATTGGACTAAAGCCGTTAGTGCCCCCACCATGATGCCTGAAACAAATCAGCCTTACCCACCACTTAACCAAAACACCAATGTTTACACTGCTCAGGATATAAATTATTGCAATGCTGGAGGAACCCCCCTAAAACTTGATTTATACTCTGATAAACCAACCAACCCCGGGCAAAATAAACCAATAGTAGTCTATATTTTTGGCGGCGGTATGTTAGACGGCGATAAAAGACTTGTGCCTGGTACTGCCGCCCATATTTTTTTAAGTTTGATCAACGACGGCTTTATTGTCGCCGCACCAAATTACCGGCTGGCGCCGCAATATAAATATCCGGCGATGATCCGGGATGTCCTGTGCTCCATCAGGTTCTTGAAATATTACTCTTATGGTATCGGCGGTGACCAGAATAGGATCGGCTTGCACGGTGAAAGTGTTGGCGGACAATTGGATGAGCTGGCCGGGATTACCAGCGGAACCGAATCTTGGGAAAATTCCGAAGATGAAAATATTGCCGGGGCCAATTTAACCTATCAACAATATCTTGCTATCCCGACCAAACCACAGGCGGTGACTACTTACTTCGGCGGCGGGCAGTTGCCGGATAACCCAATTATTCTTTTTTTAGTGGAGCATATGACCAGCCTTCTGCCCGGCACGCCCCACGGTTGGCAAGATTCCCTTCCCGGTAAAGGTAACGGCAAAACTTATTCCCAACCAGATATTTTTAAGGATGTTTACAATTCCGACTCCACCTTAACATATGAGGCAAGCCCTTATAATTATATAACAGCAAATGAACCTCCTTTTTTAATCTTTCAGGGTGACAAAGACGGCTTGACCCCGCCATCACAAGCAGCCAATATGTATGCCAAACTAAAATCCTTCAACAACAATGTTCAACTTGTGGCGGTTAAAAATGCCGACCATGGTTTTGTCCCCAGTCCCTTAAATGCCACTATTGAGCCCAATTTTACAGACATAGTCAATACCACTGTTGATTTCTTTAAATCAAATTTGAAGTAAAGCTAAATAAAAATTACAAATTAACATTAGGCGGTTTTGAGTAAATAATTCTTCCTAAATTATCTCTTTCTGCTATAATCCTAACCCTACGTGGATTGGGAACGATAAACGTAAACCTAAATCGTATCGATGGGATAGTGTAATGTATTTCCCTATCGATAGTTTCATGGAGTATATTATATAGAAAATATTTTCCATATTTATTGTAGAATACCGCCATTATGGAAAAGGATGAAAATCAGCTGGAAAAGAAGCAGTACAACCTAAAAAAGCTTGCGGTTTTTGGAAGTGTCGCTGTTTCGCTGATGTACCTTGGTTTGGAATTTATCGCAAAACAGAATAATTTCCAAAACAGCAGAATAATGTTTAACTATAGTTTTGAGCTTCTCAAAGAATTTTCAAAAAGCTACTTGCGGAAGCAGAAAAAAAATAGTGTCTGATTTACCCGATATGTTCTTCCTTATGGAAAGACAGTCTGGGGATAAGAAGGGAGACAAATGCTCCCAGCAGAATAAATACGAATGCCACGTGGAGCGCTTGTTTTGAGGCATCCACCAATGCCTGATCAATATCATTTTTTACGGCACGATTGTCGGTGGTTGTATGATGTCCTTTTATTGGTATAAACTGGAGACTTTCAGGCGATGTATATTGTAATGTTGCCAATACTGTTTGTTTTGCCTGTGTGGAAATACGCCTGTCCTTGGTTACGTTTACCGTAATGTTCAAAAGGAGTGCGCCCGCCAAAATGCTCCCGATAAGCGCCGAGCTGATGGTTGATCCAATCTGTCTTGTTGTGGCGCTTGAAGCGGAAGCCTCTCCGGCAACTTCGATGGAAACGGAAGAAAGAATAATATTGGTTAGCTGAGCCGATGCCATGCCG
>CAZFNL010000123.1:0-2336 GCA_964520615.1 uncultured Gammaproteobacteria bacterium
GTCGATGAGGCGATTATCAAAAAGTATGTCAGGTGGCAAGGGAAACAGGATTCAGGTCAAGCGCAGCTGAATCTTTTCTGATTCAGATGAGCTTGTTTCTTGTATCAAAAGTGCCACGGGTTTACCCGTGGATATCTACATGTACCGTGAGAGGTGGTTCATAACCGCGATCTCCCCAGGCACCATAGCTTATAAAAAAACCTTCAAAATTATTGAGCGTTGTAGGATTTGTGACCAACCCCCAATCGTCACCCCGGCTGTAATATGCAGGGCATACTTTAACATTGATTCCATTTTCTTGAGCCAGAGGGACCATTTCATCTCTCAACCATCCCCAGGTCAAGGGTTGAACCACATAACCTTTACCATAACCGGAATGAGGAATTACCAATGCAAAATTAGGCAATTCTTTTATTCCTGCTGGTGCAAGTCCTTCTTTATAAATACCGTCAATAAAACATTTCTCGCATCCTTTTTTCAGATATGCAAGAATATGAGGAAAATAACGGCTGAAGTATCCTGTAGGAATATGTTCCTCGCCGTCTGTAAGCACCAGAGCAACAGATAGACCTTTTTCTAATAAATTCTTAAGAGACAAAAGGCTAATAAGGACGCCTGTTCTGTCGTCAAGCGCCTTTCCCCTAATTAAATTATCTGATATGGAAACTTCGTAATGATAAACTGCACGATCACCAATCTCAATATGAGAATCTGTTTGACAAAATGGTTCACCGTTTTTATCGATTAAAACACCTTTTCCTATAACTGAAGTTTTTTTATTGCGCACTCCTATAATTATTAATTGCGGTTTTGTTTTTGTTGATGTGTATTGATGGTATGGTGCTAGCAAGCCACCGTCGGAATCATGATGTTTGAAACCAAAAGAAAGTTCGTCTAAGTGAGAAGTTAGGAGTATATTACACGATCGAATATCGCCGATAACTATATTTCCAGCGATTATTTTTGGGGTTGGTAGATTGAATTCCTTACATAATTTTTTTATTATTGGTAGACCGAGGATAGGAACAAATTGAAAAGGTATATCAGATTCAAGTAATAATTTAAGCCATAAACCAATATCTTTATCCATAGTTTTTAACCTCTTTATTCATTATAATACCATTATTTCTATGGGAAAGCGAAAAATCACGTATTCACAAGTCGGCGACAACTATGATACCAAGGACCCGGTAAAGAAACTGGCTCAATCCGCAGCCAGGGCAACAGGTGGAAATCTTAAGAAGCACGGTTATGAAGAGATAGCAGATACCCGTGGAGAATCAGCTTACGTGTGGTCGCAGGGAAACGTTCTGATGGCATCTGTAGTCGAGGGACTGGGAACGAAAAATCTGGTAGCAGATGGAATGAGAAAAATTACTGGTAAGACATATTACGATGTTATTGCGCACGATACGGTTGCAACAATAATCAACGATCTGGTTACGGTTGGAGCAACACCTCTGGTTATCCATGCATATTGGGCAATAGAAGACAATACCTGGTTGCAGGATGAGGAAAGAATAAGAGATTTTATTTTTGGCTGGAAAAGCGCATGTGACATTGCTGGAGTGTCATGGGGCGGTGGAGAAACACCGACTTTAAAAGGAATCGTAGTACCGGAAACCGTCGATCTGGGAGGATCTGCGATAGGTATAATCAAGAATAAAAAAAATTTGATCACGGATAGAAAATTAGAGCAAGGAGACAGGATATTATTACTGAAAAGTAATGGAATAAATGCAAATGGATTATCTTTGGCAAGAGCCGTCGCCAATAAGCTTCCCAAAGGATATGCAGAAAAGCTTGTTGATGGATCCATGTACGGAGAAGCAATTCTGAAGAAGTCAAATATCTATGCGAAACTGATGCGGGATTTGTTCGCTCAAAATATAGATATTCATTATATTTCAAACATCACCGGGCACGGATTGAGGAAAATCATGAGAGCTAGACAGCAGTTTACCTATGTTCTCGAAAAAATCATTGAACCGCAAGAGTTATTTTTGTTCATAAAAAAGCACGCAGGGCTTTCCGACTATGATATGTACGAAACATACAACATGGGGATGGATTATGCGATATTCATTGCGGAAAAAGACGTGAAGAAAGCGCAGGAAATCGTCAGGAAAAATGGATTTGAAAGTATAAATGCAGGATATGTGGAAAAAGGAGAACGACAGGTGATTATCCAGCCGAAAAAACTCGTTTTTAAGGGAGAAACCTTAAATCTTCGATAAGAATGGCTTTGCGATGTTATATTTTCGCAATAAGCAAGGTAGACCTGGCTTATAGTAAATCCAGTTCAACAATTTTTTTGCCTCTTTTGTGCTGTATTT
>CAZFNL010000124.1:0-2877 GCA_964520615.1 uncultured Gammaproteobacteria bacterium
ATATTATTCTTTCTTCCGTTTCCATCGAAGTTGCCGGAGAGGCTTCCGCTTCAAGCGCCACAACAAGGCAGGTTGGATCAACCATCAGCTCGGCGCTTATCGGGAGCATTTTGGCGGGCGCACTCCTTTTGAACATTACGGTAAACGTAACCAAGGACAGGCGTATTTCCACACAGGCAAAACAAACAGTATTGGCAACATTGCAACATACATCGCCTGAAAGTCTTCAGTTTGCATCAATCAAAGGACATCATGCAACCACCGACGATCGTGCCGTAAAAAATGATATTGATCAGGCATTGGTGGATGCATCGAAACAGGCACTCCACGTGGCATTCGTATTTATCCTCTTGGGAGCATTTGTCTCCCTTCTTATTCCCAGACTTTCATTTGAGGGTGGACGTGGACCTGAAAGAACATAAAACATAATCCTTCAGTATAGATAGATCTTTAATTTTTTTTCCTTTTTTTTAAATATCCCTTTGCGGATTCTTTCAACCAATCGTAACCAAACGTAATCATGGTTTTACTGTCACCAAATTGATTTGCCCGGGCAATAAACTCCAAGCCAAAATAGATCAATGATACGGCAGCACCTCCAAATGCAACTCCGACCTTCAATTTCCTGAATCTATCCGGATGTTTGTGATCCTGTTCAGTCACGATAGTATTTTACATCTTGGATAAAAAATTGCTGCTATAATATCTTGCATGAAACTATCATTGGGGATACATATCACACTACCCCCACCCTGAAGCCTAGGTTCACATTCACTGCTCCAGTGGATACTTTACGCGCAACATTAAGCTTTCAACTTGAAAATCGGCTAATAATCGGCTATAATATGTCTATAATGTTTAAAACCAATTATACGATTACTAATAGATTGCTTTCTAATATAAAGCAAATAAATTCTCTTGTCTTAGACTTCAATAATAGAAGATTCCCTAAAGTAGTGCTTTATGAACTCGCAAAAGCTGCGCGCGAAATCTCAACCTACGCCTCAACAAGCATTGAAGGCAATCCATTACCGCTAACAGAGGTAAAACAAATTCTTAAAACCCAGCCGCAAAACTTAAGGAGTACCGAACAAGAAGTAATAAACTACAATAAAGCTCTAGAAAAATTAAATAAGAATTTACAAAAAAGTTCCGTATCATTTAGTCTTGACTTAATCTTATCTATCCACAAGCTTGTGGTTGATAAATTAGTGCCAGAATATCAACTTGGAAGATTAAGAGTCGAGCCGGTATTTGTAAACGATCCGAAAACGAGGAAAACATCATATTGGCCACCAGACGCTAAAGATGTACATCGACTCATGAATGATTTAGTAACATTTACCACCAGCAGTAAAGGTACGATTGATCCGCTTATCATCGCGGGAATCTTTCATAAACAATTTGTAATTATTCATCCGGTTATGGACGGTAACGGCAGGACAGCGAGACTTTCAACAAAAATTCTTCTAGCAGATATGGGGCTTGATACGTTTAATCTGTTCAGTTTTGAAAACTATTACAACAGAAATGTAACCAATTATTTTAACAGCGTGGGCGTTTTTGGCAACTACTACGATATTATAGATTCAATTGACTTTACCAACTGGTTGGAGTATTTTACCGATGGAATAATCGACGAACTTTTACGAATCAAAAAAGTTCTTTCCCAAGTATCAGTTAGCCCCAAAACTAATCTTATGCCATACCATAAAAAGATTTTGAGAGTTATAAAAGAAAAAGGTTACATTGCGGGTCGTGATTACGCAAAGTTAACAGATCGTGCCAAAGCGACCAGAAGTCTTGATTTTAAGAAACTTATTGACTTGGGACTTATAGAGAGGAAAGGAAAAGGGAGGGCTACCTATTACAGACTGAAGAACAGTTAAAAACTTCCCCCCCCCGTCAAAAAAAGCCAGAAGTATTCTAAAAATAGACGATAAGGGAAGAATTGTATATGCACGGCTTCATTAATATCCTTTTTTTGCAGCAAGCAATGCAATCCAATCATTGAAAGTTTTTCCAATCGTTATTACATAATCTTCAGCATCAGTTCTTCCTGGTCGTGCATGATATCTAATATGGTGATCTAAGGCGAATTGACTTGAAGTAACTCTAGAGTTAGCTATATTATAAACAATTATTTTTGATTGGTCTAAAATATCATCCCCAATTCTTAACGTACCTGGTGTTTTTATTGAAAAATCCGGTCGCAAAGAAGTTGCATTAAGTGTTTGAAATCCTCCGTCAGTATAACCTAATTTACCATGGCGCAAATAATAAACCATATTCTTATTGATTGCAGCATGTAAAGTTTCTCCGTTTGGAGAAATTGGGTTAGGAGGGGGATCATTTGGTTCTCCTGGTAAACCTACCATACTATTTATTATATAGAATTGCTATAAAGTTTATGCGTGAATATAAATCACACGTATTCAATGAGTGGTTCTACTAATTATCTTGTTATAATATCCTATGCAATTAAAATTAGGTACAGGTGGAACTCTATGCGACAAAATAGCCTCCCGTTCCTTATAAAAATAACCCTTCCCCACCCCAGGAAAGCTAGAATCATCACCGAAAGAAATATTGCCGGAGAGATTGTGCATTCAACACCACCACAGATACAACTATAAGATGTAGTTGATAATGTTTTCTTTTGAAATTACTTCAACCGGTATATTGTAGCGATTGCTGAAAGCTTTACCATTAACTGCTTTCGGTTTAGACCATTTAATCTCATAGGCTTTGAAGGTATTTGTACCTTTGACTACCAGATCAACTTCTGCCCCATTTCTGGTTCTCCAGAAATAAAGATTGTTTGGCTGACCTTCCAGCAAATTCTTTTTGGCAAATTCGGCAATCACCCAATTTTCC
>CAZFNL010000125.1:0-3167 GCA_964520615.1 uncultured Gammaproteobacteria bacterium
CTCTCGGGTCCACATTACGTGACCGGACAAGGGCAAAATGAACTACTCCGCAGCAGAGACACGAGGAATTAAACCGAATACAATTTAAAGATTGGTTTTAATTTTCATATCAATGTACATCTCTTTTTTCATTTTATCAGAGATTAAATACGCTTTAATAGTTGCCAAAGTTCAAGACTTAATCCACGACTTATTTTTAACAAAACTTTTAAGCTGGGATTGTTTTTGCCTTCTTCAATTTCCGCCAGGTATGAGCGGTCAATATGAACGTTAAGCGCTAATTCTTCTTGAGAAAGATTTATTTTCTTTCTTATTTTTGATATTTCCCTTCCCCCCTTCCATAAATATATTGGTATTTCATATGGTGAGAAAGGGTAGAAGAAGATCAGATAAAACACAATGAAATTAAAATCAGCAAGCTACAAACTCTTTAACCAGCAAAGGTTCATATTCGAGAGATATAGTCATTTGAGCTACTTTGACCATATGCCCTTATCATAACGCAAGCGAAAATATTTGCACCAAAGTTATGTTAATAGCAATATATATCAATTAATAACTCTTATTGCTATAATAATTTTATGGGCCGAATAGTTATTATGTCATTATCGCCTGAAGAATGGCAAAAATATAAAAATATTAGGTTGGAGGCTTTACAAAAAGAGCCGACTGCTTTTGCCAATACTTATGATGATGAAATTAAGTATGAAGATAAGAAATGGATTGAAATATTGGAAAAAAGCAAAAATAGAGATACGGAAATTGCTCTTTTTGCTAAAGATGGAGATCAGATAATTGGTTTCATCGGTGCTTTTTGGGTAACAAAAGAAAAATTAAAACACGTAGCTCATATTTACGGCACTTATGTTGATTCCGCATATCGAGGTCAAGGTGTGGGGAAAATGTTGATGGAAGCCGTAATAAATAAACTAAAAAGTCTTTCCCATATTAAGAAAATAAAAATCGAAGTTAATTCTCAAAATACTCCAGCTTTTAATCTATATCAAAAAGTGGGATTTAAAGTGATCGGTAAAGCCGAAAAAGAACTTAAGGTAAATGGAGTTTTTTATGATGAAATCATAATGGAGCAATTAGTTGAATAATTATGATAACTAATTTAATCATAGGGGCTTTATTTTATTTCATTTTATGCAATTGGATACAGATATGGTATTTGTTGGGTAATTTAATTAAGCCTAAAAAGAATAAAATTACTCCTTTTGAAAATAAGAAATTACTTCTGAAAATGAGAGAAAAAACAAAATTACCTCTATCAATAAAAATAATGGATGAAAAAGACAAAATGATAGGGTTTATGGTTAGTTCACCTCCATTTAAACCTTTGATGCTTTTTTCTGAAAAGTTACATAAAGCTTTTACTGACGATGAAATGCAATGGGTAATTCTTCATGAAAGCGGTCATTACCTGATGTGGCACAATCTGAAATTTGCCTTATCACAGATATTAATATTCATTCTCGTCATTTATTTTTCAATCAAATTCAACTGGGATTTTCTTTTATTGATAGTATTACTAACAATTTCGGCAATTATTTATATCCAAATTGCAAAAATATTCGAATATCAGGCGGATACTTATGCCGCTAAAAACATGGACAATCCGAGAGGAATGATAAGCGGCAATATAAAAATGAGAGATGCAAACAAAGGTTTTTTAAGCAATCCAATAATGAAGCATTTACTGACCATAGCCGTTCCTTATGAGGAAAGGACTAAGTTAGCCAATAGGCAAATTTATTTTAGAAAAGCAATATGAAGAATATAAAATTCATTGTTGATGGGTTGACTTTAAAAGGAGATCTTTTTTATCCTGAAAAAATAAAAGATAAAAATCCTGCAATACTTTTTATCCATGGTTGGACGAGCGAAAAGAAAAGAAGCTTTCAATACGCAGAAGCACTTATTAAACTGGGTTATATTGTTATGGTTTTTGATATGAGAGGGCATGGAATAAGTGAAGGTAATATAAATACAGCAACTCCAAAAGAATTTTTAAAAGATTGCGTTACTGCCTATGGTTACTTTTCTTCGGTTAAAGGTGTGGATAAAGAAAATATCAGTATAGTAAGTAGTAGTTTTGGCGGTTATTTAAGTTCAATGCTTACTTCAAAAAGAAAAATAAAAAATCTTGTTTTAAGAGTACCGGCAGATTATGCTAACGATACTTTTGAAAAGCCCAAGATGGGAAATGCGGGAGAAAATCCCGATGTTTTTAAATGGAGATTGAGTTCAAAAAAATATAACGAGACTTTTGCCTTGCAAGCACTACATGAATTTAATGGTAATATTTTAATCATCGAGTCTGAAAAAGATACTATAGTTCCTCATCCAATAATCCAAAATTACGTTAATGCTGTTAAAGATAAAAATAAACTGACTCATATTGTTATGAAAGGCGCACCGCATAGTATAAAACCAGGTCCTTTTAAGGAAGAAGTGACTAGAATTTTAGTTGATTGGTTTAAAAAAAGTAAATGAATAATAATTTGAAAATTAAGGTCGATAAAATTCTTCAGGAAAATCTTTACTTGACCATTTCTGTGGCGAGTAAAGATGGCGATCCGTGGATAGCAAATTTATATTACGCTTACGACAAAGATTATAGTTTTTATTGGTACTCCCCTAAAGATTCACTTCATTCCCAAAGAATAAGGGAAAATCCTACAGTAGCTTTGGCAATTTTTGATTCAACAGCAGTTGGCAATGACGTTGACGCAGTGTATATAAAAGCAAAAGCCTATGAGATTACGAGCAAACCGGAATTAGTGAAAGGCATGGTTATATATGCAGCTAAAATGATAAAAACAAAATTCGCTAATAAATCCAGCGCTGCAAGATTTATCAAACAGTATAAAGACTTTCAAGGATTCTCGAAGCTAAGAATGTATAAGGCAGTGCCGGAAAAATTCTGGAAACAGGCACCAGTTGAGATGTTTAATGAAAAATTTGTTGATAGCAGAATTGAGGTAGGCATGAAATTATAATTAATAATCCTAACACCCTATTCATTCTCTCTTAATAAAATCTTAATTATCTATCCATATAATTAAAGCATTTATAGTGAGTGAAATCGAACTATGAGAAAAGAAATAAGAAACGGATTAATCGCAGGGATTTCCCTCCTTCTTTTTTACTTTGTCGTAATG
>CAZFNL010000126.1:0-6924 GCA_964520615.1 uncultured Gammaproteobacteria bacterium
GTATCAAACCTATATCAAACAGATTTTGTATCATAGTCTTGACCAGTAGATTTAGAAGATCTTCTCAAAATCCTTTTTTCCGAACGGCCCGATCGCAGTTACATTCAATCTTTCTGGTTTTATGATATCTTTTGCAACGGCTTTTATTTCATCCGCAGTAACCTTTTCTATTTTTTCGATAACCTCGGTCGGCGATTCGGTTTTTCCTTCCAAAACAGCTTTTTTGCCGTAGAAATGGGCCACATTAAATGAGTCCTCCATTGATAACAGCATACGCCCCTTCAATAGTTCTTTTGCTTTCTGCATATCCTCCTTGGAAAATCCTTTTTCCAGGATTTTATTGTGTTCCTCCAACGTAAGTTTTTTGGTGTAACAAACAAGACTGCATCGGTTCTATGAAATAGTTTGTTGTAAGAAAATGATGTTTTGATTGTTTTTATCTTCTAAAGTCTTCATAAAACTTGTGGTACGGATTTTTCTCTCGTCTATAGGTCATAAAAATGGAAGAGGACGGTTAAACTGAAATTGTATGAGAATTATCAGTTACAACCGTCCTTATGTGGAATTTTAACAAAATTTTAGAGCTAAATGGATTTGAGATTACAAAAACAAAAATAGATAAAGACAGTATTGCTTTTCATTTAAAAAAACGACGGATTACCGGTAACTGTCCAAAATGTAAAAAACGAACCAATATTTCTTACGGTTTTTCACCTTCAAGAAAAATCAAGCACGGAACAATAATTGGAAAAAATTGTTTCCTTGTTATTCGGCCTAAACGCTACCATTGTTTTAATTGTAACTTTGTTTTTACCGAAGAGATTATGGTTGCCCCATATGAGAAAGTCACCTTGAAGCATAAACGGGAAGTTATTGCCGGCTTAGCTAATCAATCATTTTCCTCCGGCACCAGGAAATACAAAGTCTCCTATCATACCCGGCGGAAATGGCTTGAAGAGTTAATCGCCCAAGAGGTTTTAAACTTTGATCAAGAGGAAAAAGAAAGCAAATCTTTTGTTCTGGGGATTGATGAGGTATCATTTGCCGGCAGGGATTTAGTAACAACCATCGGAAACATTACCGGCCACCGTCTAAAAGGAGTTTTAAACTCGCGTCGTAAAGATGAACTAAAGAAAGTGCTTCGTAATCTTTCGCCGGGCGTTAAATCTCTCATAACCGAAGTCGTTATCGATATGTGCGACCTTTACCGAAAGGCCGTTGAGGAAACGCTTCCTAGTGTTAAAATCGTCGCCGACCACTTTCATATTATTCAGGATGCCAACCGAAGGCTCGACGATGAACGCCGATTACTTCAAGATATTTACAAGAAAAGAATACCAAGATATATCTTGACCAAAAACAAAGAAGACTTAATCGGACAACAAATCCATTATCTGGTAGATATTATTAAAGAATATCCGGAGCTTCATATGTTTTATGCGACCAAGGAAAGACTTCGTGAAATGTACCGAGCATTCTCAAAAGAAGAAGCAAGTAAACAATTGCGATTAATCATCTCAACTCTTGAATCAACCGATGACGGTGAGCTTATCTCCTGGGGGAGAACTCTTTCACGTTGGAGCGAACCGATATTGAATTACTGGAACTCCAGGTCAACAAACGGATTTATGGAAGGGATGCATAACAAAATGAAACTCATAAAAAGAATTTCATTCGGATTTCGAAACAAAAAAGTATTCATTTACAAAGTTATGCTATCGGTCTTGATCATGTCGGTGCTTTTCAACAAACTTTAACGAAGAACCGACTGCATCTTGACAATTTATTCACGGTGAATTATTCTTATAGTAATTAATATTTTTATTACAAACTATGCTGGATGCTGTAGATAGTGAAGTTCCGATAAGTGTACAAACCAAAGCGACTCCTCCTCCCCCAACCAAACCTAAACCAGAAAATCTAGGAATAGAATATTGGGACAAGTTTGGTAATGAGGCGATTACTGCTATTGATCCAGATGGATCTAATAGAACATTTATTGATAATGCTGCTCAACGTGGCACAAGAGCTTTAGTACGAAGAATAAATACCGCTAGGTTTGGTGCAGCATTACAATATGATGAAAAGGTGGCTACAGAAAAAATGAAGGCAGCCCTAACTGAACAAGTAAAACAATATTGTTCAGATCCAGATGCAGTAGAAATAACGAGACAAGGTGATCATTTTGTTCTCAAAGATAAAGCTTCAGGAAATGAGGGATCGGGTGTATTAACAGGTGCCTTGCGTGCCGTTTCAACAGACACCATGCAGGTAGATTTACGCGCGAGTGAAGATCCTAAAATACTTCAGGTATATGCAGATACGATTACTCAAAAAGATAGAAGGGAATCACAATTATCACGGACACTTCGAGGAGGTATGGTTGCAGCAGCAATGCATGAAGTGGGACAAAGCGGACAAGCTAATCTTCTAACGGAGAAAATAGCGGCAAAAGATCTCGCACTTGCTCCAAGAGTACAAGCCGCCTCTCATGTAATTGGAAATGCCATTTCCCAAGCCAGAGCTACCAAATAATGATATAATTGACTAAGATATTTATGGCAGAACATGCGGAATTTGCAACATATCCAGAGCAAAATAATGCTTTTGAAAGGATAACTCAAGACATCACTGTACCGTGGGGACCAAAAATAAAATCTATCTTAGCTGTAGGTCGTAGTAATTTTATTCCTAGAATTACAAGATTGTTAAATGATGCTCCCCAAAGCAAAGATGATGATGGTATAACAAGTCAAACGGAAACTATTAATGGAACACAGCTTGCACCATGGATGGATTCTTTAGTTACCGAGGTCGTTGGAAAAGTAAAAGCTGCACAAGTAACTCTGCAATGGGAAAATTATGGAAGGCGACAAGCTCAACTATCCGTGGATGCATTAGACGGCAGTTTTTGGGATATTATTATAAAGTATGGTGCTCATCAAGCGCTGCAGGAAATAGAATTAGAACAAAGAATAGGAGATGATTTAAATGGTGCGTCACGAACGGTGACTGCACGGCTTACTGATACGTTGCATAACGATAAAGCACACGTAGCAGATATCCGAAGGATTATACATCCTGCCGGCGTACTTCAAGAACCTATTTTTTTAAGATCATCAAGCATAAATGAAACAGATCCTGTAGTTAAAGTTAAGGAAACAGTACCTAGTCAGAAGTTTATGGGAAGAGATAAGGTAAAATTATACTTCCTTCACAGTGGTCATTTTGATCCAAATGAAGAAGGCGGCGCATTTGATTTAAAATCTTTAGAAGGGAATGAAAAAAAAGCTGCACAAATATTATTGACTACTGATCCAGAAAAGTTACGAAGATTGAAGATAGAGGCGGTGGATAAGCGCCCGACGATTCAAACTGATGAAATTGCTTATGTTATGCCACTTAATAAGGAATATAAACCATTTTGGAGAGTTGCCGGTGCCCGACAAGCAACTGCTGTACAACGACAAAACGGAAAGATATACGAAATTACATTTGATGGAAGTGAAGCATATGATCTGCATCCTCCGTATTTAGCGCTTTATTCGCAAGATCATCCCTATATGCCTGCAGTCGATTCAAGTAGCCAGGTATTTGGATCATGGGTAGAGTACAGGGCTAAAAACTCAATTGTAGCTCGTAATAGACCAGATCGCGCCCCCAAAGAAAAGGAAGAATTACTAAAAAACCCAGAAACAGTTGTAGCCCAAGATTTATTAAAGAAATCTGTTCCTGATTTATCGATCCCTCCATTGTTTACACCAGCCACTTGAAAAATATACAGACTAATTTTATCTCTCCTCAAAATTGTGTCCACGTTTCAGGTGGTAACCAGACAATACCCTCATAACAAAAACGTGTGGATATAAAACAAAGTTTAGATTGACATATGGCTCATATTGTTATATACTATAGACATGTTAGAAGCATTTAAAGCAGGGAAAATATCTAGTGAAGTTTTGAGACCCAGAACAATTAGATGGGGAGCAGTTGAACATCTTGAGCGGTGCTATGGCAAAATTAATCCTCTGAAAGCAGGCGATGCGGTAATTCTACGGGGATATGGTAATCGTAATCGTGGATTTACTTTCATAATAACTCCTCCGGATCCAGAAACGAGTGATTTATTACGGAAAAAAAATCGTGAAAAAAATATATTATTAATAACTGGGGTAGAGCCAGTTAGTACGACTCAAGGTGTAAGAACAATAATAGACAATGTTATTCAGACTACCGATAATCATACTGTTTCTGAAAGTAGAGGCACTGTTACAGGTATGGGGGGGCAAAGAGATGAAACAATCTTTGCCTTAGGATCTCGGCATTTGGTAGTTACCCCTGATAGTGCTCATATAGTTATGTATGATAAAGAAAAAGGTATGATGATGAAACGAGGATTTGGAACAGACTGTTTACGTTATTTACCTCTTGATACTGATTATCTTAAACTTTCCCCAGATGTGTTAAATAAATTAAAGAGCGAAGCAAGTGCTGAATTAGAAGAAGCAAGTTCAGATGGCACCAAAGAAGTTTATATGAGTGCTACAGGCGCTATTCTCGGTACATTAATTGCAAACGGTCTATGGCATTCTTTATTAGGTGACATAGGAGGTCTTTTCGTTGGAGATCGTTTGTTGGGTGGTAGCGCTGCCAATTTCGATCGTGTTAGGTACAAAGCTGCTCAAGCGAAAGCAGAGATGGGCAGATATATTGATCCAAGACATATTGAACCATGGGAAACAGCTGAGGCAGCACAACAATTAGCTGATAAAATAGGTGATACTTCGATCGTCCATGCATATTTATATCACGCCCTGACTGGAGAAATTCTTGGCAACTGACAATAAGTTTCATAAAATATAACCACCGGCTATTTTTGAGAAACATCCCTAAATTCATATACTGCGAGGTTCGTCCATTGGGGCCCATTAAGCCTGTTTGGGCCCAAAAATGTGAATCGTCTCGTAGGATTTTCTACGGTTATTGCTGAATCAGGCATTCTTGATCCTTTGAATTTCTTTGCTAATCCATCATACAGTTCGACCGCATATGAAATTTTCCTTTGACTATTTCCTTCCGTTGTTACACCGACTATCGTTTGATTGACTGAATCAATTTCTGTCTGTCGCGCGTCCTGATATTGAATTCAACTGGTGGATCATTAACTAGTTTTAAATAACTCATTCATTCTTTTTCGCATAGATCTTCATGTAAGTCCAAACTCTGTTTTTTGTCGCTTATAGTCCGTTGAAAAATATCTCCTACTGGTAAATAATAAAGACGGCCCTTAAAAATTCCGCCCTTTTTCATTTTTTCTATGCAGATCATTTTTTATAATTCACAGCTGCAAAATTATCTCTTATCTTTAGAAAAACCAACCATTTCAAAAATCAACAGGATGATTGAGCTTTTGAAAACATTTAATACAAAACTTCCCATGCCCTACGCAAAACGGTTAGGAAATAATCTTTATGAGTTAAGAATAAAAGGCAATCAGGAAGTGAGAATTTTTTATTGTTTCCATCTAAATAAGATTGTGCTTATTAGCGCTTTTGTAAAGAAATCCAATAAAACTCCCCAAAAAGAGATAAAAACGGCAATTTCAAGATTGAACGTGTTGACTAAATTATAACGGATATGTTATAATAACTCA
The DNA here is from genome assembly GCA_964520615.1 of uncultured Gammaproteobacteria bacterium. Classification (GTDB taxonomy): domain Bacteria; phylum Patescibacteriota; class Microgenomatia; order 2-02-FULL-39-11; family 2-02-FULL-39-11; genus JAMCUI01. The sequence continues at coordinate 5,654 of CAZFNL010000126.1, forward strand.
TATGAATAAATTTAACCCAATACCATTTTCGGAGTTCAAAAGAAAAAGCCTGGCCGATCCAGAAATCAAACGAGGATACGAAGCCTTAGAGTTGGAATTCAGCATTATCAAACAAATCATTCAAAAAAGGCTAAAAAAAGGAATGTCTCAGGAAGATCTAGCGCTAAAAATCGGAACAAGACAATCGGCAATCGCGCGACTCGAAGGAGGACGAATCAATCCCACCGTCGGCTTTTTGGATAAAGTCGCCCGAGCTCTGGGAGGAAAACTTCAGATTTCAATTTAGTCTTACTAAGACTAATCCTTTTTTAAACTGTCATAACAACATTAATCGTATCCTTCGTCGCTTATAGTCCGTTGATTTATATACCTTAACTGGTAATAGTAATAGAATGTCCCGATACAAGATTATTTTCTATAAAACTTCATCAAACAATGATATTATTGTGGATTTTATCCGTTCTTTTTCAATCAAAGAAATTACAAAAATACATAACGATTTAGATCGGTTATCCGAATACGGTTTACTATTATTACATACTTCATTGGTTAAGAAAATCCACAGAAACCCTTCCTTGTTTGAACTGCGTATCAAAACCACAAAAGAGATACGGTTATTATTTTCTTTTGTAGATCCAAACCTACTTATCTTTGTACACGGATTTGTAAAAAAGAAGAATAAGTTACCTCAAAAGGACTTAATAACGGCTTTAAAAAGATTAAGAGAATTAATGTAACGATTGACATTATATACTATATTTGTTATATTATATTTATCAACCTATGAGAAAAATACAATCATTCACTAATTGGGATAAGCTCAAAAAAGAATTACTGAAAGATAAAAAATATAAAGAGGCATATGAACGTATGAAACCACAGTACGAACTGGCGAACAGCCTTATTGCCATTAGATTGAAAAAGAAACTTTCTCAGCAAAAATTAGCAGAAAAAGTCGGCACCAGACAGCCGGTTATTTCCCGATTGGAACAAATGGAAGAAAGTCCGTCTTTATACTTACTTACAAAAATTTCCAAGGCTTTGAATGTAAAGCTTCGCGTATATTTTCAGCAATAGTTTAGTCGAAGATTTTCTCAAAATCCTTTTTTCCGAACGGCCCGATCGCAGTTACATTCAATCTTTCTGGTTTTATGATATCTTTTGCAACGGCTTTTATTTCATCCGCAGTAACCTTTTCTATTTTTTCGATAGGTTCTATGAAATAGTTTGTTGTAAGAAAATGATGTTTTGATTGTTTTTATCTTCTAAAG
>CAZFNL010000127.1:0-3010 GCA_964520615.1 uncultured Gammaproteobacteria bacterium
ATGTTATAATACGGGCCTATGGATAGAATCAGCGATTCGATCAAATTCGAGGAACTCGTGAAAAAAGTGTGTATTGCTTCACAGACAAAACAGAAAGGCATATCTGTTGAAGGAACTCAAAAACTGGATCAATTCATCAAAAAAGTACTTCTTGATGCCAAAAATGATTACAACAAATCTGAGTTAATAACGGTTTTGGATACCGGCGATCCCGATAAGCTCTCTACATTCATAATGGAACATGTAAAAGATTTCTCTGAGAAATTTCATGAGTTTGTGTTTAGAGAAGTTTTAGAGTAATAACCTTTTTTTAAGTAACAACATGTAATTATGGTAGAACAGTTTGAGCTAGATAAAATAGCACCAATGCCGGTAATTGATGCAGATTTACCCAGGCAAAGCCGGCCTCCATTATTAGATTTATTTAATATAGTAAGGGAAAATACTCATAGATTTGGTTCTTGGGCAAAAAAACACCCAGTTCAAACAGGATTATTGGCAATAGGAGCAGTAGTTGGTATTCCAACATTAATTGCACCAATAGTCCTGTCGCCGATATCTTTGCATCAGATACAGCTCCAATCCGGCCCATATTATGAATGGTTACTCAGCAAAAATAGTGAGTTGGCAAATACGCCAGTTGGTCAATATTTATTAACCCTGATGAGCGACATTACTTTTACTGGTTCTTCGAGTGTGCCTTTGGCTCATCCGGATGATGTTCCTTTTGTACATATGGCCGAATATCTTCAGCGCGCATATATTCAAAATTCAGGATTCCTTGCTCTGCTCGGTGGCGCAACTGCTTTTGCTTCCACAAAATTACCCGCACTATATGATTATATTGTCAAGGGAAGAGATAAACGCATTGATGCTGGTGAAGAAATGGTTAAAAGCAAGGAAGTGCCACAACATGTTTTTTTTGGTTCCACTGATATTATTTCTGACATGTGCAGATTTCTGGCTCCAGAAAAAGAAGATGGAGGTATTTATGTAGGGATTCATTTTGATCGTACGCTTCCTCCTGTTAGAAGAAACGAAATGGACTATCACTATAATCCTAGTGGTACAGATGAAATAATCAGCGACCGATTTGGTCCAGCAAAAATACGAATTCCATTCATACGAGCGACAGGCATAGATAGGGCGCGAGAGCTTACCTTTATTTGTTACAATCCCGAGAATGCAATATTCTACGGCGGTTTATCTCAATCACAGCTAACATTGAAGAACGTCACTGATATTCTTGCTGCAATGTCTCCCGAACAGCTTAGTGGTAAAAAAATTAATATTATTCTTCCGGCGGAAAAACAGTTTGCTGGAGCTGTTGAAATTGATACGGACGTTTTAGATATAAAAAGAGAATTTGGTATAGAAGTAAACGTAATCAGACCGGAACTATTGGTATTAGAAAAAATTAAAGAAGCATTGATTGGATTAGGCCAAAAGAAACAAGGAGATTTGCATGTCGTGTTGGCAGGTGAAGGAAAAACAAAGATTGATCATCAGATGTTAGCGATATTTAAGTCAGCAATAGAGGCTTTGGGTAAAGATGAACAACTGAATAGAAATGTTATTGTTGATCTTGTCAGCCGGACAGAAGCAGGTAAAATCAAACTACAACAGAAAGAAGCGAGTGAGGAAGATATTAAAACCTTGATTGAAAATTCAGATTTAAATATTTGTTATGGTGACGATGATTCAGGGACATCAACCGTAGCAGGATCCCTTAGGGACATTATTCAAAGAGTAGATGATGAGGAAGAGATAAAAAAACGTAAAACAATATTTGATAATAAAACAATGTGTATAGCGGAGAGAATGGCAAGAAAAAAAATCTTTGCTCGAAGGCATATGCGTACGATTTTTATACCTGAATTATTAAAAGAAGCAATGCAGACGAGAAAAAATGACGCTCAGTGAAAGAATAGATTCAGTATATAATAAAACGTATGGGCTATACCAAACTGAAAAGAACTCACCTGATTCGTCACCAGATACATAAGGCAACCTCGAGTGAATATCTTCGAGTATTAATATTACGTACGATCGGAAATCTTCTAATTCTCTCATCCTTATTTATGATCGGAAAGACCTTTTACCAACCGGTAAAGGAAGAAGTGATTTATGCATTCAATACAGCGCTTCATAAGAAATACATCGTAGCTAACACAAAACAGCAGGCCAAAACAATCCAAAAAATAGAAGTGCAACAACAAAAGACCCAACCAAAAGGATTTTTGGCAAAAGCGATTAATTTCAAACCTGTCGATGTGTTGACACCGATCGACGCAAATTTCGGTATTGTTATTCCTAAAATTGGCGCTAATGCGAAAATTATTCCTAACGTTGATGCGGCGAATGAAACAGAATATCTTGCTGCGCTGAAAGAAGGTGTTGCACATGTAAAAGGAAGCGCCTTTCCCGGTGAAGGAGGAGCAATATATCTTTTTGCGCACTCAACCGATTATTTCTGGAATGTAGGCACGTACAACGCCATTTTCTATTTACTGTATAAACTTGAACCGAATGACGAAGTTGACCTGTTCTTTAAAGGTCAACGCTATACGTATCGCGTCATAGACAAGAAGATTGTCGATCCGTCCCAAGTGGAATACTTAACGAGGAAAACGAATAGGGAATTCCTGACGCTCCAAACATGCTGGCCTCCGGGGACTACGCTTCAAAGATTGTTGGTATTTGCAGTGAGAGTAGCTGAATAGGGCGTAGGATTTAGGGGTTAGAGATTAGGGAATCTTTTATTTTCTAATTCCTAGTTACTAGCCCCTAATCCCTATTTTATTCCTACCGAATACAAGTCCGGAAACGCATTTGCTTCAGGATTGAGATTCGCGAGTACCAACAGACTTCCGTCACTGGAAACCGTGAAAAACTGACTGTCAAACGGGCCTGAATATACTGTCTGTTTGTTCGTATTATCGTAATCTACGATGGATATTTTTTTATTATCGTTGAAAATCAGGTGTTTTGAGTCAGGATACCAGATGAG
>CAZFNL010000128.1:0-12657 GCA_964520615.1 uncultured Gammaproteobacteria bacterium
CTTGACAAGAGGGATAAAATGATTTGTTATCTACTAATACAACTCTGAAAGTTGATAAAGTAGAAAGTTTATAGAATTTGTAAGATACCTATGTCTGAACTAATTATCGTAGAATCTCCTACTAAAGCCCATACGCTTTCCCGGTTTCTCGGAAGCAATTATAAAATCGAGGCAACCATGGGACATGTACGCGATTTGCCAGAAAAAGAGTTAGGAATAAAGATCGCTTCTCAAAAAAAAGAAGGTAAGAGTTCTTCTTACAATTTTCATCCTGAGTATCAGCTTATTATGCGCAGACGTGATAGGGTAAAAGAGATAAAAAGGCTGGCGGCAAAAAGTGAAAAAATTACTCTTGCGACAGATCCTGACAGGGAGGGAGAGGCGATTGCCTACCATATTTATTATCTTCTGAGCAAAAACGTAAAGACACATATACCGGAAGACCGTTTCGAAAGGATTGTCTTTCATGAAATTACGGAAAGCGCCATAAAAAGGGCACTTTCCGCGCCACAGAAGATAAACATGCAATTAGTTGATGCTCAACAGGCCAGGCGTGTGCTTGACAGATTGGTAGGATACAAGCTTTCACCGCTTCTCTGGTCAAAGATTGGTAAGAGATGGCTATCTGCCGGGCGCGTACAGTCGGTAGTAGTCAGGCTGATTGTGGAAAGGGAACGCGAGATAGAAGCTTTTAAGCCCCGGGAATATTGGGTTGTTGAGGTGGAACTCGAGAAAACTGACGGGAGCAAGAAAAAAATTTTGGCCAGATTGACGGCAGTGGACGGGAAAAAATGGGAATGGCAAAGTAAGGAACAGACAGAACTAGCGGTGGCAGGCCTAAAAAGCGCAGATTTTAAGGTGGCTAAAGTTGAAGAAAAAGAACTCAGACGGTATCCTTCTCCTCCTTTTACTACTTCCACTTTACAGCAGACTGCGGCCAACAGGTTTGGGTGGAGTGCCAAGAGGACTATGAAGACAGCCCAGACTTTATACGAGGAGGGGTACATCACTTATCATCGTACAGATTCCACTAATTTGTCCCAGGATGCCATCAATATGGCCCGTGATTTTGTAAAGAATGCCCTGGGCAAACCGTATCTGCCGGATATTCCCAAATTTTATAAGACAAAATCCAAAGTCGCCCAGGAAGCGCATGAGGCAATAAGGCCGACAAATATAAAAGTTGTCGGTGCACATGACCTGCAGCGTTCTGTCTCCTGGAGTAAAGATACCGCTTCTTATGGTTTGAAGAGTATTGACGCGAGTCTTGGCCGTGATTCTGACCTGCTTTATAGTCTTATCTGGAGGCGTTTTGCTGCCTGCCAAATCAATGAAGCTGTATTTTCGCATATCGATGCAGATATAGAAGCGGTAGGCAAGACTAATTTGGATGGTCGATTGATACAGTATCAGTTGAAAACCTCAGGGGAAAAAATGAAGTTTGACGGTTGGTTGGTCCTTTACAATAAGTATCAAAATACAGAAGAAAGTACTGATGAAGAAGAAAATGAAAAAGAATTGCCGCCGCTTACTGATGGAGAAAAATTAAATTTATCCCAAGTCCTACCCCAACAGAAATTTACACAACCGCCGGCAAGGTATAACGAGGCATCGCTTATAAAGCTTTTGGAAGAAAAAGGAATTGGCAGGCCATCAACTTACGCTCCTATTATTTCTACCATCCAGGATAGGAAATATGTTGAAAAAATAGAAAAGAGGTTCCATCCTGCTGATTTGGGTAAGACGGTAAACGATTTTTTGGTGAAATATTTTCCCGACATTTTTGATATCGGATTTACCGCCAGGATGGAGGATGAGCTTGATGATATTGCCAACGGGCAGACGCAGTGGCAGCAAGTTATAAGCGGGTTTTATGGTCCCTTTATAGATAAAATTGATAAGGTTTTTAAGGAGGCAGAAAAGGTCAAAATGGATTTGGGAACAACAGACCAAAAGTGTCCTAAATGCGGAAACCCTCTGGTTATCAGGCTTTCAAAGTATGGGAGGTTTTATGCCTGTTCCACTTTTCCGGCATGTGATTATACCAGGAATATGCTTGAAACCGTGGGGATAAAGTGTCCGCGGTGCGGCAGTGAAATGATAGTCAGAAAAACCAGACGCGGCAAGCAATTTTACGGTTGCAGCAGCTATCCTAAATGCACCTTTGCCGCCTGGAAAAAAGAGGACATCAAATAACGGTACTTAACCTAAAATATATGTAAATGTTGTTACTGACCTATCCGGCGCCTGGAAAAAAGAGAACATCAAGTGACATCGGCCTTTCTAAAGAATATATTCTCTCCACAATAAAAACCGCATTTCTGACAATTATATAGTTTCAATTTGTATTAATTGGTATACTAAGGTATGTTCCCTAAAATTCGTTTTATAATTGTTATTCTCCTATCTATATGTTTCTTTCTATCACTAAAACCCATACATGTGCTTGCCGGTTTTGATACTTTAGGAAACCAACTGCAGGATATATACAAATCGTCTCTGCCCTTAGAAGTAATGATTTCTCCGATAGTTACCCCAACTGTAGTTCCTGAAGGTTCTTATTCTGTGAACAAATCAGACTTCACTGTGCAATCTGACAGTGGCAATAGTGGAAATATTTTTGATTTTCTGAAGCCAGCTATAGGTTATAAAGTAAATAATACGCTTCGGATACCGCAAAGCGGTAATAAGTACATGACTACTGACATACAGTCCTCAATCATTAATTTGATTGGAGGATTGTCAGAATTTATAAGAGGGCTTTTGGGATATAGTAACCAGTTTGCCTCCGAATTTGTAGAGCATGCATTGCCTCCATGTACCAATTTGACAGCAGTTGATCTTAATAACAGCGAATGTGGTACAAAAGAGTCTTCTAATTCTACTGTAAATACTCAGTCTGCGGGGTTATTTGATACGAAAGACTCTAAATCGACGGAAAACGGGTTAGATACTCAGTACTGTTTGAACCTGCCGTTTGGAGTAGGGAATTGTACACAGTCAAACATACTTTATACCACAAGCCAATCCTCGCCGGCGGCGGTAATTAAATAAAATTTTGCTTCCTTAAATTAAGGCCCAATCCATTTAGCAGTCGTATTCATAGTATATAATTGTTTTTTTCCTTTATTCGGATATAATAAATGGGATGGATAATTCACAAAACGGTAGCTTGAGGAATTTTATTATAATTATCATATTACTAGTGATTGTTGGCGGTTCTCTCCTGTTTATTAAAAGCCGCGCAAAAATGGTATCGCCTGTCCCTCGACAGCCAAATTTCCAAGTTATCTACTATACGCCAACACCGGGTATGACATCTCCCACATCCACTCCTTCAGCCACTCCAAAAGTGAAGAGCCCAACAGATACTCCAGTACCCAAACCCAAAGCGTCTCCTACAAAAGAGGTCCAACCCAGCCCGACGTCTCAAGTTGCCAGTCCGACGCCAACCGTCTCCCAGTAGCAATCCTGTCAGGTTCGGAATTTATGCTAACCAGGAGTGGACTTATCTTTCTTTTTCTCAAATTCCAATACTGATATAATTTGAATTATCATGAATGGTTTGTTGTTGCTTGATAGGGATCTTTTTATTCTTATTAACCATCTTCCTCATAACCTTTTTTTGGATTATTTTTTTGCCTTCTTTTCCGGTCTGGGTACATGGGGACTAGTATGGGTATTGATATTATCTGTTCTGGTTGTTTGGGAAGAGATTGAGGATAGGAAGGGGCTTTGGGCTCTTATATTTTCTATAGTTTTCATTCTTATTTTTGTAGAATCAGGAATAAAAAATATCGTTAGACGTCTGAGGCCCGAAATGACAATCCCGTCTACTATAGTAGTTTTTGACCTAGAACATTCATATTCTTTTCCATCGGTGCATTCCACTATTGCTTTTGCTGCCGCCTATATTATGGCAAAAGAGCATAAACGCTGGGCAATTTACTATTATATTCTGGCGATATTAATTGCTTTTTCCAGGATATATTTAGGTAAGCATTATCCAAGCGATGTTTTGGCAGGTGCAGTCTTGGGCAGCCTGATAGGATTTTTTTTCCTGAATTTTGTAAAAAAATATATGTACGCAAAAGTAAAAGTAAAAACGTCCAAAAAGAGAAAACGAAAAGAGGTTTTATCAAAGTAAATATTTATGATGAGATTGAATGCCAGAGAGTTAAGGACTTCTGAACCAAACCCAAAAGCTCTTAAGTCCATGGAGAAAAATGATATTTATATTATCCTTGATAATGTACTGGATACTTATAACATCGGTTCTATTTTCAGGTTAGCCGATGCGGTAGCTGCGAAAAAAGTCTTCCTTTGCGGTGATACAGAGAGTCCTCCCAATCCCCGTATTAAAAAGGCTTCCATAAACACATGGAAATGGGTAGAGTGGGAATACGTCTCAACAGCGATTGAAGCGATTTCCAAGCTCAAAGACCAAATACCAAATGTTAAAATCATAGCGGTGGAACAATATGGTAAAAGTACTCCTTTGTCTGAATTCAAACCGGAGTTTCCGATTGCGGTCATAGTAGGTAATGAGACTTATGGCGTGTCAAATGAAGTGCTAAAGAAAGCAGACCAGGTTGTAGAATTGCCGATGTACGGTGTGAATAAATCCTTAAATGTTATGGTGACATGCGCAATAGTGCTCTACACAATAATTGAAAATTTAGAGTAGAAATTCAGGCAAAATATTATTGACATTGGAATCAAATATTTGTACTCTTAATCTGATATGAGCTTTTTCCCTGCCCGGAAAATACTAAGATTTATTCTGCTTGGTACACTTCTTGCTTTCTTTTTTATTTTTTTCCCTAAAATACAGTCCTTAACACCTCAAGCGGTATATGCGCAGGATGTTACCGTGAATCCTACTGCAGGTCCGCCTGCTCCAGATTCTGTTTGGCAGTTTGATCCCGTAGTGACTGAGGTAGGAAAAAATTCTGAGCGGGCAAGACAGCTTCTCTGGTGGGTATTTTCTCATCCGGGGATTGACTCGGCTCCGGTACTTGCTCAATTGTGGGGCATATCAAGGAATATTGTATACATATTTATTATTTTAGTAATAGTGGCACTTGGTGTAGGACTTATTGTTTCTTCAAGGAAAGGCTCAATGGGTCCCATATTTTCAGGCATCAGTTCACCCGTTGAAGGATTGAATATCCCCTCCATCCTTGTCAAAGTCGGAATGATACTAGTTTATGTGACTTTCTCATATATCTTTGTATTGGCTATGATTCAGCTAAGCCAGATTACTATGAAGTTTTTTATTGAGAATGTCGGCGGAAGGGATCTTTTTAACGTCATCTTTGCGGGAGCAGGGAATAAGGATGATAACTATATATCATTTATAGGATACAGCGATACCAACCCTCTTAATCGGGAAATGGTCAACACTTCACTTTTTCTTATCAGAATGACCTCTCTGACTTATTTCGTCATGGCTGTTATTGTCATATTACGCACAATTATTTTGTGGTTCCTTTTGATATTATCGCCATTCCTGGCACTTCTTATGCCTTTTGTTTTTATCAGGAATATAGGCTGGATATGGATAGGAGTATTTTTCCAATGGTTATTTTACGGGCCCCTGTTGTCTTTATTCTTGGCGTCCCTTACCCGAATTTGGATAGCAGGTATACCATATCCATTTGATTTTTCGCGTGTAAATAAACCTTCTGGACAGGTATATAAGACTGCCATAAATATACTTTATGGCGGACCTGCCCAGACTATTTCTCCAGGAAACAGCGCAAATTATATTGATACTTATGCTGAATATGTTATTGCCCTAATCATGTTATGGACAGCTATAATTTTACCGTGGTTACTATTGCGCATTTTCAGGGATTATTGTTGTGCAGGGATTGCCGCAGCGGGAGCAACACTTAACGCAATGTTTGACCGGCTAAGACAATATCCGCCACCACCATCACTGGAGCCTGTAAAAGTACCAGTTACCGTATCGGGGGTAGCTTTGGAATTACCATTTAGGCAAAAGGTAAAGGAAGAGGTGCAGATAACCAAAAAAACAGAGATAGAGGAGATACGTGAGATTACGAGGGAATCAACTAATGATATAGCCAATAAGATGGATATGGCGGTAAAATCTCTTGCAGACGTCTCAAAATTTGAGATGGATAAGATGCGTCAGTCTAATTTTCAGAACCAGTTAAGACGCATATCTACCCCACAAAGCAGCACGTCTTCACTTGAGAGAGAAAAGTATTCGACTTTGCGAAGCGAACTGCAAAAACGCGCCGCAGGGGGAGACATGTTGGCAAAATCCATGTTGACTGCCAGCGATAATAAGGTAGAAAGTATGGTAGCCAATATGCCTTTAGGCACCGGGCGGCCGATGGTTACGACTCCTTCCAAATCAGCAGGTGTTTACGCGCCTCTTACTACAGGCGGAACTCCGGTTACCGCGTCTTCGGCGGCTGGACAGCTTGCTTCAAGCGTATCTCTTTCGCAAATAGTACCTGATGTGGCACAAAAGACCGGTCTTTCTGAGACCAAAGTTAAAGATATTTTGCAGATGATTCCTTCACTAACTACACCAAGTACGACAAAAGTGAAAGAGATTGCGAGCAGAAATAATGTTGCTGAAGAAAAGGTAAAGGAAGTGGTGGCCATGGCCCAAATGATAAGCGCCAGCAAATTAGCAGAGATGAAAAAGGTAAAAAGACCGGGTGCAGCAGCTATTTCAAATGTAGAAGTGAGTGTAGGTGGGCAAACAGTGAAATCGCAGGTATCGGTAGAGGATTACGAAGAGGTTAAGAAGATGTGGTTGAAACATTATAGAGAAGCACCAATACCTACTTCAGAAACAATTAAGACAAGGGATGAGTGGTTAAATGAAGAGACAAAGAAACTGACAAATATTTCCAACCTTTTGGCGAGCAGCGATCAGAAGTTGAAACAGAAGGGTCTTGAGGAGGTTGCCGAGATTTTGCCTTTCCTCCTATTAGGAGGTTTTTCGGATGTGGAGACACTGACTTATCTAAAAGCTAAACTTGAGGCAGCCAAGCAGATACAGACTGAGCTTGAAATTGAACAAAAAGCCAAAGAAACGGTTAAAGAAGAGATGGAAGAAGAGGAAACTTTAGTGGAGGTTTCTGCCAAAAAGGAAGAGAAGAAGGAAGCGAAAGCAAGTGAAGAACAAAGTATGGAAATACCAAAAGAGAAATCAGAAGAAAAACCTCCTGCCAATGACGCAGGTAAGGACAAAGAGAAATTACCCAGCTAATATTTCAAATACAAAAGTGTAATTATTTAGTATTTTCCAATAAAGTTGTCACCCTGAACTTGTTTCAGGGTCTATTTATTTGAAAACTGGATGCTGAAACGAGTTCAGCATGACGGTGTTTCGGGAAGAACTGAATAATTACACAAAAGTTAATTGACATAGACTATCCAGTTGTTATACTGGAGTTTAATGAATCTTATTATTGGCCTAATGATTTCCGCTCTTATGTTTATGCAGACAGCAGGAGCGGGAGGGGATACGGCCAACACTTCAATAAGCTCATCCCAACAAAATGACATTTCAACTATCTGTTTGACTGATAGCACTGCCCAAAACGGTATCAGTCAGGGAAACCTGCGCGTTCCTGCGGTTTTGCAGAAAATAAATAAGGCCACATCAGAAAATACCACCCAAGGATACGAGATAGCAAAATGTCAGGGTCAAGGCAGTTGTGGTGATGTACCTTCTGTGGCTGATTACAGATTGGTGGCAACAGGTGTAAAGATCAGCCACGTAATTTATCCTAATAATTTTACTGGTAGTTTGGCATCCTCAGACAGGCAATTGGTAAAACAGCTGGATATTACTTCCGATCCTATCTTGGCCGACAGATATAAGAACCGGGTTTACCGTACTTTTTGTGGTGACTGGTGTTATACCTGTCCTCCTGATAAGGTACAATGCAGTGATCCTGAGGGATTAAATTGTGTCTGTACCACCTCTGATTCGGTTACTTTACCTTATAGGGGATCATTTCACTGTAATTTTATTTTTTACCTGGAGGATGTAGACAGCAAAGGTAACAGGCAGATTGATGAATATGGGAATTTGACCTTCGACCATCAGAATCCAAACGATCCGCAGTTGCCAGCAGATAATTCACTGTTTTCCGTATATTTCCGGGAAGGTGCCACGTTGCCTGATAATATAAGATGCAAGAACAACTCCCAGACAAATTTATTTAGAACAATAGCTCCGGTACAGGCACGTAGGGGAATTATTCAAGAAGTCCAACGGAATATTTCCGTTTTGATTTCCAGAAGTAAGATGTTGGCACAAAAATTTTCCGGCAGTTTTGATTTGGCAAGGACACAAGGTAATAGCGGATTTGTCGGAGAAATCCAGGCACAAAATTATGGAGGGCCAACGCTTATCTACCCTCCTGACTCGGGTACCTATTGGCTTTTTGAATCAAATACGGGTAGTTCTGCCGGGGGGGCATTTAGAGCTAGAAATACTGAGATAACTACAGACAAGATGGTGCCGTATAACGACCCGAAAACCGGAAGCAATCTTGTTTCTAACCCTATGGGATTAAACGGTACATATGCAGTCTATAAGAATGTTCTTGATCCAGCATCTGACAATTTTATTTATCTCCTGCCGCAAGGGGTAATGGAACAGATGCTTTCAGGCCTATCCAATCCTACCAGTTTGAGGATAGAGCTTTTTGATTATTATCTTTTTTCAGCACTGGGTACAACATCCGGTTCGCAAAAGAGTTTGAAGCTGGGTAAGTTTAAACCCATAATATCGCAGAATTGGATTAGTAAGTGGGCACAGGAAAGTAAACCTGCAATTTATATCTACCCGACCAAAAAAGAGAATATAAACGTCAAACTTGGGACAAAAGGGGTAATTACAATATCGGATCCTCCTTATATTCCAGAATCAGGTTGGAATGTGACTGCATATAAAGGAGGCAGGCTTGAAACAAGAACGGGTAAATCGTACCCGTATTTATATTATGAAGCAAATTTGGCTCAGGTGAAGATTGAAAATACCGGGAAAGTTGTCCAAAAGGACGGCCTGAAGAAATATATCCAGGAGGAATTGACTAATTTGGGACTAAACGATAAAGAAACTGATGATTTTTTGGGTTACTGGTTGCCAAGATTGGAAGGGGTAAAAGCTCCTTATTTTTTCATACATTTTTTGGATGCCAACCAGATAGACGAGTTGGAACCAATGCAAGTCTCAACTCCGGTTGACACATCAATCAGGATAAGGGTATATTTCAAACCTCTTGATTATCCTTTATCTGTACAGCCTCAAGATTTACAGATAACATCACAGTTAAGAAAAGGTTTGACAGTGGTTGAGTGGGGAGGCATTTTGGATTCTGAGTGATAAATAGGGTGTTAATTTTGGGTAGTAAAATTTGTGAATAAATAAGATGAAATACTTTCTTGCCAAACTGACAGTTTTCCTTCTTCTTTTATTTTTTATTTCTCCTTTGCCGGTTTACGCAATTCCACCACTTCCGCCAGTTGAACAGAAGTATGAGCCGCCTCTTCCGCCGCCGCCTGAAGAGGATAAAGGTCCGGCACCACAGGATGGACCTCCGCCGACACCTGCGCCTCCCACGCCAACACCATGCATCCCGGCGCCCTGTTTCTTTCAGGTGACTGATTGCTGTTTTAGTATGGGTTGTCTTTTTTTGGGCAAGGCTCAATGTGACGCGCGAAATGCTAAGCCTACAGATGTGTTTTCTCCCACAACTAGTGCCATGAGTACCAATAGTAATGCCGGTTTTCCGGCAAAAAGAGCAAACAGCAGTTTTTTCTCCAATATCATCCAGTTTATCCAATTTCTATTTTGACGCACAATATTTCAGAAATAAGGTTTTTGACCATAGGGATTGACAAATGCCTTCAAATTCTCACATAATGTATTTATATAGGTATCTTTGCTTTATTAAGTCAGGCAAATTTACTTTCTTGAAATGAATCAAAGGATGAACAGATTAAATAAGTTGCCCCTTTATATGGGTCTTTTTGTTTTTGTGGGCGCTGTACTTTTATCAGCGGTAAAGGTGGGAAGCGAGAAAAGTGCTCTTCTTGTAAATAGGAGCAATGCTGCCCAGTCTGGAGCGAAATTATCCTTGACTTTTACAAAACCAAACACCATCTCAGTGATATTAAATTCTGATAGTACTGTAGGAGGGATTGATGTGGTGGTAAAGTATGACAAGTCAAAATTATCGATATTACCTTCAACGCTCAGAGCCGTGAGCGATTCATTTATCACGACAGGAGGAATACTGGATAGTAATAACGGAACGTTTAAGTTCAGTGCCTTGACAAAGAGTGACATAAAAGATGGGATTGTGGCAAATTTCGACGTGGTTCCAAGTGCAAACCAGAAAGAGGTAAATACGCAACTTCAGCTAGCTTCCTCTGGGAGTGGTGGTTCAGATGTGATTGATAAGGCTACAACTCAGAATATATTAAATTCAGTAAACGGAGTAGAAATAAGCGCGACCGCTAAATGAGCGGTGATTTTATAAAAAGAAAAAAACTGCCCGATGAAACTGAAGGTTTTGCTTTTTGCTTTTATATTTGTGGCAGGATTTCTTGTCCTTCCGCAAGAGGCTTTTGCAACAAAAGCTTCTCTTTCCTGTACTCCTTCATCTGGTACTTTCAATGTAGGTGATACCTTTACTGTGCAGTTTAACCTTGATACTAGGACTTTTCCCGTCTATGGTGCTGATTTGAACATGACCTATGACGCCAGTGTGATCCAGGCATCAGGATCAGCGTCAAGTCCTATTACGACAGTTACTAATTGGAGCGCACCGACAACAAACACTGTTGATACTTCACTTGGTAAAATACATATGGATTATGGCAATAGCCAGCCGGCATATACAGGAAATACTTCAATTGGCCAAATCACTTTCAAGGCTATACAACCTGGGCAGGCGCAATTCCAGTATGTATTTTTCCAGCAGTATGACGATACTACACCCGGCGTAGCAAAGGTTTGGGGGAAGAAGGATGGGGTGAATTTATCAAACATCCTGACTGATGTGACAAACTGTATTTATGTTGTGTCCGGTCCGGTGACAAATACGCCTGGTCCTACTTCTCCAGGAGGTACCACACCATTACCGACTGTATCTGTATTGCCGAATACCGGAACGGTTGAAACTACAGTGACACTTCTTTTGTTTGGAATGATAATAATGACGATTGGAGCGGCTATACCTGCAATAGGGTTTAGAAGGTAATGGAGGGGAGGATTGTCGTTTTATACCGTTATTGACATTAGAGTGGCTGTTTGGTATATTAAAAGCTGGTTTTACGAAATGTTGTAATTTGTAGCAAACAGATGATATAAATTTGCTATCAAGAAGACAGATTTACCCGCTTCTTGGCGGGTTTTTTTGTCCTTCGACGAACTCAGGACAAAAAATACTGAGCTTGTCGAATGTATTTTTTGTCCCTTCGTCACTTCGTTCCTCAGGGCAAGCTCTTTAGAAATA
Source organism: uncultured Gammaproteobacteria bacterium (assembly GCA_964520615.1). Classification (GTDB taxonomy): domain Bacteria; phylum Patescibacteriota; class Microgenomatia; order 2-02-FULL-39-11; family 2-02-FULL-39-11; genus JAMCUI01. Next base: position 11,526 of record CAZFNL010000128.1, read on the forward strand.
AAGTGTTTACCCTGAACGAATGAAATTCGTGAAGGGCACTTTGACAACTAATTTTTCATTTTTATACTTCAAAAACTAGGCATTGAAATGAGTTTTTGAGTATAAAAGCAGCATTTTTTGAGACAGAATTGACAATCAAAATGTGGTAGGAATTCTTTTTTGAGAGTTTGATCCTGGCTCAGGATTAACGCTGGCGGCGTGCCTTAGGCATGCAAGTCGAGCGGGGGGTACCATCTGGTACTCCCAGCGGCAGACGGGTGAGTAATAGTAAGGAATCTACCCCAAAGTGAAGGATAGCTCGTCGAAAGACGGGGTAATCCTGCATATGTCCTGAAAAGCGTAAGCTTTGAAGGGTAAAGGGCTTAACTGCCCGCTTTGGGAGGAGCCTTACTCCTATCAGCTAGTTGGTAAGGTAATGGCTTACCAAGGCTATGACGGGTAGCTGGTGTGAGAGCACAACCAGCCACAATGGCACTGAGATACGGGCCATACACCTACGGGTGGCAGCAACCAGGAATAGTCGGCAATGGACGAAAGTCTGACCGCGCGACGCCGCGTGAGGGATGAAGCCTTTCGGGGTGTAAACCTCTTTTGCCAAGCCATCGAGGCTTGGAGAATAAGCGCCTACTAACTACGTGCCAGCAGTCGCGGTAATACGTAGGGCGCAAGCGTTATCCGAATTTACTGGGCGTAAAGGGTCGCGTAGTCGGTCGTTTACATCTCATTTTAAATGGCGAGGCTTAACCTCGTCTTGAGTGAGAGATGGAATGACTAGAGGAATAGTGGGGTTTCCGGAACTTCCGGTGTAGCAGTGAAATGCGTTGATATCGGAAGGAACACCAAGAGCGAAGGCAGGAAGCCAACCTTCTCCTGACGCTGAGGCACGACAGCTAGGGGAGCGAAGCAGATTAGAGACCTGCGTAGTCCTAGCCCTAAACGCATGTCTGCTAGATGCCCTGCCGCAAGGTGGGGTGTCGTAAGCTAACGCGTTAAGCACCCCGCCCGGGGAGCACGGCCGCAAGGTTGACACTCAAAGGAATTGGCCGGGACCCGCACAACCGGTGGAGCATGTGGTTTAATTCGAGACGAAGCGAAAGACCTCACCACGGTTTGACATCTTATCGTTTAACCC
>CAZFNL010000129.1:0-9609 GCA_964520615.1 uncultured Gammaproteobacteria bacterium
GGAGGATTCCCGTGATAGATTTACCCATAGTAGTAGGATCTCCTTTCGTAAAAAGTGTGTCCTACTACTTTTGTATTGAGATTTCGTTAATAAAACAAGCTGGAGATCGATTTTCTACCCACTGTCTTTATTGGAGACCCAGGAAGCACTTGCTAAATACTGGGAAAATAATTAAAATAGAATCCCAGAACTACCTTTTGAAGAAAAGCTGTCCTTTAGTTTTATTCAAACCCTTATAGTAATGAATAATCTAGCTTATTAGTCGAGAAGTGTTTTCTTATGGCTAAAAAAGGATATTTGATACTGGAAAATAGAGATGTTTTTGAAGGTGAGTCTTTTGGAGATGAAAAGGAAATTAAAGGAGAAGTTGTTTTTAATACAGGGATGGTGGGATATCCTGAAAGTTTTACTGATCCTTCATACTTCGGACAGATATTGGTGATGACATATCCTCTTATAGGAAATTACGGAGTGCCTTCAAACAGCAAAAATAGGAAGATTGATGGTTTATTTGAATCTGGAAAAATACAGATCAGAAGTTTGGTGGTTGAAAATAATATTGATGACACAAATCATTGGCAGTCAAGAAAAACATTGTCAATGTGGCTAAAGGAAGAAGGCGTTCCGGCATTATCAGGAATTGACACCCGGACTTTAACTAAAATTCTTCGCGAAAAAGGCGTCATGAGAGGTATAGTTACATTTAAAAAACCCCGAAATTTATCGGGGTTTACTTTTTATGATATTAATAAGGATAATATTATACCATTCGTAAGCTGTAAAAAAATAGCCCGGTATGGGAACGGCAACATAAAAATATTATTCATTGATTGCGGGTTAAAGTATAACCAAATTCGGATTCTTACAAAATACGATACTACCGTTATTCAAGTCCCCTGGGATTATAATCCATTCCAGAGCGGTAATAATATTAAATTTGATGCAGTATTTATTAGTAACGGTCCTGGAGATGCTAGAAAAATGGGAGAGACAATAGAAACAGTGAGAGAAGTGTTAAAACGGAAAATCCCGACCTTTGGTATCTGTTTGGGGCATCAGGTGCTTACTCTTGCCGCAGGAGGTGAAATTTATAAACTAAAATATGGGCATCGTAGCCAGAATCAGCCGGTGAAAAATGAGCTGACAGATAAGTGTTATATTACTTCCCAAAATCATGGGTATGCGTCTATTCCTTCAACTTTGTCAAAAGATTGGAAGATATGGTTTACTAACCTAAATGATGGTACCAATGAAGGCATTCATCATAAGACCTTGCCCTTTTTCAGTGTACAGTTTCATCCTGAAGCAAGCCCGGGACCAACGGATACAGAATGGTTGTTTGATTATTTCATAAAACATACAGAAAAATGGATGAGGACGCACTAAGAAGAGGATCTACGGATACCGAACGGTTATTCAAAAAAAAGAATGAGGAGAAATTAAAATAATGGTTTCAAAAAATTCAAAACTAAAAAAAGCTATACTGTTGGGTTCAGGTGCTCTTAAGATAGGTGAGGCAGGTGAATTCGACTATTCAGGTTCCCAGGCTGCGAAGGCGTTGCGTGAAGAGGGTATAAAAACAATTATTATTAACCCAAACATCGCTACCATCCAGACATCTTCTGATTTTGCCGATAAGATTTATTTTCTTCCAGTAACTCCTTATTTTGTCCAGAAAGTGATTGAAAAGGAAAAACCAGATGGAATTCTTTTAGGGTTTGGTGGTCAGACTGCCCTAAATTGCGGCCTAACATTGTCTGAAAAGGGAATTTTCAAAAAAAATCATGTGAAGATTCTGGGAACACCTGTCAGGGCGATAGAAAAAACCGAAGACCGTCTTCTTTTCAGAAAGTGTATTGTGGATTTAGGGTTTAAGGTACCAAAAAGTGTTGTCTGCAGGGATGCTAACAAACTAAAAACTGTGATTTTAGAGTTGTCTTTTCCAGTAATTGTCCGGGCAGGTTTTTCGCTTGGGGGACTAGGATCGGGTGTAGCCAGAAATATAGAGGAGCTGATAAAAATTGGTTCAAAAGCATTGGCTCTGACTGGGCAAATATTGATAGAGGAATATCTTGAACACTGGAAGGAGATAGAATATGAGGTTGTCCGTGATTCTTACGACAATACGATTACCGTGTGTAATATGGAGAATTTTGACCCAATGGGTATCCATACCGGAGAATCAATTGTCGTGGCGCCTTCCCAAACCTTGACCAATAAAGAATACCATTCTTTAAGGAAAATTGCGATCGATGTTGTCAAATCCCTTCCAGTAGTGGGAGAATGCAATATTCAGTTTGGTTTAAGTCCCAAGGATGGTGATTATAGGATAATAGAAGTAAACGCCAGATTGTCGCGTTCAAGTGCTCTTGCTTCAAAAGCGACCGGTTACCCTCTAGCATACATTGCTGCAAAGTTAGCCTTAGGTTACTCTCTTTCCGAAATCCAAAATCAAGTAACCAGGGCTACAAGTGCCTTTTTTGAGCCTGCGCTTGATTATGTCGTAGTGAAAATCCCAAGGTGGGATTTTTTGAAGTTTAAGGATGCCGAAGAATTGATAGGTAGTGAAATGCAAAGTGTAGGCGAAGTAATGTCTATCGGCCGTACTTTTGAAGAGGCTTTCCAAAAAGCAATAAGATCACTTGATATAAAGTACGAAGGGATTATTTCCGATTCAATTATGACTCTTTTAGAAGGTAAAAGAGAACCTGAGGATAATATTTTTCCGGATTTACGTCCAACCCCGTCACGCCCTTACAAGATCGCCCACAATATATTCTTTGGCCAAAACATTGATGATATTTATAAACAAACAGGGATAGACAAATGGTTTTTAGAAAGAATAAAGAATATTGTCGATCACCTGAAAAGTATGCTGAAAAAGAAAGTTGAAACCCCTGATCTGATTCTTAAAGCCAAGAAACTTGGATATTCAGATAGGCAATTAGGCATGATTTTCAAAAAGACAGAACATGACATAAGACTATTTAGGAAGAAAAACGACATTATGCCAAAAGTATGCCAAATTGATACTTTGGCCGGTGAGTTCCCGGCAAAAACAAATTATTTGTACATGTCGTATCATAGGCAACAGGATGATATTTCCCAAAGTACCGGTAAAAAGTTAGCGGTTTTGGGTGGCGGATCATACCAGATAGGATCTTCAGTAGAATTTGACTGGTGTGCTGTAAATAGTGTAATTACCGCAAGAAAGTTGGGTTACCAAACAATTATGATTAACTGTAATCCTGAGACTGTGTCAACAGATTATGATATTTCCGATAAACTATATTTTGAAGAATTGACTTTAGAAAGAGTTTTGGATATTTCCGATTTTGAAAAATGCCCGTTTATCGTATCGGTTGGTGGACAAATCCCAAACACACTTGCTCCGAAGCTTGATGATTCAGGAGTAAAAATTCTTGGTACAAGCGCTAAGTCAATCGATATGGCAGAGGACAGGCAAAAATTTTCCGCACTCCTTGATAAACTCAATATATTGCAGCCACAATGGAAACGCCTGTCAAATAGAAATGAAGCGCTTAACTTTGCTCAAAAGATAGGATACCCGGTATTGGTAAGGCCGTCTTATGTCCTTTCAGGAAGGGCGATGTTTGTAGCTTATTCTTCTCAACAGTTTTCGGATTACCTTTCCCAAACAGGAGTGCTTCTTAATCCTGAATATCCAATGGTCATTTCAAAATTTATAAGGGGAGCAAAAGAAGTGGATTTTGACGCAGTTGCCCAAAAGGGCAAGGTTAAGGTTTTTGCAATTTCCGAGCATATTGAGCATGCCGGGGTTCATTCGGGTGACGCTTCACTTGTATTGCCCAATTTTTCACTTTCGACTGAATCAGTCAGGGAAATTAAAAAAATCTCCCAGAAAATATGCAAAGCCTTGAATATAGACGGTCCATTCAATATTCAATATCTTATAAATGAAACCGGTTGCAGAATGCCTGAAATATTAGTAATAGAAGCTAACCTGCGGTCTTCGAGAAGTTTTCCGTTCGTATCAAAAGTACTGGGGGTAAACTTTATCTCCGTTGCTACATCGATTATGCTGTTAAAGAACGTATCTAAAATCAGAGAAAAACATAATCGGGGTTATGGAGTAAAAGTGCCTCATTTCTCTTTCACAAGATTGCGCCGTGTTGATCCGGTCTTAAGGGTCGAGATGGCTTCGACAGGAGAGGTAGCCAGCTTTGGAAAAGATATCTACGAGGCTTATCTTAAGTCGCTTCTTTCAACCGGGCTTGAGTTTCCCAAGAAAAGCGCTCTAGTGTCGCTTGGAGGAGAAGAGGGTAAAGAGCGGCTTCTTTCTACAGTAAGAACTCTTCACCTTATGGGTTTTAAGTTATATGCAACCCAAAACACATCCCGTTTCTTAAAGGAGAACGGTATTCCGGCAAAATTTGTATACAAGATGCATGAGAAAGGATTTCCAAATGTCGTAGACATAATAAGCAGTAAGAAAGTCGGTTTGGTAATAAATTTATCAGACAGGAGTGATCTTGCCATAAAACACCAGATAAAGGAAGAGACAGACGGTTATCTTATAAGACGTGCGGCTGTAGACGTAAATACGCCACTTTTTACCAAGGCAACAATCGCCAATATATTTGTTGAAGCCCTTTTCAGGTATAATCTAGATAAGTTGCAGATAAAATCCTGGGATGAATATGTGAAATAAATTTTATTTAGTTGATAAGCGCAGTTTATATATGGAAAATACACTTTTTGGAAAGGATATCATAGGAGCGGATTCAATATCTAAAGAAGAGGTAAAAATTATTTTTGACACTACAAGAGAGATGGGAAAAATTGTTAAATCAAAAGGCGGTGATGACAGATTAAAAGGGAAAGTGATGGCAGCGCTTTTTTTTGAACCCAGTACACGTACATTTTCTTCATTTATTACAGCCATGCAAAGATTGGGAGGCGGTATCATTCCACTCAACGGGATGCAAAATACATCCATAGCAAAAGGGGAATCGTTTGAACATACAATAAAAGTATTTTCCAGATATGCTGACTGTATTGTTATAAGACATAACTCTGCCGGTAAGCCGCAAACTGCAGCAGACTGTGCTGATATACCGGTAATAAATGCTGGCGACGGGGGAAATGAACATCCTACGCAGGGATTGTTTGATTCATATACAATTTTGGATCATTTCGGAAGCCTTGACGGTCTGATCGTATCGTTGGTGGGAGACCTGACGTACGGCCGTACAGTTCATTCTTTATCTCAAATTTTGGCAAAAATAGACAGCGGGATAAGATTCAACTTTGTTTCCCCGCCACAATTGAAGATGCCTGATATGATTAAGTCCAAATTAAAAAACGCTGGGGTAAAAATTATGGAAACAGAAAGATTGGCAGAAGTAATTAATGTTTCAGATGTCATCTATATGACTCGTGTGCAAAAAGAAAGATTTACCGATGTGTCGGAATATGAAAAGCTGAAAAGTTTTTATGAACTTGATAGAAATAGTTTAATGCATGCCAAAAGGGATATGATTGTGATGCATCCATTACCTATCGCGGCGGGGGAAATAAATAAGGATTTAGACGCTGACAAAAGAGCGGTTTATCTGAATACAGAATTGACGAATGGATTGCATCTTCGTATGGCTCTCCTTGATTTAATACTCAGAAAAATTCATGAGTAAACTGATTAGACTTCCAGGACTAATTGACATTCATGTACATCTTCGTGATCCAGGACAAACCTACAAAGAAGATTTTTATACCGGAACTTATGCAGCTCTTGCCGGAGGCGTGACCGCAGTATTTGATATGCCAAATAAATCCTTTCATGTCATATCAAAGGAAGAGCTTGATAAGAAGGTGTCAATAGCCAAACAAAAGGCAGTATGCGATTGGGGATTATACTTTGGTACTGACGGAGACAATACGCAAGATTTTGCCGAAGTTATCGATAGGGTGGTTGGGTTAAAAATTTACCTCAATGTAACCACAGGGCACGTTCTAATTCCTGACGAGAAATTGGAATATGTTTTTCAAAAATGGCCCAAGACAAAACCAATTGTCATCCATATTGAAGACGAAAGGATTGCTCACGTTATTAACCTGGCCAACCGGTTTGGAAACAAGATCCATATAACCCATGTAAACACCCAAAGTCTTCTGGAGAAAATAATTGAAGCCAAGAAAAATAATAAAAATATTACATGTGACGTCACGCCCCACCATCTGTTTCTAACTGAAGATAAACTCAAGACAATGAAAGGTTTTGCTATGGTAAAGCCGCCTCTTGCTACACAGGATGATGTTGACTTTCTTTGGGAGAATCTAGGACTTATTGATTGCATAGCTACAGATCATGCACCCCATACCATAGAAGAAAAGAAATCAGAAAATCCTCCAACCGGCTTGCCAGGAGTCGAGACAATGATACCCTTACTACTAAACGCGGTATCAAAGGGGTGGTTATCCCTTAATGATTTGATAAGGTTGACCAGTATTAATCCCAGGAAAATCTTTGGCTTGCGTCAGGATAGAGAGACTTATGTAGAAGTTGATACTCAGGAAAAATATATTATTGAAAATAACAAATTATTCACAAAATGCGGTTGGAGTCCATATGCGGGTTGGGAAATAAGGGGAAAAATTAAAAATGTGTTCATACGGGGTTTTAAAGTATTTTCAGAAGGGAAAGTGTTGGTAAAAGAAGGTTTTGGAAAACAGGTTCAGATGGATGCTTGAATTACGCTTCTTTCAAGTACTGGTACGACCTTTTTGTCAAATATGGAAGGAATAAAACGGTTTCGTGTGGGGTGAGGAATCAAAGAAGCAAGTTTTTGGGCGGCGGCGACCTTCATCACATTTGTCACTTTACGGGATTTAGATTTTAAAAGTCCCTTGAAAAATCCCGGGAAAACAAGTGCGTTGTTTATCTGATTTCTGCAATCGGAGCGACCGTTGGCATATACAAAGATACCCCATTTTTGGGCATTTCCCCCCGACACTTCAGGATCCGGATTTGCCAGAGCAAATACAATACTGTTTATTGCCATAGACTTAATTATATTTGAGGTAAATAAGTCTTTTTGTGATACTCCGATTAATATATCGGAAGATTTTGTCGCTTGAAGCAGGCCACCATTAATGTTTTCAGGGTTAGTGATGTTTAGAAGGTCTTTCTTATACGGAAGCAAATCGTTTCGTTTTCTACTTATAATTCCCCGGCTGTCAACAAGTATAATATTGTAGATGCCATAGAAGCTTAATAATTTGGCAATTGCACAACCTGCGGCTCCGACTCCGTTTATTACTATTTTACATGACTTAAGATCCTTATTTACAATTTTGCCCGAATTGATTAGACCCGCCAGAACGACAATTGCCGTTGCATGCTGGTCATCATGCATAACCGGAATATCAAGCATCTTCAATTTTTCTTCTATTTCAAAACAGCGGGGCGCTGAAATATCCTCAAGGTTTATCGCACCGAAAACTGGAGATATATTTCTTATCGTATCAACTATTTCGTTGGAATTTTGTGTTTTAAGACAAATTGGAAAGGCATTTATATCTGCAAACTCACGGAATATAGCGCATTTTCCTTCCATGACCGGCAGGGCCGCCTCCGGACCGACGTTGCCCAAACCTAAGACTGCAGAACCGTCAGATATTACCGCTACAGTGTTTGATTTAATCGTAAGATTGTAAATTTCTGTAACCTCCTGTCTAATTTTTTTGACCGCTTGGGCAACACCTGGAGTATAAACTTGAGCAAGGATATTGCGGTTTTTTATACTAATTTTGGGAATTATAAGTAATTTGCCTTTTAACTTCTGATGAAGATGCAATGATTGTCCTAAGCTATCTATTTTCATCGTTTCTAGTACTCCATTTCGTTGATTTTTAATCGTTTCTCAAAGCCGTTGCGTGTGTCAAAGTTAATAGAACTAGTTACCAGTACTTTGTTCCTTCGATTTTCCAGTCGGTTATCAAAGCCGGTCCGGATGTCAAAATTTATAAAATGAGCTACCAGTTTGATGTTTAATATTGGGTACGGTCATATTTCCGATATTAAATATCTCACCAGCCAACTTTTGCGAAATATAGCCTGATTCTATTGCCAACTCTTTAACTGTCTTTCCGGTTTCTAGTGATTTTTTTACCAATTTTGCAGTTTTATCATAGCCTATATACGGGTTGAGGACTGCTGCAATTCCTGAGCTTCTCTCAAACCAATATTGGCACATACTCCTATTTGCTTTTATACTCCTTGCGCATCTCTTTTCAAATATTTCAATGGCGTGTGTCAGAATTTTAATCCCGTCAAGAAGGTCAAAAGCAATAAGAGGCAGCATGACATTTAATTCCAGTTGTCCGGAAATTGAAGAAAGAAATATTGTCTGGTCATACCCGATTACCTGAAAACAGACCATTGATAACATTTCGATTACCGAAGGGTTTATTTTTCCTGGCATTATTGATGAGCCAGCCTGTACCGGAGGTAGTATTATCTCAAATAATCCAGTTCTGGGACCTGAAGAAAGTAAGCGTAAGTCATTGCCAATCCGAACAAGAGTATGCGCTAGAATCCTTAGTGATCCGGAAAGATCAAGAAAATCAGCTGTATTGTTGGCTGATTCAAACAGATTTCCGGACGATTTCAGGTCCAAACCTGTTAATCTCGCCAGTTCTTTAACCATAAGTCTATGGTACTGGGGATGAGAGTTTATCCCAGTGCCTACAGCAGTTCCTCCGATTCCTACCAGATAAAGATTTTTTTCTGCTTTTAAGACCCTTTTTCTATCGTTGTCTAATGATTTGGCATAAGACTTAAATTCCTGGCCCAACGTGACTGGGAGAGCGTCCATAAGATGCGTACGGCCCGATTTTATAACTTGGGAAAATTCTTTTGATTTCCCACCAAAACTTTCGACAAGCTTTATAAGAGATTCAAAAAACTTTGGCAGAAGCATAAGGGTGGAAATTCTTATGGCTGAGGGGATAACGTCGTTGGTGGATTGTGACATGTTGACATCATCATTGGGATTTATGAATTTATAGCTACCCAGAGGTGCACCCAATATTTCATTTGCACGGTTGGAAATAACCTCGTTTACGTTCATGTTATGCGAAGTGCCTGCTCCTGCCTGATAGGGATTTACTACGAATTGATCAGATAATTTTCCGGCCAAAATTTCATCACATGCTTTTATAATCGCCGAACTTTTCTTGCTGGAGATAATTCTCAATTTATAGTTTATTGCAGCTGCAGCTTTTTTTATTATTACAGTCGCTAAAGTATATTCAGAATGCTGTCTAATACTGGCAATGGGAAAGTTTGTAATTGCTCTTTGAGTATGTATTCCCCAGTAAGCATTTGTGGGGATTTTTAATTTACCTAATGAATCTGATTCGTTTCGCCATTTATTCATAGCACTTATCATATGGTAAATATCAATTTTGTCAATTGATTGATATCAAGTTTGGTCCGAAACTCATTAAGGATTGATTTGACAATAAAATAAGCAGATGGCATCCTGAATATATTGTTCCAACAATAGAAAGGAGACCAACTGCTTATGGTCACTCTAACCCATTTACCAAAAAAAGTAAAATTCA
>CAZFNL010000130.1:0-13074 GCA_964520615.1 uncultured Gammaproteobacteria bacterium
AACTGGTACAGAGGATTAGTAGTGGATTTAGGAATGTGGATGTGTATATCAGGAAGGCAATGCTGGTTTTATTACCACTATCGGTTGCGGTTACCGGCACCGTATTTATTAACAAATACCCACTGCCGTTATCATAGACCCTATTACTCCTGTAATGATTTCCCTCTTGCAATGACTGACAAAAAGTGATGTATACTAGAATTAATATCAAAATCTCTAATTTAAGCTTAATAAATAGATAAAGTATGTGGAGCGCTCTCATACTCATCGTCTCTTCTGTTCTGGGTTTTGGTGCAGGCAGCGCGGGACTGGTACAAAACGTCAACCCGTACGGTCCTTCTCCTGTACAAACCGTATCCTACAGAGCCTGCTATGATCCCCAGCCCAACATCAGAATCACTCTGAAATGGCCGGACGACTTTACCAATCTTTCCGACAACCGCGCTAAAGACAATCCAAAAGTCTGGGGAGGACAAAATATACCCGCTAACTTCACTACCGACGCCAGTTGTGAACAAATCGCGATGAACGGCCAAGCACAAAGAACCTATATCTTGGTAAGAAGAAACACTAGAATCCCCAGTTGCAAGACAGATGAACTGAATGGCCCTTATGGTGTAGGTGAATGTCCAGGCTGGGGTGACGCTTTAGGAGCAACTGCTATCCACCACCGCGGCACATGCAGTATTGACGGCTATACCGATTTGCGTAAAATCGCGGAAGTACCTGATCCTTCCACCGGACAGAAAGATGAAGTATTTTGGAATCCGTTCTCCTATAATGTCGGCTGCAATTACAAACAGGATGAGAATTGTGGTCCTGGAGACAGAAGAAATCTAAACCTGAAAGACTTCGTTTATGTACTTCGCAGCAGAGACGCTTTTGATCCTGACAGGCTTCGCTCAGGCTGTCCGGTACGCTGGGACTCCGGTGCTACCAATGGTGAAGCCTGCTCGCATTACTTTGACGTCTATATGGCGCTAGACCTTTATAACGCCGTGCAATCCGCTCCCGCTACAAACGATCCTGAAAGTCCTTATTACTTCATAAGACAAGTAGTACAAAACTGTAAAGAAGAGGACGTATTTATTCCTGCTGCTACAGCGAATTTAAGCATACCTCCGGAATTTATAAATACTCCTTTTTATCCCCAAAACCAACCTATCACTTATACTACAGGCAAAATTATTCCCAACGCATCCGATGAAAAAACAAATTACCTTACTTACGTCTGGGGCCGAGGCGACCTCATTAATCCATTCAAGACTAATCTCTTACAGACAAATAAAGTAAGCAACACTTCACCTTTGAATGTTTGTTCTGGCGGGTCCTTTTCCAGTATGTCAATTTTCTCGCTTGCCGCCGGACAACCTACTGCCGCACCTCCCACAATTGCGCCTTTGGTAAACTGCTATGATCCATTAGGTTCCATATATTTCCAGGATGATAAAGGCGCAATAAACAGTTTCAAGGTTTATTCCAAACCGGCCACTCCGCAAACTTTCTATCTTGTAAAAGCGGGAGACAATAAGACAACATATATCTATACACTTAAAGAGGAAGCTGCTCCTTCAAACCAAAGACATGACACATCCTTACAACTGCGCGTAATGGACATGATTACCCATAACGCCTGGACTTGGGCAACACCATGGTGTAAACCGGCAATATATATGTACCCCACCAAACCGACCGAAGAGAATGTTAAGTTAAACGTCGACGGTAAAATCACCCTTTCAAAACCAGCATATGTGAACTCAACAGGCTGGAGTGTAAAAGCATATCCTGACGGCACTCTCCGACTACCAACAACAAACGACCAACCATCAACTTATCCTTATCTTTACTATGAAGCGGATATCAACGGCGTGAGCTTCCCCAAAGACGGCTGGGTAGTAAAACAACCGGATCTGGAAAATAAACTCTCAGAAATTTTAGAAGAGACGGGCTTTAACCAAAAAGAAATCGGGGACTTCATGTCATATTGGCTCCCCCGGCTGCAGGAAAGACCCTATTATTTCATCGGCATGTTACCCGAAAATGTCATCAACCAGAAGGAACAACTTACTTTTTCCACAAAACCGGATACGATTATCAGGACAAGATTTGTCTTTGAGGGGATGGATGGACCCATGTCGGTCACGGCACCAAACGTCCCTCATCATGACAGAATAGGCTTCACCGTCACCGATTGGGGCGGCACCCTGGTAGGGAAATCCTGCACCGATGTGAGTATAAAATAGACACTTATATTTCCTCATAGACACCTTTATTTGTGCATCACAAAATATCAACTCCTACGTTATAATAGTGAGTCAATGATTAGCTGGCTGGCAAAGAGATTTAAGGCCGTTGAAGGCCTTTCTGATTATATTTTAGTAAAAATGGCAAAACGTGGCGATCGCGATGCCTTCGGCAAAATTTATCTAAAACATCTGGATGGAATCTACCGTTATATTTACTTTCGCGTCAACCAGAATGAGCAAACTGCCGAAGATTTAGCAGAAACAGTTTTCTTTAGGGCATGGGATCACATAAAAGTGTTTGATGAGAATAGCGGCACCCTTAAATCATGGCTCTATAGAATTGCCCATAATGCTGTAATAGACCATTTCCGCAAGAACCGGAAACAGGTTACACTTGAAGAGAGTTTAATCGAAGAAAAAGTTAGTCTGGAGGAAAAAATTATTCAAAATTTCGAATTGAGGGAACTGGCACAAGCTATTAATAAACTTACAGACGGACAAAAACAGGTAATTACTCTAAAATTCATCGAAGACATGACAAATGACGAGATTGCCAAAATTATAAATAAAAAAGGGGAAGCCGTCAGAGCTTTACAGTCAAGAGCATTAAAAAAATTAAGGGGCTTTTTAAGAAAATGAGCGGTACCGAAAAAGAGTATACCAACCTTATAAAACAAATTAAAAGTCTTCGATCAATCAGGGCGTCCGACAAATTCCGGGAAAAAGTAATGGCAGAAATAATGACTTCTTTACCGGCTAATACTGAGTTCCATAAATTTAACCTTATTGATAAGCTTCGGGAAATCAATGGGAAATCAAAGGAACAAAGTACCGGTTCACGCTTTTTATATTTCCCGGCTTTCTCATGGCAACTGGCAATTGCTGGTATACTTTTAGTATTCCTGGGAGGAACAGGGATTGTATTTGCCGCCGAAAGAAGCAACCCTAAAGACTTGCTGTATCCTGTAAAAATTCTTGTTGAAAACGTTCAACTTCGTTTTACTCAAAATCCAAGTGTCAAAACTTTCCTTCACCTTGATAATGCCGATAAAAGAATAGAAGAACTGAGAAAAACAATGAAAAAAGATGGAAACGGCGAGATAGGCAATATCACTTCAGATTACGAATCACAGGTAAAAGACGCAGTACACGAAATAAAAAATGTGGAGAACGGAAAGAAAGAAATTACTAGGCAAACAGATGAGCATTTGAAAGATCAGACGCAACAGCTTGAGGAGTTAAAAACAGCTGCTCCAACAACGGCAGTTCCAGCTATAGAAAACGCCATCAAAACTTCAAAAAATGAACAAAACGAACTTAAGACATCATCATCGGATGATAAGAATGAAAAATTAAAAACTCCGTCTTCACCGCTAAACCAGGACTAATAACCCATTTCCTGATGCCTGACTAGCACTTCATTTCGTTGATTTTCAATCGTCTCTCAAAGCCGGTTTGGGTGTCAAAATAACGGGACGACTACTAATTTGAGGATGATGATCCCCCATCACAAATCGCCAATTTCCACGTTATTAATAATATAAGACACGAATGATGCTACTGACGATAAAAAATATTTTTTGCTTTGAAAATCGTTTAATAAATTTCGACGGTCAGACCAACTTTAACATGCGCTTAAAAACCATCTGATTTCAGATTAAAAATTTATTCTTTAAGTATGGATCTATTGGTAGAAATTTTGAAAAACTCTATTTTGGGACAACTCTGGATGATTTTTACATCTCCGGTGGAATAACGGATTAACAACAGATGAATTTAGAAAGTTAGAAAGGAGGTGAAAACAGCATGGGGCTTATAATCAGTGCAATCACAACAATAATTCTAGGCCTATCTTTGGCAGTAAATCCGGTTAAATCAACCAATGGTACTCAAGCTGCCGCAACCAACGTGACTGCCAATACTTCTGTCAATGAAACACAAGAAAGCAATAATCAAACCCTGACTGTAAATACAGACACCAATGCAGAAGAGAATATAACCGCAAATGCGACAGATGACTCAAAAGAGAAAGATAATGAACTTCAAGAGGGAAGTGAGATAAAAGGCAAGGAAAAAGGTAAACTGAAAATATCAGCTTTCAATAATAAAAGTGGGTCCGTGATGCCTTCTCTTATTCCGAAGATTGCGGTGGATCATTCTGGTAGTCTTGACGTCTCAAGTAATACTGATATTGAAGAAGGAAAGTGATAATTTTGGACGGGCGGCTGGGATTTCATTTATATTCCCTTGACAGTTGGTAAATTCTCGGATAGTCTATATGTATGGATACCACTGCCCCGGACCAGCCGCCTGTTCAATCGTTGGGAAACAATATCTCTTCTCAAACATCAGATCAACCGTTGGATGATTCTGGATCTACAACCCAAATTTCCCGCCAAGAAAATACTAATTTCACCACTCCTACTACCCAACAAAACATACCTGAACCCGTGACTACAACATCTATTCCACCAACCGGTGGGACCACGGGTGGATCTGCACCATCTGGAAACATACCTGAACCGGTAACTACAGCTTCTATACCACCCTCTGGTGGCAAGAAATTTCCCTTCATGTTTATTACCGTACTTCTTATTCTGATGATTGTCGGATTTACGGGGTCGTTTCTCTTTTTCCAAAAATCAGTAACTAACAACACCTCTACTCCTGCCACTCCCAAAATCACTCCGCCTGTCACCCTTAAACCTTCTCCTACTTTATACGCCAATCCCTTTGCCTCACCGTCGGCCGCTTTCCAAAATCCCTTTGCCTCACCGTCGGCCGCTTATCAGAATCCTTTCGGCTCATACCAGAATCCTTTTGCCGTAGCAACTCAATCTGCAAACACTCAGAATACGCCTTATCAAAATCCTTTCAATAAGCTTTGATGAAATTGATGCATAATTTTTTTAGAATAAGAACAGTAATAAAAATTGTCTTTTCCTTATTATTTCTATCCGGGTTACTATTTCTTCCGGCTTCGGCAAATGCACAAACAGCATACTACCCGATAAGCCAACTGGGTAACTGCCAAAACCGCAATGAGTGTAAACTCTATTGCGACATACCTGCCAATACACCATCCTGTTGGTCATATAACAAATATGTCATAAATAAAAACGTACTCGGTACAACCACAACAAACATCACTTATCCTATTAAGGATCTAGGTAATTGTTCTGATGCCCAAGCATGCTTTCTATACTGTAGCCAGCCGGGTAACCAGGAGGCTTGTCTTACCTATGCACAGAAAAACAGCCTTATACAACAATCAGCAGGCTCTACCCCTGCAGATACTTCAACCGTTCTTGCTGCTGCAAAAACTGAATTGGGATGCAATTCCAAAACAGCCTGTATCAACCTTTGTTCCCTAGAAGCCAATCATGACAAGTGCGAAAAATTTGCACAGAAATACGGGCTAAATACCGACAATATCCAAAATAGCGATACATCTTTTTCTCCCTATATACTAAATGTTGCGAAAACGGAATTGGGCTGCACAGACAAGACTTCATGTATGCTTTTTTGTACCAAACCAGAAAATTCCGATAAATGCTATGCATTTGCCCAAAAATACAACCTTGTTAGTACTCAAGTACAACAGAAGATTGCCGAAATGGAGAAAAAACGCACAGAGATGCTTCAGGAGGCAAAAAAAGAATTGGGCTGTGATTCAGTCAGCTCCTGTATGGACTACTGCTCACTTCCAAATAACCATGACCAATGTTCTTCCCTTGCCCAAAAGATAGGTCTTATACCTCAATCCGATAATAAAGTAAACCAGGCGCAATCCGGCTTTGGCAAGACGATGCAACAGTCATCTGTCAAAAACTGTACTGACGAAGCACAATGCCAAGAGTATTGTACACTCCATCCAGACCAATGCCCTGGATACAATTCTGGATCAGATAATTCCACACCATCAGGAGATGAACAAAATCATCAGATTAATCCTCTTCAGACACAAAACAAACCAGCAACAGGAAGTTACTTGGGACCGGCCGGATGCCGCACAGAAAAAGAATGCCAGGATTACTGCCAAAACCATCCGGACCAATGCCCTGGTTTCCCTCAAAAATCACCCCAGCCACAGCAAAATAGTGATAACGGCAACCAACCGGTAATATCGCCTACCAGCGTACCTTTACCAACATTCGAACCGGCTCATCCACCTGAAACCCAGTCCAACAACACTATCTCCCCAAATCCTGGACAATAAGTTCACTTTACCCCGACAAACATATATACTGGAATTTGTATGCAGGAAAATCCAACTCCTCACCTTATCATGATGGGCCTTATTATTCTTATCGCCATCAATCTTTTTATACTCGACCTGAAAATCTTTTCCGGCGGAAGCAGTCTGCAATTTTCCGATATTGCCGCTGTCGCCACCCCTTCCCCATCCACACTTCTCAATTTTCAGCCCACAACCAATCTTTCTTGCCCAGCCAGTTGCATTTCCCTTATTAACCAGGCATCACCAAGCTCTTCTTCAAACGTCGGCTCACCGCAAGAATCCGGCTTGACCTTATACAACAATTCTTCCTCACCTCATGAAACCTATATTCCGCTTGGCAGCGGCACCACCTCCAAATCAGACTGGGATGACATGACAGCTACTGAAACAGTGATTGATACCGCCAATTTCGGTAACATCAAGGAAGCATATTTTATCGCTTCCCTCTCCAATCCCACTCAAAACGGACAGGCGGAGGCACAGCTTTTTGACGTCACTGACAAACACCCCGTCTGGGACAGTAATGTGGTAATGAACGGTCCCTCCTCCCAAACTATCACTTCAGGCAAAATTTCACTTGACAACGGCAATAAGCTTTACCGGGTACAGCTCAAAAGTTCCCTATCCGTACCTGTGTCACTTACCAATGGAAGAATCAGGATTATTTCGGAATAACTTACCAAATCAAAAAGGAATAATTTTAGTTTGCCTCAAAAGTCACGATGAAATTAGATCATGAACATTCTTAAAGATATCAAAAGCACCATAAACCAAAACCGTCTTTATAAAATCGTTTTCTCGGGCGATTCTTTTACTTCCTCTGACTGGCTTCATCCAAACTGGCGGGAGATTTTGGAGTATGTCCTCAAAGAAGAGTTGACCAAAATGACCGGTGGCTGGAAAAAGCCTTACTGGAATATCCGCTGTATAAACGCCGGGCTAGACGGGGCCTCTACCAAAGATATTTTGGATCTTTCTTATAAATACATTCTCTGCCATAAACCGCAGATGACTCTTATTCTTGCCGGAATAAATGACACATGGCAAAATATTTCGCCGCCGCAATTTTTGGACAACCTTACTAAGCTGTCAAATCTTCTGAAAAGGGAAAATTGTTTCACTATTTACGTTTCTCCTCCACCGTCGTCAAATGAGGAAGAAAATGAAAAGTTTGCCCCTTTTTTGGCTCAGTCAGGAACAAAATTAAGCGAACTAATGGATTTATATATAGACTTATTCGATGATTTTAGAGTAATAAAAGACCTCAATAAATTTTATACACTAGTCTCTGAAGGAAATGAAGATTTTGACATAAAACCTGGTGAAAAAGATTTTATACACCCCAATGTTTTGGGAAATGCCTATATGGCAAAATTTATACTGGAAAAATTATTCGGAGTCAGTTTCACTCCGGAAAAATATTTATCCAATATGAGAAGCGGTATCGTGAATCCCTCTTACTGATATGACTCCCCTTTTTTATGCCGCAGTCATCATAAGCACTTCCTTTCTCTGGGGAGTGGGTTATCTTATGATGAAAAAAGGTTACCGCAAGCTCTCCACTTGGCAAACATACGCTGTAGATACATTTTTTGTCGCAATTCCCTTATGGTTTCTCTACGGATTTATAAATGGAAAAGGTTTTTATGATATCACTTGGCCGGCAATCACCGTTGCTTTTATTACCAGCGTTCTCTGGGCACTTTATTATTTCACTATCAATATCGGACCGCTAAGTCTGACCTCTACAGTTCTTTCCGCTTCTCCCATCTTTTCTATAGTTTTAGCCAGATACATACTTCAGGAGAAGCTCAATCTTTTTGTTCTTTTAGCAATTCTTTTCAGTCTTTTAGGAATACTTATGACAGGTTTTGAAAAACCAAAAGGGAAATTCCATTTTGCCTCATGGTTTTATATTGCTCTTTTTTATGCTGTCTCGTATGGGCTAGTCGGAGTTTTGCAAAAATTCAGTCTTCAAACCACTTCAAACACCACATTTATGATACTGCTAGCCATTGGGCAACTTGTTACCACTATAGTATGGAAAATGATTAAACAAGAAAAACTCCCTCAATTAAAATTCAGAATCGTTGGCCTAACAATAACCGGTCTCTTTCTTGTCAGTGTGGCTGACATCATATATTTTTACTCTCTTGAAAAAGGTCTGGCATCGGTCATCATCCCGCTTTCCGAAACATACGTAATAGTTCTGACTGTTTTGTCTGCCATCTTCCTGAAAGAAAAGATAAAACTATACCAATGGCTGGGTATAACTTTGGTAGTATTTGGAGTAATCCTCACAAATATATTTTTGAACAATTCCCAAACAATAAATCCATATGCTCCAACGACAAAAACTGTCGATTTAGACTCTCCAATAAAATTATCTGATATCGTTAGAAACCATTCCTCTCCGGCCACCACTTCTTCAATGCAAACCGACAATATTCCCCTTCCTCCGGCTGATTCGTTAGTTGCCAAAGTCACTTATGTATATGACGGGGATTCAATCAAACTTTCTGACGGAAACAAATTACGCTATTTGGGCATCAATACTCCCGAGTTGGGAAAAAATGGAAATAATGATCAATGTTTCGCAAAAGAAGCGGCAAATATAAATAAGCAATTAGTACTTGGTCAAACAATAAAAATTGAAAAAGATACTTCTCAATCTGATAAATATGGACGTCTTCTACGATATATTTGGGTAGACAATGTGTTCATAAACGATTTTCTCATAAGACAGGGTTTTGCTAGGCTGGAAACCATACCACCAGACACAAAATATTCCGCTGAATTCGCGAGTGCACAATCCGAGGCCAAAGAAAATAAAAGAGGCCTGTGGAATGCCTGCTATTAAATAAATATATTTTCACAGTGAATTTTACCACCTCCATCAATATAATTTAGAAACTTGATTATTCTCAGATATTTAGTCATACTGGACTTAGGATGACAAAATCTGCCCAGCGGGTCATTATTTTTTTTATCATAGGCCTTTTTCTGACGTTTCTATCGGGAAACAAAGTACAGGCTGAATATCTGGTACAACCATTACCTCAAAATGATCCTGCAAATATCTCCGCTTCTTATGGCAACCTAAATATAAATGTTCCGGTAAAGCAGCTTCTAATTGTTTCAACAAATAATTCAAATAAACCTTCAGTCAGTTTCGGCGACCTTTTATCCAACCAATTTTCCTCAGAAAGCGGAACAGTACTTTCCGCTCAGGATAACAGTTATATCCTACAATCAACCCAGTCGGCAACAATAAAAAACCTCCTTTCCCAATTGGAAGATTCTTACTATGCATCTCAGAAAGAACTGGCTGACTTCAATAAAAATAGACCAGATTCACTTTACGGTACGCCTACACCTACTCCAAATCCTAGTTATATTCCCGCATCAACTCCATATATCCCTCTTCCTACATTAAAAGCTGCGTTAAATGAAATCGCAAACAATCTTGGTTTGACCCAAGGAGATCAGTTACTGGGTTCAGACTCACTCCAAACATATATCCCACTATCAGCAAACACCATACTACCCACCAATACACCTACTCCAATACCTACAATTATCACTACTCCCACACCTGTCAAAACCAACTATACCATCGCTCTTTTAGGCGACTCAATGACTGATACTTTGGGACGAAACTTACCCCAGCTGCACAATCTCCTGACAGCCGCCTACCCTAATTACTCTTTTGCTCTTCTCAACTATGGCCAGGGTTCAACTGATCTTGAAAGCGGCCTAAACCGCCTGACTAATTATTCCACTTATCTGGGTACAACATTCCCCCCTCTTTTGTCATTCAAACCTGACATACTTGTCGTGGAATCCTTTGCTTACAACCATTGGAGTCCCACACAATCTGACCTTGACCGACAATGGCTGGACTATGCCAAAATTGCCGATACTGTAAAGCAAAATTCACCCAGCACCAAAATCATTTTTGCCTCTTCAATCTCCCCCAACATTGGCACTTTCGGCGATGGCGCCCTAAACTGGCCCAAAAATCTGAAATGGAACGCTGCCATGACCATAAAAGCTTACCTTCAGAATATGATAAACTTTGCCACGTCCCAGCATTATCCGCTTGCAGATGCCTACCATACCTCTATGGATGCAAGTGGCAACGGACAGGAAGTTTACATAAACCAAGGAGATCATATCCATCCATCCAGTGATGGCGGTCTTTTATACAGTAAAAAGATAGTCGAAGCTATACAGTCAAACAACCTCCTACCCTAACTCTTCCAGAATTATTTCATCAATCAGCCTTCTATTTTCACTAACCTTTACCTCTGTAAGCTCCACATGTTTTGTAATCTATTTGACAAATCGACATGATTTAATCTATACTATAGGCTTAAATATGAACGTGGAAACCATGAGGCCGCTTTACGTAACAGATCTCCCTCTACCCGGCAAACTACCACCGATAACAGGTGAGCTTCCGGATCCTTCACCGATGGAAATACACCCTGTTTATGATACGCACCTATTGATGGAAACGGCGCAAAAATATCTACCGGATGTCTTAAACCTTTTTGCCCGTTTCAACCAAAAGACTCGAAATATCATTCAAACTCTCAAAACCAATCTTCAGCCGGCTGATATCAAACATACTGCAGAATCTGCTTTTCTGGCAGGATTGGTCCTTTTGACAGCGTGTAATCCCGGAAATAACAATATGCCATCCATTCCTACTCCAATCGTAAAAGAGATGGGGCCGCTTGACTGGATAGATGGTGTCACGGCACAATGCAGACAGCTCTTGAAAGGAGCTCTGGCTGATCTGGATCATGTGGATGAAATCCCCAATGATGCTCCTTCCAAAGGCATATCTTTCCCAAATCCCTCACTGGAGCTGGTAAAAATAGGAGATACGGCTATGAGAGCGATTGAAGTCTTGCCAAAATTTAAGCCTCCCCAAAACCCAGACCAGACAATCGGCGGTGATGTTGTTTTTTATTATTTTGTACCTGAAACTCCTTATGACGATATTACTGTAAATTCTGCAGCTGACGGGTTAATTCCGGTAAAACCCAGCGATAGCGGAAAAAGAGTATGCATCATGTTTGGAGAAGATCAATCTAGTGAACACGGCAAAAATGTCCTGATTACGAAAATAGCCCCACCAAAAGGTACTCAGATGCCAGATATCAAGTATAAATAATCTGTTTCTTAGTAATACTGTAATTGAATGATTTTCACTACTCATAGAACTTATACAGTACCACGTTCCCCTTCTGAAAAACCGGTTTGAGAAATGAAGAAAATTCCGCAAATATGTCTCCCCTGTCGGAAAATACATATTCAATTCCGTTATTTTTTATAAATTCTGCCGCTTCCTCCGCTTTGAAATCCAGATTGAAAAAATGGTATGCTTTTTTTTGCTTTGGGAAAAAATCTATTGTCGCCACTTCATGGCCGACATACACACGATCCAAAGTAAAAGCGGGCAGATAGTTACCAATATAATCAGGCGCCAATACGGCCGCGAATGATTTCGTGTTCGTATTCAAGTACTGCATCGCAGATATATTCTGATCAGGAATATAAATATTATTTGGCGTGTCAAGTTTGGAAAGTTGCGGCACCCAATAACCGTATAAATCGGATATAGTACTAATGAGGATTATAATTAATATGGCGGTAAGAACCGCCTTTTTCATCGCTTTATTCTTCACATTCTCTACAATCCGCCTTATTCCCCAAACAGCAAGAATTCCCCAGAAAACATAAGGAGCCGAATATACAAACCTCATCTTGTTTATGGTAAAGAACCCAAAAACAGATGCAACGTAAAAAATTAACGGCAAAATTGAGAGAAACATCATGAGAATCTGTCCTCTGCCTAACCTTTGTCTGATTGTAAACAGTGAAAAAACCGCAAAAAAAGGCAATACGCCAAGTGATGTGACATAAACCCAGAAAGTACCCGGGAATATCTCAGCCCTATAGATATAATATTCCCATTGTGACAAACCTGTGCCAATCACCAGAGAATAGGAAAAAGTCAGAATGGCAATCGAGACAATAAGTATTATTACCGTCCCTTTTACTAACAGTAATAAGTCATCTATACGTCCAAATCCATATTTCCCCTTCCTGCCTGAAAATTTTTGCTTCAAGTAAATCGTCAGATATAAAGCGTTAAACAATAAAACCGCTGACAGGAATATGAAACCGGGAGGGCTGAAAACCAAAAGGCCCAGAAACTGGAAAAGGGCACAAAACAAGGCATATTTCAGTTTTTTCTCTCTGACAAAGCGTATAAAAGCATACACCGCTGCCAAAAGCATCGCGCTCCCGAAAAAATGGTGAGGGACCATATACAGCCTTTCCTGTATTGTCGTATGGTTCCACCAGGATGTCCCTGTATAAATTGTCAGACCGGCACTTCTTATAAACCATCCGGGCAACGGCCCCGTAAAAAAAACTATGATGCTATGAAAAATGTGTAGGCCTTTTCTGGGATAATGCAGGAGTTATTAAAGTTATCCCAAAGAAAAGGAGGATACCATGAATTACATAGGTATAGACCTACACAAAAAGTTCTCCCAGTTTACGGTCATG
>CAZFNL010000131.1:0-2551 GCA_964520615.1 uncultured Gammaproteobacteria bacterium
GATAGGAGCAGTGCGATACCGATTGATAATACCGTGCGTTTGAACTGCGGTCTGAGCACGCCATACCCGATAATGAGTATGATGGCAACAAACGAAAGCAGGTTGTGTATGGTAAAGAGCAGAAAAAGCACAAAGGTTGCAAGTAAGAAAGACAGCCGTGAATATTTTTTTGAAAGTCTTTCAATCGTATACAGGGCACAAGGAAACAGTCCTAAAAACCACGCCTCACCCAAATTGCCGCGTACGAAAATATCAACGGCAAAATACAGGATTGAAATATAGGAAACGGCGCCAACAACGCTCGGTATCATTGCAAAAAATTCCGAAAGCAATAAAAACATACCGATAAACCCGGCAACAATAGCCAGAAGAAATGAAAGCTTTAATGCGCTGATGACACCAGCGCCCAGCAAATGAATCCCGCCGGTGATCCAGTAGGATGCCGGCGCATACAGATCGAATACGGGATATCCCAATTTAAATGAAAAATCGGGTGCGATGCGCGGCGGTATTTTCAATTGTTGCAGATTGAGCGTAAACTGTTGTATCCTGGCAGGTTGAGTTTCGTCATGAAACGTGAACATGGAGCTGGAAAAAGGATTCAGATGCTTGCCATACAAAACAATTATCGCAAGAAGAGTTATGAGAAAAATGACTTTCTTCACCATTTATATATTATATCGTTACGTTGAGCTCTAAGCAAATTGCTTGAAGTTAAATATTATCTTTTTGAACTACTACAATTAATTGTAGTGAGTTGGTTATGTCTTGGAAGTTTCTATTTTAGAGAAGCAGTATCAACAAACCAATAGTTGTTCCTATTACTCCAATAAATTTGCGAAGCGAAAACTCGTCTTTTAATAAAAGAATGGCAAGAATAGTTACGACAGAAATTGACGCCGCATTGATTGCATTCACATAGCCAATATTGGGTGCGATTTTAATTGCTTCCATCATAAATAAGTTAAATAGTGCGGACAAAATCCCTATGAGAACAAAAAGCTTAGAATTATGCACTATTATAGAAAAAGAAATATTCTTTATCTTCATTTCTGCAAGGATAAAAAGAGAAACGATAAAAACAACATATGTGAGAAAAACAATAGGACTTACTCCCTGGTCAAAGATGTATCTGGAGAATATGGAAAGGAGACCCCAACAGAAAAATGAACCGATAGATAAAGGTAGCCACAATCGATTCACTGTTTTCTTGGCAGTTTTTTGAGAAAGCATGATTAATGTAGAAAAAACAATAATAAAAAGAATTGCAATAGTATTTTTCAAACTTAATTCCGAGTGAAACAGAATTACTGAAACTAAAGTTGTCAAAACAACATAACTTTTGGAGATAATTAGGCTATAACCGGGATTTGGCGCGTATTCAATACTTAATACAGAAAATGTATTTCCTAAGTAGCTGAAAAATATCGATGCAGAGAGAATTACAATGAATTGATTAAAAGAGATGGTAAAATTTTGGTGGGTTATGATTCCGAAGGAAGCAAAAATAAAAAACGGAATCAGAAACATAGCGAGATTGTTAAAATGAGAGGAAATTTTTAACAAAGACGATTTTCTTACCAATAGATACAAAGCAGCGGATGATGCAAACATAATTAAGCTTGAAATGACCCAATTCATTATCTAAAATTATAACAAGCAAATATGGGATATGGAGAACCTTCTCAGGCGACCTCCACAAATTATGTTGAATCCTTCAGGAAACTGTTTGATTTGACAAAAATCCCAGACATTCTTCTTCGTGAAAAATTTGAAATTTTCTTACAGAATAGGGCAGGCGCGCGAGCAAACTATTTAAGGTTTCCAGAGGAGGGATGGAATAGAGGGTTTGGTGATGAAGGAGATTCGCCACATAAAAAATTAATACACCAGATAGGTAACGGCAGGTTACGTATTGAGGCAATGATTTCTGGGAAACTTGATCAATGGGAATATTCTAAAACACATCCACAGAAACAAGCTGAGCTTGAAAAAATGACAAAAGCAGAATTAATCCGAGCGTTTGATCTGACAACAGAAGAATTATATAGAGTATTTACGATGCCAGGTATTGAACAAGGGAACATACAATTACCATATGGAAAAATTACAACAGCCGCAATATTTATTCACAGAATTTTTCTCCACGACTCGGGACATGAATTTATGACAGTTGATCATGCTGATGATCTTGGAACAGGACGTCCTCCTGAAGTATCGCAAGACTGGGGCTAGTTAGTTTTAGTTCAATAATAATTCAGCTAAGCTGTTTACTATAATTAATTGTAGTGTGTCAAGTGCTCGTTTTTTTCCTTTGCAGTTCAAATTTCTGCTTCCAAGCCGAACTCCAGTTAACACCATATGTTCCAGGCCCTCGAAATTCCAACCATAGATCTTCCAAAAAATATGCTATTTTTTCATTCCTCACCATCGAACGCAAAGATTTTACAATCCCTTTACTCTGGGATTTAATATAGTGAAATTTGTTTACAGTGCTTGGAGAAACTTTTAGAACATTACAAATGTTGGAATAGTTTACATTTTTCATAAG
>CAZFNL010000132.1:0-1727 GCA_964520615.1 uncultured Gammaproteobacteria bacterium
GTATTGGCAAGCGTTAGTTTTTCGATGTTTCCTGAGTATCCAATCATACGGTATAATTATCGTATGATTGGATACTCAGGAAACATCGAAAAACTAACGCTTGCCAATACTTACTTTCGCCAAGTTCTCTATACCGGACAGCATAGCCAGCTTGTTCTCATGTGCCTGCAATCTGGAGAAGAAATCGGGCTGGAAGTACATTCGGTAACCGACCAGTTCTTTAGATTCGAGCAGGGAGAAGGAAAAGTAATCATCAACGGCGAAATCCACGTGGTTAAAGACGGCGACGCAATCATTGTGCCGGCAGGTGCCGAACACAATGTAATCAACACATCGGATAAACAACTGAAATTCTACACGATCTATTCCCCTCCCCATCACAAAGACGGCGTAGTCCACAAAACCAAAGCCGATGCGGAAACGGATACCGAAGATCATTTATAAAACTATACCCTCCTCCGACATCAAAGCCACTATAGAGCATAAAATATTTTTCCTGATTGAATTTTACGTATTTAAACATTCTGTAACTGGTTCTTTTTTACTATCGCAAAACAATGTGTTAAAATAGAGCCTTATGACAAAATTATTTCATGGGAGAGATGGTTATTATGTATCAACGAAGCACTGGGGTTTAGTATGGTTAGGTACATCTCCCCAACTTATTGGCGCATACGTTTGTTCTGAAGAAGCGCATAAAAATGGTGATCCATTTAATGAATTAGGAAGAATGATACATGCAGGCATAGCGGTTGCGAGTCTTTTTGATACTAGACCGCATAGAGAAGCTTCTAATGGATCTACGGGATTCAGGAAATAGAAATAATATTTTTAACCAAGAAGGATATAAACTTATGAGTGAAAACTTATGTGCTAACAGATATCAGTGCCCAGCCCTGTGTTGTATAAATACTACTTTAGAAATGAGTATTAATGATTTCAATAGATGTTTTTATGGAAAAGCTAGAGAGATTGAACCAGATCAAGATATTTTTGCAATTGCTCGATCGTTAAAGGGACTTGGTACTGGTGTTGTAGGAATGCAAGGTGCGGTGTATGAAAGAAATGAAAACACGGTAACCGTGCAATTGACTGGAGCTTGTCCTAATTTGGATTTAGCTGATTTTAGCTGCCAAGTATACAATAAACGCCCAGAACCGTGTAAAAGATTTGAATTTGAGGGAACGGACTGTCAAAGATCACGAAGAAATTATAACCGCCCTTAATCACGGACTATCAAGCTCAACGAACACTATCCTCGGCCACATTCCCAATACTAGTACCCCCATCCTTTACCGAAACGACCCAAAAAGTATATAATAGTAGATTATAATGAAAGCTGAAATCACCTCTTCCTTTAGCGAATTTATCAATAACACGTTTTCCTCGCTGAAAGTTCCCAACTTCCGATTATATTATATCGGCCAACTGATTTCCGTTTCAGGTACTTTTATGCAGGCAGTGGCCCAGGCTTGGCTGGTATTAAAACTTACCCATTCCGGAATCGCGCTGGGGTTAATCACTGCATTGCAGTATTTGCCAATACTTATTTTTGGTCCTTGGGGCGGAGTGATTGCCGACAGATTCAATAAACGTAAACTGATATTCATGACCCAAATTGTTTTCGGCGTCCAAGCCCTGCTGTTGGGACTATTGGTATTAAGTAGTTTGGTACAGTTGTGGATGGTAGGCGCATTGGCTTTTGTATATGGAATAATCAATACGAT
>CAZFNL010000133.1:0-7902 GCA_964520615.1 uncultured Gammaproteobacteria bacterium
CACCCAATTCCAGTATAAAGATGACGGCGGTTCGTATGTTCCGCCTGTTCCTGAGATGAGAAAACTGGTAGACCAAGGTAAGGCGTCAATGGTTTTTCTGTATAGCCCCGGCCATGGCAACGGCGAAATCGCAGCACAAGCTTTATACTGCGCATATGCACAAGGTAAGTTTTGGCAAGTACATGATAAATTAATGTCTGGAGACGGATACAATGTCATCAATAACCAAGTATTGAATGATAAAACAAAAATCCCAGTAATGGTAAATTTCCTGTCAGATGCCATAGACTCAAATTATCTGAGTTCATGTTTGACCAGCGGTAAATATGCAGACGCGTTGAAACGCGATGAACAGGTTAGTCAAGCTTTGGGGTATCAAGGCACGCCATACTTCATCATAAACACGACTCCGTATGCAGGCGCATATCCCTGGGGTCAGATGTCGTCTTCCGTAAACCAAGCTTTGGGATCATAATTCTTAACGTCGTAGGTTATTTAGAACATGTGAATAACTCGCAGAATAATAATATAGCTGAAGTTACGAAACGTTGAGTGACCTTCGGGGAAAACGAACCTTCAAATTGTGTTTACACTTTAAAATCGGATTTGTTAGATTTTTAAAGTGCTCCTTAGTGGACAAAGTTCGAAACTTTTATCTTAATTCCACTAAGCAATATTATATACCAAGTTTTGATAAATAAAATAATTTATTTAGGAGATGTTTATTGGCTAAAAATTAACTCTATACGCCAACTTCCAAGGTTAAAGGTTAATGTACTACTGAGTTAGGACAATTTGAGGTGAACCTAAAATATATTGATTTGGCCTACGAGACCTTAGAAGAAGAGGAATAAAAGGACCAAAGAGTAAATAAAGGCAGTTTTGAAGCATTACAAGCGGCCCTGAAAGGCGTGAATAGAAGAATCAATAATCTGATTGCTCTTAAAATCTCGCCTGATAATTCTGATGATAGTTTACTCTCTAATACTGAATTTGCAGACCGTAAAAGAGCCTTAATAATTGAGAAAGATGCCATCACTCAACAACTTAATCAAGCCGGTCATACCCAAAGTGAAATGTAGTAAAAAATAGCCTTCTGTGCTCGTTTTTAAAAAAATTCGAACGTATTTCAAAGAAAATTGTTGATTGTTTGCTCGCGCGATTTTCTCTCTCGCTTCGCTCGAGCAAGGAAAGGATTTATAGAGTCCTTGCCCCGCCCGCCCGTGCTCGGACATAAATTTACTCCCAAATATTATCATAAATTATTCATTTATACCAACTCACGTTACTTCAATTTTAGCTTGTTATTTCGAGAAATATGGTATAATTAATCGAATATGTATGAATGAAATACTCCAACCAGCTGATAAACAGGTAACTGAAAATGAGCTCGGTAAGATTCGTTTCTTAAGTGGGATTACAAATCGTCCAGAATTATTTCTACATATCCAAAATAAACTACTATATGGGGGGGGACAACAATTTTATCGACAAAGTGATGTAAACCCTCTGGGTTTACCATCAGAAACCGACGAATTTTATCGGAGAGAAGATCACGAACTTCCTCAAATAACTGGTCTGATTCCACGCATTCTTAATATTGGGTCTGGACCAGAACCTTCGAGAAAATTATCAGCAATCAATATTGATGTTTCACCGGAAGGAAAACCAGATGTTGTTGCCGACGCTCAAAACCTGCCTTTCAAAAACAAAGCCTTTTCTGTCGTAAGGGCATCGCATGTCCTTGAACATATTCCTCAAAATCAACTTGAAGAAACTTTGAATGAATGGAAAAGGGTGCTTCATGAAGACGGCGAGCTTCAAATAGCAGTACCGGATGCAGACATAGCATTTCAAGAAATTATCAAAGGAACAACTCCTAAAGAAAAACCAGCATTCTCTCTAACTGAGTCGACCGCACCCTTAGCACAAATTTACGGCTTAGGTTATGATAATCCAAACACAGATAAAAGATGGTTACATAAAATCATTTTTAGCTATGCGCTTCTGGAGTTTTATCTTAAAGGTGTTGATTTTGCTCAAATAAGCAGGAGAACCTATCAAGAGGATTTAGCCTATTACTGCGGAGTAGATGATGATTCTCAAAACCACTATACACTTCTTGTATCTGCAAGAAATGAGCGATTTCCTCATGTTATAGATGAGCCACTGACGGAAAAAGCGTTTAGAGAAAAATGTCAAAAGTTTAAGGATAGATGTCAGGCGCCGATTGGTGTATCATTTGTAATTCCCGTTCACAATGAGGAAAGGAATCTGCCGCATTTTCTTACTTCTCTCGAATATGCATCAAATCTGATCGACGCTCAACGCGAGTTTATTTTTGTCGTAAATGGATGCACTGATCGCTCAGAAGAAATTATCCGCCGGCATATTTCAGGAAGTTTTTTGAATATGAGATTAATGAATTCTGAAATAGGTATTGTTAAAGCTTTTAGAGCTGGTACAGAAGCTAGAGGCATACAAGGATTTGTAGGAAAACTTGATGCAGACACGTTGCTTCACCCACATAGCCTTGACCTTATGTCTATATTTCTTATAGAGCATCCGGACGTTCGGGCTACATACGCCGAACCGACTCCTATTGATTCACAGTTTCCTTATAACGAAGCAGAGCATAATCCTATTATCCGAAGCAAGAGACTTTATTTGCATGGGAGAACAAGTCTATATAAAGACAACCCATTTACCACAGTTACAAATCAAGATATTTTACGAACTATCCAAGTGGAAGACATGTTTCTCTCTTTCTTTTTTGCGTATTTTTATGGATTAGGATCTATTGCTAGAGCTCCGCATGCGCTTGTTTATTCAAAGACAGTGAAAAATCTGGATGACTTAGTTACCCAAATTGCTCGAAGCTCGTCAGAGATGGCAAGAATTTTTGAAGCTTATCCACCGTTTAAACTATTGGAAAAACTATTAGACCGAGAAATTTACCCAAGTCAATATAAGCAAATTGTCGAAGATGCAAAAAGGCAAGCACCAGGGACAATAAATGAATGGTCGCAATTAAAAAGCACTAAATAGCTTCTATGCTAAAAATTATGAAAGAACAATTTTTAATACGACCACCCGAACACAAAAAGTTGACTATTACAGCAAGCGTGGGGTTTATTTCACCACATGATACTAGACAACTTTATATGGCCATAAGAAATAAACGAGGTTGGGATATCCCTGGCGGACACGTAGAAAAAAACGAAACGCCGATTCAGGCATTTAAACGCGAATTAGAAGAGGAAGCTCAATGTTCCCTTTTGCCCGAAGTAAGGCCTGTGGCTATGTTGGAAAGCAGAGAAATTTCCAAAACAGGCATTGTCGTGTATAGAGGATTTTGTCTTGTTAAACCATTTACTCCAACAGAAGAAATTCTTGAGAGAAAAATATTATCTGCGGATGAACTATTACATAATTATTTTGGTGATAAAGATATTTTTAAGACACTACTTGATCTATGCAGACAAAAGTAGTTCTAACAGGAACATTTTCATCAGGTAAAACAACGCTTCTTGATTTATTTCAAAATCAAGCTTTTATTATTCCGGAAGTCGCAAAAGAAATTATTGATAACCAACCGGATTTTTTTAATAAACCTGAACTTCAGCCAATCATATTAACTGAGCAACTTCGACGAGAGCAAGAAGCAGAAAGAACGCGTAACAATCTTATTATATGTGATCGTGGAATAATCGACATTATTGTGTACTCTAGATATTTTGGGCATCCTGAACCAAAAATCCCATTTCATTATGATCATATTTTTCTTTGCTCCCCAGAAGGGGTGCCTTGCGTATATGGAGAACAAGCAGAGATGATGAGGAGAAATCTGCATAAAATTTTTTTAGAAGTACTTACTGAACAAAGTTTAACATATAGAATTCTTGGTGGAACACCGGAGGAGCGCTATAGAGCAATTGAAGATGAGCTGTACGGAAGAGGGATAGAAGGAAACAAAAGTTGGCAAGAAAGAAGATAGAAATCTAGGCGATAACATCGCAAATAAATTTTGAATACTATTCCTTGTAAAAGTTCTTTAAAATTTTTGCGTTTTTCTTTATTCTTTTTTTACGGCGGCTCTCGACGGACTTGAATTTACCCTTTGCAGCGCTCTCATCGGGCGGCGGCGACGCGAGCACCGCACCCAAAGATTTCTCAATTTCCCAAATGGTGCTCCTTAGTGGTCAAAGTTCGAAACTTTTATCTTAATTCCACTAAGCAATATTATATACCAAATTTTGATCTATAAACTGTCTTATTAGAAATAATATAAAAGGCACACTAACAAGTCAAAATATAATTTTCCAGTTATTATTAATATCTTTTACACAGACTCATAATTAGATTGTTGCAAAGAGCATAATTTTCTTTTACAATATAACTCTAATGATTAAAAATAGATTACCTTATATGACAATAACATCCGTCCCAGGAAGGGTGTGTTTTTATGGCGATAACGTTGATTGGATCAGTGGTCCAGCCTTATTATGCTCTTTAGAGAATTTAAGAACTTTTGTAAAAATAATTAACAATAAAACAGGTGATCTCGCCTTAATATCTCATAATTTCAAAAATACTATTAGGATATCTTCGTCTATCAATAAAATTAGGAATAAAAAAGAATGGTTCCATTATGTTCTTAAAGTAATAAATGTATTAGAAAAGAAATTCAAATTCAGAATAAATGGTATAAATATTGAAGTCAATTCGACTCTCCCTATTGGTGCAGGATTATCTTCGTCAGCAGCACTATGCGTTGCAGTCAGTGCTGCACTAAATGAACATTTTAATTTAAGCCTTACTCCTAAAGAAATCGCACATATATCTTATTTAGCAGAAAAGTATGAATTGGGCATTCCTTGTGGCCAAATGGACCAATATTCTGTTGCTCTTGGTGGCTTAATTTACGTAAATTGTTCGAAGGAACCTCCGATAGAAATAGAGAAATTTAGCTGCAGAAAAAAATTTATTATTGTAGTTGGAGATACGCAAATTACCAGAGATACAGGTACGGTAATAAACGATCTTAAAATAAGGTTAAATAACAAAGATCCACTCATTTTAAAATATACTAAAGAAGCTGAGAATATTATCAGGGACGCTCGAATTTATTTAAGAAAAAAACAATGGAATCTCAGGCTGATAGGTCACTGGTTAAATAACCATCAGAAAATTCTGAAAGATTATCTTTTGACCTCAAATAACAAACTCAATCTTTTTACTTTGAAAGCAGTCCAATCCGGTGCTTTTGGTGCAAAATTAAGTGGAGCAGGAAAAGGAGGCTGCATGTTTGCAATTACAGAATTAAATAATTATGAAACCGTAGCAAAATCATTAAAATCACTTGGGGCAAAAGTATTTATAGGACATATTTCAGATGAAGGAATACGTAAAGAAACGATAAAAAGTTACAATGAAAGCAAAAAATACTCTTATTCATTTACTTGATCTAAAACCTTATCGTTTTTTATTAAATCATGGAGATCTTCGCCTCTCGGAACAAACTTGAACACAATAAATGTAGACACATCATCGGTCGGATTTGAAACTGTATGAACAGAGTCTTCTATTCTAATTACTGTGCCTTGATCTAAATCCTTACTATATTGTTTTTCATGATCAAACCAACTAATTCTTAATCTTCCTTTTATTATAAAAATACTTTCGTCTGTTCGTACGTGATGGTGCCAAGGTTGAGTGGTATTTGGTTGCATTTCATTATAATGAATTTCATGTTCAGGAAAAATATAATACCAGATGCTTGTTCCATGCTCTTTATTAATGTGTGGTGTAGAACCTCTTTCAATAAAGTTCATATTTATATTTAATTTCTAACTTTGTGGATTATTCTAGCTTCTTCAGCATATTTAATTACTGCTTGTTTTTGTGCTTCCAATCCAACACTATCTATAGTATCTAATGAAATCACGGATTCAATTGGTCTATGTTCAGCAGAATATAAATGCATATTGTATCGATCAAAATCCTTTGTTAATATAGTAACTCCATATTTTTCTGGATCTCTCCAAACATCACTTCCAGGATACGGTGTATAGATGGCAAGGTTTATGGCGTCAGGTTTTGCTCTTTTTAAAAAGGAAATGTCTCTTGATGCTGTATTCGCGGTTGTTCCAGGAAGACCTATCATAAAAAATAATCTCACTTTTATTCCTACGGCTTGTGCTTGTTTTGTTGATTCAACAATCATTTCTGTATCTGGTTTTCTTCCGAGAAGTTTTAGAATATCAGGATCTCCTGATTCTGCACCATAACTAATTTCTACACAACCCGAATCTTTCATTAGTCTTAAGATATTTGGTTCTACTAAACTTGCTGATGTTGAACATCTCTAATATATTTTTAATCCACGATCAATTATTCCTTGACAGATTTCTTCTAATCTCTGTTTTCTTAACGTAAAATTATCATCTTGAATCCTAAATTGATGAATATCAAATCTGTCAACAGAATCTTGAATTTCATCTATCACATTTTGTGCAGTTCTGAATCTAACTTTTCTTTCCCACATATCATTTGTTGCACAATACGCACAAGCAAAAGGACAGCCTCTACTTGTTATAATACCTGTGCTTTCACCTGCATCGTATTGTTCTCCAAAAGAAAATATTTTTCCTCCTTTAACTTTAAATAAATCTCTTGCAGGAAAAGGAACGCTGTCTAAATCTTCAATGGGAGGTGAAATATAGACTTGTTTAGGAGAGGAATTGTGTTGGTAATCACTTAAAACATCTAAAAAGGCTTTTTCACCTTCACCCATTACATATGTTTCAAAAAGGTTCGTATCAATTAATTCTGGTGAAGCCGTTGGACCAAAACCCCCAATAACTAATAATGAATTAGGAAACCTATTTCTTATTAAAGAACCTACAAAATGGCTCGCTTTTAAATCAAGAAAAGTTGAGGTTATCCCGTAAACATCTGCAGTAGGTATTTTTTTAATTATTTCAGGATTTAATTTTTCAGCTCCTAAATCCGTAAGTAAAGTAGGATAACCACTATTTCTAACTTGGGACGCAACATATGCAATACCTAGAGGTTGTTGTTCGGAAGGATCTAGATGATAAGGAATGGGTGGTTTAATAAAAGAGACTTTTGGAACGCCTTCTTTAATCATATTATTAACTCTAATTTTAGCATAAGTTGATATAAAATACCACTTTTTACACTTAATAGTGAATTGAAAAAATAATTATTCAGAAAGACCACAAAAAAAGCCGCCGGAACAAGTTTATTTAACTCACTCCAGCGGCTTGTTAAAAAGTTATTTCTTCTTTTGTCTCCTTTCAATAAAACTGATAACAGCGACCAACATTCCAATGTGCTAAAGACAGCCGATGAGAATAAGCAAGTATTTAATCAGCATATCCGTTGCATCTCCTTTCCGATTGGTTTGGGTCTTTAACATTCCAGACGTAAAGATTAAATAGTTTGACGTATTCGGTATTTTCCTGGGAAGTTGGTCTAACCTCTTCAAGCAGTTTGATCTTGTTCCGGCAGTCCAGGTGAAATACCCAGAAATGCTCTTTATCCTGGTCAATTTTATCTTCTGACCGCAAGCAATCGGATAAAATCTGATAAATATCTTTGGGAGATAAAACTAACAAAACCTTTTATTTTACCAATCGTTGCCGCTACTGGCTAGAAAACGGCACTCACGAAGAAAGACGAACCATAGTTTCTACTCTTGGCTCGAACCTGACTTTAGATCAGAAATTATTGCGTCTTGACCTGCTAAAGCCTTTTGAGTATACAAAAAGAATAAGCGGGGAATTGTTATTGTCTGATTACCAGTTCGAACCTATAAATGAGAGCGATACATCAACTCTTTGTGCTTCCTCGTTTCTTCAATTTCCTCTACTGTGC
>CAZFNL010000134.1:0-1824 GCA_964520615.1 uncultured Gammaproteobacteria bacterium
AGGATTCCCGTGATAGATTTACCCATAGTAGTAGGATCTCCTTTCGTAAAAAGTGTGTCCTACTACTTTTGTATTGAGATTTCGTTAATAAAACAAGCTGGAGATCGATTTTCTACCCACTGTCTTTATTGGAGACCCAAATTCCTCTTGCAATAATATGTGTGATTCAGTTATCCTAGAAATATGAACGATGATCCTAACGAAGAAAAGAAGCAAAAACCTTTGGAGGAAAGCGCTACGATCAATACAGAGGCGGATAACACAGTAGGACAAGGCCAAGCTGAAGTACTTCTAAATCTGGAAAATCTGGTCAAGAGCCATATTGCCGGCATAGATACGCGCAGGAAACAGCTCAAAGAACAGCGCCAGATGCTAGACGATATCTATACAAATGATCCGACATACAAACTA
Source organism: uncultured Gammaproteobacteria bacterium (assembly GCA_964520615.1). Lineage (GTDB taxonomy): Bacteria > Patescibacteriota > Microgenomatia > 2-02-FULL-39-11 > 2-02-FULL-39-11 > JAMCUI01. Next base: position 412 of record CAZFNL010000134.1, read on the forward strand.
CACAGTGAGAAAGCCAAAGAGGCTGCACGCGTAAAGAGCCAAACCAAACAGCAACTTCTAAAACAGCCCAATGTAGCCGCGATAGATGAGAAAATCAAAACGCTTACAATAGAGATAAAAGAGATGGATACGGCACTCTCGGATTATCTGTCTGAATACCAACGCATGTCAGGTAGCAATGAGATAGAGGGAGAGGACGGGGAAGTGAGAGAAATAGTCTTTGTCGCCAAACTTGTACGCCGTCCATCAAAATTCAGGAAATGAATGCATTTAGCATTGAACACATCACGCACAACACATCACTCTATACGCCTACCTTAAACTCCACCACATCCCCATCTTTCATCTGGTAATCCTTGCCTCCTGAGAAAACCTTACCTTCCTCCCTTACCTTTACCCAGCCCCCCAGACGGACAAAATCTTCATATGAGGCAATATCGGCCTTGATAAAATGCTTCTCAAAATCCGTGTGGATGACAGCTGCAGCCTGTGGAGCAAGCGTGCCCTGAGTGATTGTCCAGGCCCTTACTTCCTTCTCTCCTGCTGTGAGAAATGATATGAGATTTAGGATGCCATAAGTCTTTTTTACCAGCCTGTTTAGGCCGATTTCTGAAAGTGAATACTGTTCTAAGTACTCTTTTTGTTCCTCTTGGTTTAGAGACAGGACTTCGTTTTCCAGTTTAGCGCAAAGGCTGACTATGTCCGCTTTTTCCCCTGCTTCATGGAGGATTTCCTTGGCTTTCTCTTCGAAATCTTTTATCTTCTCAAGCTGTTTCTCGGAAAGGTTCAGCACATAAATTACCGGTTTTACGGTCAGGAGATTAATTTGTGAAACCAACTCTAATTGGTCGACATCAAGCCCTGCATTCCTGGCTGTAATGCCCTGATTTAATTTGCCCATCAGAATTTTGACAGTTTCAAACGTATATCTTTCTTCTTTGGTGGCATTCATCCTTGGCTCAGGCTGTTTTTCCAGAGTGGCAAGATCGGCCATGATAAGCTCTGTGTTTATAGTCTTTATATCATCTGCTGGATCGATTTTTTCCGATACATGGGCAATGTTGCTATCCTCAAAAAACCTTACCATGTGGACAATAGCGGCTACCTCCCTGATATGGGAAAGGAACTTATTTCCAAGCCCGGCACCTGTAGAGGCGCCTTTGACCAGACCGGCAATATCGTAGAACTCCACCACTGCCGGGATGATTTTTTGCGTGTTTACCGTTTTTGCGAGGACAGCAAGGCGGGAATCAGGCAGTTCGATGACTCCGACATTCGGCTCGATAGTACAGAAAGGATAATTGGCTACATCAGCGACCTGTTTTTTGAGAAGCGCGTTAAAAAGTGTCGATTTCCCGACATTGGGCAGTCCGACGATGCCTATTGAAAGTTTCATAAAGCAATTATATCAGA
>CAZFNL010000135.1:0-7704 GCA_964520615.1 uncultured Gammaproteobacteria bacterium
GGGTTAGAGTGACCATAAGCAGTTGGTCTCCTTTCTATTGTTGGAACAATATATTCAGGATGCCATCTGCTTATTTTATTGTCAAATCAATCCTTAATGAGTTTCGGACCAAACTTTTATCGTATATTAGCTTGCACTTAATTTTCTTATATGCTACAATGGCCGAGGTGGGATTTCCCCACTAATTTTTTATTTGTTGGATTTAATCAAATAAATTATGTCAGTAGTTGTCAGATCAGAATTTGCACTTGCTCTTAACCAGGTTGCCACAGAAAGAGGTATTGATGTCAATATTGTCCTGGAGACAATAAAGGCTGCAATATTGGCCGCATATAGAAAAGATTACGGCACAAAAGAAATTGAAGAACTGGAAGTTGATATTAATCCTGATACAGGCGAAGCAAAGGTATTTAAGGATAAGAAAGACATTACTCCTCCGGGCTTTGGCAGAATTGCTGCCCAAACCGCCAAACAAGTCATCCTCCAAAGGATAAGAGAGGCAGAAAAGAAAGCGGTGCTAGAAGAATTTTCAGCAAAAGTCGGTACCATTACCAACGGTATGATACTCAGGTTTGACGGTCCCAATGTCATAGTGGATATAGGTAAAGCCGAAGCTGTCATGCCTCCTCAAGAACAGATACCCACAGAAAGATATCACCTTAACCAAAGGCTTACTTTTTATATCGATGGCATCAGAGAAAGCATGCGAGGTGACCAGATTATTGTATCGCGTGCCCACAAGAATCTTATCAAAGGCCTTTTTCACCGCGAAGTTCCCGAGGTTGCCAATGATTCAGTAGAACTGAGGGAAATTGCCAGGGAAGCAGGGCACCGCACAAAAGTCGCAGTCTTTTCCAATCAACCAGGCGTTGATCCTGTAGGCAGCTGTGTTGGTCAAAAAGGCATCAGAGTCCAAGCGGTAATAAATGAGTTTGGCGGGTTGGAAAAGATAGATATCATTCAATGGAGTGAAGATCCAAAACTTTTCATACAATCTGCTTTGGCGCCGGCCAAGGATATAGAAATTATACTAAATGAAAAAAAGAAATCTGCAATAGCACTGGTTCCGGATGATCAACTGTCACTTGCCATAGGTAAGGAAGGACAAAATGTCAGACTGGCAGGCAAGCTTACAGGCTGGAAAATAGACATAAAATCAAAGTCTGAGGAGGAGGCTATCAGAAAGGCCGATAAGGAAAAATCTGAGGAAAAGAAAGAAGAAAAACCTGCTAAAAAAGTGAGGAAAAAATCAGAAAAAAAAGAAGAGGAAAAGCCCAAGACAAAAAAAGAGGCCAAGTCAAGTTAAAATGTCGCACCGAATTCTTTTACCAAACCATAATCTATGCCAACTAAAACAGATACTCAAAGTGTATTGCTCCGACCTCCTATTGTTACCATATTAGGTCATGTCGATCACGGTAAGACCACTCTTCTTGACTACATAAGAAAAACTAGTGTTGCAGCACGAGAATACGGAGGAATTACACAGCATATTGGTGCCTACCAGACTGAAGTCGTACTCCCCCAACAAGAGAAAAATGGTAAATCCCAAAGTAAAGAAATTACATTTATAGATACGCCTGGACATGAGACTTTTTCCAAGATGAGGAGTAGGGGTGCGAAAGTAGCTGATATTGCTGTTCTGGTTATTGCGGGAAACGACGGTGTAATGCCCCAAACTATAGAATCTATTGAGCATATCAAGTCTGCCGGCATACCTTGCCTTGTGGCTATAAACAAAGTTGACCTACCTGACATCAATTTGGATAAAGTGAAGAAACAACTGACAAAAGCAGGATTAAAACTGGAAGAATATGGAGGGGATATACCTATTGTTCCTCTTTCCGCCAAATCCGGCCAGGGGGTGCCAAAACTGCTTGAAATGATACTTCTTTTAGCCGAACTAAACCAGATTACAGACACCTCTTCGCAACCTTTCAAAGCCGTAGTCATCGAATCAGTCCTGTCAAAAAATCGCGGACCTGTAGCTACAGTTGTTGTCAGAAGCGGCAAGCTTAAAGTGGGTGAAGAAGTGGTTTGTGACAACCAGGAATTCAAAATTAGGGCGCTTGTTGATTGGTTGGGTAAAAATTTAGATGAAGTAAAAAACGGTGATGCAGCTGAAATATTAGGATGGAAAATACTTCCTACTGTGGGAAGTATACTCATTAAAAAGGGTGAAGCGGTACTGGCAGAACCTGCAGAAAAAGAAATTATCACCGCTCCCACGATAACACTTCCTGCTCACAATGAAACAGAAATTACAATACCTCAACCCTCCGGATCACTCACAATTCCTGAAAGTGCAGAAACAGAAATTGATGAAGAAAAAATTAAACTTATCATAAAGGCCGACACTGCCGGAACTCTTGAAGCAATTATGTATAGTCTGCCCAAAAATATCGTTGCCATCCAAAGCGGTGTGGGCAACATATCTGAATCAGATATACTTCTTGCCAAAACAACCAAAGCCCTCATTATCGGTTTTCACCTCAAGCCGAGTGATAATATATTAAAACTGGCCGACTCAGAAAAAGTCATCATCAAAACCTATAATATTATTTATGAATTGATAAATGAAATTGATGATGTAGTAGATGCTCTGAAAAAAGGGAATCTTGTAAAGACTCTCGGTGAGGCAAGAGTACAGGCAATTTTTGATATTAAAGATCAGAAAATTGCTGGAGTAAAAGTAATCTCCGGAAGGATAGCAAAGGGTGATCAGATAAAAATTGTCAGGGGAGATGAGGAAATCGGCAGGGCAAAAATAAAATCACTAAAACACAATAAGGAAGATATCACAAAGTCCGAACAGGGCAGCGAAGCAGGTATACTTTTATCCCAAAACCTTGACATCTTGACAGGTGATAGTATAATATCTATAGGTTAATTTACCCCGATTATATCGGGGTTTTGTTGAATTAATATGGCAAACATACCTACAGAAGAATTAAACCAGACAAGCACTCTCCTGTCTTCAGCCCAGGAGATTCTTATTGCTTTGGGGAAAAATCCTACATACGATCAGGTAGCTGCAAGTCTCTCATTATACCTAGCCCTGTCAAGCCGAGGTAAAAGAGTAAGTATAGTCAGCCCTCAAGCAATGACTGTCCAGTATAGCCAGCTTGTTGGAATAGACAAGATTGCAGCCGGACTGGATAATGTAGGCAATGGTAAAAATCTTGTTATATCCTTCCCCTATCAGGAAGGTTCAATCGAAAAAGTCAGTTATAATATTGAGAATGACACGTTTAACCTGGTGATTGAACCGCGTGAAGGTTATCCCGTAATTACCCCTGAAAACATCAATTACTCATTCTCCGGGGGCAACATCGATCTTATATTCACCGTGGGTGTAGCCAACTTTGCCGATCTTGATTCTATATATCAATCAAATCAGGCTTTATTTACCGATAAACCGGTAGTTAATATTGATTGTCAAAACAGCAACCAGAGATTCGCAAAGATAAACATCATTGATACCGAAGCTTCCTCATTGTCGGAACTAATGATATCACTTCTCTCTTCTTTGGGAATGACAATGGATTCGGATATCGCAAGCAACCTTTTTGGCGGTATTTCTGCTGCAACCGGCAATTTTACTTCAGCCAATACATCAGCCATGACTTTTGAGGCGGCGGCCATCTGCCTGAAAAATGGGGCACAAAAAAGAAACACCGCAACAACCCAACAGAATTCAAACGCTTTTCCACCCTTTTCACCTCAATCTTTATCGCAGCAATCACAACAGCAATATACTAAACCATACAGTATGCCTTCAAATGGAATAAATAATATGCAAAAATCTGCTACCTTTCAGAGTCAAAAACAGCAACAATTTGGAGGGAAAAATCAACTTCAAAAAGAAAAACAACAGTTTGTACCAGCCGCACAACCACAATTTCAGCCTAAACCGCCACAACAGTTTCAGCAAAAACCTGCAACTCAGCCACAACAGCAACAGAAACCGTCAGCGCCGCCTGACTGGTTAAAACCAAAAATCTATAAGGGATCGACACTTTTATAACAAAAACAGGACCACCTCTAAACTCACCGTTGAGTTTTTTCCCAACTTACTGTATAATGTCTTATCTTTTAAGATAAATAAAGTTTATAAGCAATTTTTCGCAAAAACTTCAAAGACTTACCTTTAGCAGTTTGCAGAAATATATATGGTCCTTCCCGCAAAAGACAAAAAAAAGATAATCAACGATTTTGCCATTAAAAGCGGAGATACCGGCAGTCCTGAAGTGCAGGTAGCACTTCTTACTTACAAAATAGAAAAACTGGTCAACCATCTGAAGACCAATCCCAAGGATGATCATTCAAGAAGAGGGCTTTTGGGAGTAGTTTCAAAAAGAAGAAGGCTTTTGAATTATATGCAGAAAAAGGCTGCAGACCGTTATAAAGAGATTGTTAAAAAATTAAAACTCGAAAAATAACAGTATTAAGCTTGGAATAAGATCACAACTTATCCCCGATAAAGTAGACTGTAATTTCAAAAATAAATGAAAATCACATCCAAATCCGTAGAAATTGGTGGCAGGATGCTTACCCTTGAAGTTGGCCGTTTTGCAGAACAGGCAACAGCTGCAGTTTTAGCCAGATATGGGGATACGATGGTAATTGCCACAGTCGTATCCTCTCCGAAAGAATCCACGCTTGATTATTTCCCCTTGTCTGTAGAATATGTCGAAAGACTTTATGCCGGAGGGAGAATAAAAGGCAGCCGTTGGGTCAAAAGAGAAGGCCGACCTTCTGATGATGCCATACTAAAAGGCAGAATTATAGACCGCTCAATTAGGCCTCTATTTGATAAAAATTATCATCGGGATGTACAAGTCATTATCACTATTCTTTCTGTAGATGGAGAAAACGAGCCTGATATATTAGGCCTTATTGCTACATCCGCTGCTCTCTCCATCTCCCCTCTTCCCTGGAAAGGGCCAATTGGAGCTGTACGAGTAGGCTATATTCCACCAAAAGACGGTAACAGCGGTTATTTTGCTAATCCGGGTACAAAAGAAGTGGATTTCTCAGAAATGGATCTTATAGTTTCTGCCACAGATAAAAAGGTCGTAATGATCGAAGCAGGAGTAAATGAGCTTAGCGAAGATATTGTTTTGGGTGGAATTGATTTTGCCCAAAAAGAAACCGCCAAAATAATCGACTGCATAAATGAGCTGACAAAAGAAGTTGGCAAGAAAAAAGTTGAGATTACAAAGGATGAAACGAACGAAAAGCTGGTAAAGATACTCAATCACGAATTCAAAAAAGAAATACAGGAAAGCATCCTGGCGCGGGTGGAGAAAGAACAGGAGGGAGAAGAACTCCAGCTTTTATCAGAATCAATTGTAGCCAAATACGGCGATGAATACGACAGAAAAGAAATAGATAAAGCGCTGGACACAATATTTAAGCAGCAGTTGCGTGATGATGTTTTAACAAAAGGCAAAAGAGCTGATGGACGTAAAATTGATGAGATACGCCCGATTGACATCGAAGTGGGCATATTGCCGCGAACTCACGGATCAGCCATGTTCAAAAGAGGCCAAACGCAAGTACTAACAGTCGCGACTCTAGGTTCCCCATCCCTGGAACAATTGATTGAAAGTCCTGAAGGTGAAACAGCCAAAAGATATATGCATCACTACAGCATGCCTCCTTATTCAGTTGGAGAAACAGGCAGGGTCGGTTTTCCATCCAGGCGAGAAGTAGGTCACGGAGCGCTTGCAGAAAGAGCTCTTCTCCCAGTCATTCCCAGTCAGGAATCATTTCCCTACACCATAAGATTGGTTTCTGAGGTGATGTCATCCAATGGGTCAACATCAATGGCTTCAACCTGTGGTTCTACCCTTGCTCTTATGGACGCCGGAGTACCGGTAAAAAATCCTGTAGCAGGCGTGGCCATAGGTCTTATGACCAGTGGTGGAAAATATGTTCTACTATCGGATATTATAGGAATCGAAGATTTTGGTGGAGATATGGATTTTAAGGTCACCGGAACCAAAAATGGCATTACCGCAATCCAGATGGATGTAAAAATTGACGGTTTGACCGACAAGATGATTGCCGAAACTCTGGAAAGAGCCAAGACTGGCAGACTTTTTATTTTGGATAAGATGCTTGCCGTCTTGCCATCTTACCGCACCAGCCTTTCACAGTATGCCCCAAGAGTTTCCATGATCCAGGTACCTCAGGATAAAATTGGTGAAGTCATCGGACCGGGAGGAAAAATAATTAGACAAATTATTGCCGATACAGGTTGTGATATAAACGTTGATGATTCGGGACAAGTGACTATATCTGGAACAGATCCCGTCAAAGTTGAAGCAGCATTCAATTGGGTTTCCGGAATCATAAAAGTTGTCCAACCAGAGGAAGTTTACCGCGGCATAGTCAAAAGGATATTACCTTTCGGAGCTTTTGTGGAAATTCTTCCTGGCAAAGAAGGTATGGTACACGTTTCTCAAATGTCTACGGAATATGTAGCCGATCCCAACGAAGTGGTACAAATTGGCCAACAAGTAAACGTCAGAGTGCTAGAAATCGACGATCAGGGAAGGATAAATCTCTCTATGCTTTTTGGCGAGGACGCTAAAAAAAGACCGCCGGCACCCAGAAGGGATGGAGGGTCTCGGCACGAGAGAAGGTTTGACAGACCCCGCAGACGATTCTAAACTTAAATCTTTCAAAAAGTTGATAGTGATGGCAGACGCAAGTGCCGATTTGACCTGCCAAGTAGAAGATTTTAAGCGTTTCTAACACTAATCTTTGATTCTTCATATAGACTTGTCACGTTTTATATAGTCACCCAAATACTTATATAATCCCTTTTCCGATGTTATAATCTTATTTACGATGGATCCTACTGCCCAATCTGCACCACAAAAAGTATCAAATGACACAACCTTCACTGAGAAAAAAGCTCTCACTTCAGAACAGGTAGAACTAGATAAACTGCGGCAGAAACTTAATTCCGTCAGTCTACCTCCTACTTTGCAAGAAAAAGCCTCTGCCATGATAGATAGGATCGCGCTAAGTATCAAATATGGAGGTCTTATGTCTGGTTTTGACCAGGCATCCAATTACATTGACTGGATTACCAATCTTCCATGGAATAAAAGAAGTGTTGATAATCTTGATATACTCCACGCCAAGGAGATTTTGGAAAAACATCATTATGGTCTTTCGGAAATTAAAGACAGGATTCTAGAATATCTTTCTGTTATGAAACTGAATATCGACAAAATCAAACCTTCTGAAGCCTCATCTGAACACAATTTTATGAGAGCCCCGATTCTTTTTTTCGTCGGTCTGGTCGGAACCGGAAAAACCACTATCGCCCGTTCCATTGCTCAAGCTATGGGCAGAACATTTGTCCGTATTCCCTTTGGCGGCATGGGTTCAGCTCTTGACCTGCGCGGTCAATCTCGAGTGCATCCCGATGCAGAAGTGGGCCATGTCATAAAAGCCCTCCGGAGGGCGGACACCAAAAATCCTGTCATACTGCTTGATGAGCTGGACCGAGTATCTGAACACGCCCGGGCAGACATCATGGGCGTACTAGTGGAACTTCTGGATCCTGAACAGAATGTAGCCTTTATCGACCATTTTATCGACTACCCCTTTGATTTATCTGAGGTTCTTTTTATCGCCACAGCCAACAATACAGGTAATATCTCTACAGCCGTCATGGACAGG
>CAZFNL010000136.1:0-12270 GCA_964520615.1 uncultured Gammaproteobacteria bacterium
GGTTAGAAGATATAACCCGGGAACCAGCGTAATATTTGCCGGGACAAGAAACCAATACGGCAAAGCAAAGTATCTTCCGGTTGATGAGAATCATCCGCAGGAACCTACAGATATAAACGGCATAAACAATATTGCCGCCGAAAAATATCACCTCATGTATACAAAGGTGTATGGCATAAAGACAGTGTCTCTGAGAATGACCAATGTTTTTGGTCCCAGGCACCAGATGAAGCATTCCAGGCAGGGTGTCCTCAATTGGTTCATAAGGAAAATTTTGGACGGTGAGACGGTGGAGTTATATGGGACCGGAAGGCAGATAAGAGATGTGAATTATATAGATGATGTGGTGGATGCCCTTCTTCTTGTGGCATCCGGAAAAGCCGGTTGGGGTGAGGCATATAATTTGGGAGGGACGCCTGTATCATTGACAGATTTTGTCAAAAAATCAATAAAGATTGCCGGACACGGCAAATACAAAGAGGTAACTTTTCCCAAAGAACGGGAGAGAATTGAGGTGGGGGATTATATAGCCTCATACGAAAAGATAAAAAAAGCATACTCCTGGAAGCCAAAGGTAGCACTTGAGGAAGGAATAAGAAAGACTATTGCTTACTATAAGAAAAACAAAAAACACTACTGGTAACAGTCTATATACAAATGCGCAAGTGGCTACTCATAATTTTGCTTTTAGTGATGGGTGTAATTTTCAGAGTCTGGTTAATCAGTCTTGTGCCACAACCGGTTATATTTGATGCCTCAGAATATAGCATTCTGGCCGAGCGCATACTTTACTACCCTTTCTATACCGACTCATTTCGGTCTTACGGTTATCCACTTATCATTTCTTTCATCTATTCAGTTTTTGGTCCGAGCAATTATTGGGCCTGGAAAATAATGCAGTCTGTAATGGATGTGAGCGTTGCGTTGATGGTTTTTCTTATGGCAGGAGTGCTTTTTAGAAAGAATAAACCAGACGCAATAATTACCCTTGTTATTTACATATTTAATCCGTATACGTCATCTTATGCGGGTTTACTTTTAACTGAAAGCGCGACCATATTTTTTATCACACTCTCTTTTTTCCTATTGTTAAAATTTTTGGAGAAAAAAAATATTTATTATCTTTTGGCGTTGGGGTTTGTACTGGGTTTTCTGCCCCAAGTGCGTCCGGGTTACATATTTTTCTCCTTCCTGCTCCTGATTTTTATATCGGTATATGTGTTTGGCAGTCTTCTTAAAACTATGGAAGGTAAAGCTGCTCTGGTATTGTCGCTATTTCTATTTTGTCTTCCGTTTGTCTACAACTTTATAGGAAATTACAGGTACCGTCAGCAAATTACGCCATTTTTAGCAGACAATATGTTCGTACAGAATCTTTACGGCAGTCTTTATGTGGAAAGATATCTACCATTATTTAGAGCAAAGGTACGAGGAGATCCGCCAGAGGTGCGTCAGATGTATGCTGAGTATTCATCTAAAACGATAGCTCCGCAAAGGAAAGCAGTAGCGGATAAATATATGAAACAGTCTATTGCCAAAATTGAAAGCGACCCAAAAGAGTTTGTTTTATCCCGTTTTAGGAAAATGTGGTACATATGGGAGAAACATGCATTGTTCCTATATATAAATGAACCGCAAAAATATGAAAATTATGTCTATTGGGGGAACATTATGTTGCTGGTCTTATTTGTGATCGGGTTAAATGGCTTTTGGAAGAAGCTTAAAAAAAAGGATTTTGTCCGAAAGTGGTTTGTGAAATTAACTATACTTTTTATATTCTACGTTTCTCTAGTACACGCTTTTACGCCAAATGAGGAGCGATACTCGATCCCGGCTTATCCTCTGATATTCCTTTTTGCCGGGTACGGTGTTTTTACGGCGTGTGAGAAAATAAAATCTTTTATTTTTGCGTTCAGGCCAAAAAATGATGAAGTTTCAGAATCTTAAAAAATACCTCTTTAAGTATAAATACCAGGTTATAATCTTTTTTTTCCTGCTTTTGGTTTTTGCCACGGCATTCAGACTTGTGGAAAACTATTCCGAGATAATCGACGAATACTACCATTTCGGACAGATTACGCGCTTTCTCAGACATGATTTTTCACTTGAGCCCGGTTTATCGACACTGCCAGGATTTCATCTTCTTGTGGCGTTTATATTGCAACTACTTGGGAAAAAAGGTCTTCCTTGGGCACGGTTTGTGACTTTTATGTTTAATCTTCTGGTTATCCCTGTTTTTTATGCTGCAGCAAGAAAAATAGAAGAGAAGACAGCACTTGTCGGGACTTTGCAGTTTGCTTTTCTTCCTGTAATTTTCCCGTATTACCCGTTGGTCTATACGGACATATTTTCACTTCTTTTGGTTTTTTGTGCATTGTTTTTGTCATTGTCAAAAAAATATTATCTCTCAGGCACTGTAGCAACGCTGAGCATAGCTGTCAGACAAAATAACATCATTTGGCTCATGTTTATAAATTTGTTGGCATTTATATCAGAATCGGGGTTTAGAGTTAATGTTAAAACAGTCAGAAATCATATAAAAAGGAGCCTGACGTTTATATTGGGAGCATTATTATTTATTCTGTTTGTTTTGATAAATCACGGTTTTGCCACAGGTGCCAAAAGCTTTCAGCCTGTAACATTTTTGAATATGGGCAATTTGTATTTCTTTCTCTTTTCATTTTTCATCATTATGCTGCCGCAAAGCCTGGTAAGTTTTTCAAAGATTGTTGTTTTTTTGAGAAAAGAAAAGAAAAGCATCTTTTTGATACTTATGTTTCTTCTTCTTTTCTTACTGTCATTTCAAAATAGTCATCCTTGGAACCAATATACTTATTTCCTGAGGAATAAAATTCTGGTTGCGGCAGCATCCAGCCTGCCGTTAAAATTGTTATATTTTATACCAATAGTTTATGGTTTTATGATGTTTTTTATAGTAAGACTAGAGAAGAAGGAATACTATCTTCTATACCCGTTTATCATCCTTTATCTTTTGCCTTCATGGCTTGTAGAAGTAAGGTATCTTTTTATCCCTTTTGCAATGTACCTGCTTTTTAGGAAAAAGCTGCCGGATAGGGTAGAGAAGATAACAGTCGTCTATTTCTTTACTCTATCGATGGTATTCTTCTGGGGTTTAGTGAAGTGGGTTTTCTTTTTATGATACATCTTAATTTACACATACTCGCATCTTATTAACGGTTTATCTTTCTAAATAGACTAAGTATGCTGCCAAATGTCAGTTTCCAAAGCCAATAAAAAGAAAAACAGTAAAGTATAGGTTGCGCCACGCTTATCAGACGGCCGAATTCACCGTACGAGAAAAAGACTGAAAAAATTATCTGGTAAGCTGCGATGGTCCCCAGGAGCATAATGATCGTATTTTTCCGGTCCGGTTTTCTTAAATAAAGGAAAACAGTTAAAGGATAGGCAATCAGAATGATCAGGAAGACGTATTGCATATTTCCATAGAATTTGTACAAGGAAAGGAAGAAGCCGGCGGTATTTTCCCCGCCTGGAATATCGGGCTTTATAATTTCTGATGTGTCAATTAGAGCAGGCGGAATTTGTCCCAGTGAATCGGTTATAAAAACCGGCAGGTTGTTTGCGATGACGGAAAGGTTAAAAGAGGGAAGTGTATTAAGTTTCCATTTGTCCGTGAGATAAATTGCGGAATCATAATGTTCCAGGAACCGATAAGGCATGGGGGTCAGATTGAGGGTGCGGTAGTCGGTAACAGTCTTATAGAAGTAATTCCCGGGTTGGACGCCTTTTAGAGGCAAGTTAAATTGCAGTATTTTTCCCAGAAGATTTATATCGCTGACGTGAGAAATGCCGCCATAACCGTATGTATTGAGGTTGTAATAGATGTAATAGACCGGTAATACGGCAAAAAATACCAGAAGGGTCAATGAACTGATATACACTTTCTTATTTTGGAAGTGAAAAATAAGAATGGGTAAAGTGGCAAAGGGCAGGAATATAAATACCGGTTTGAGAAGAAATCCCGCACAAAAAGTCAGAAGTAAAATAAGGAGGATAGAGATCCTCCATTTATGAAGAAGGGATAGAAGAAGGTATAGGGAGAATACAAGAAATAGCATTGACCATGTCTCAGTCAGAAGCAGATTTTCCCAGGCAAAAAGCATAATATTGCCGGCAGAAAAGGCGGTAAAAAGACCGGTTATGAATATATTAACTTTTAATAAACACCTGAGGATAACAAAAAGGATGACTATAGAAAGAAGTCCGAGAAGATACTGGAAGAGTATGACAGGGCGCATGCTGTGCAGAAATCCGTATGACATGATTTGTGCTCCTGAGCCTCCTGTTTCCACGGCTGAAAGGCCAAGAATCAGAGGATAAAGAGGAGTCCTGTCGTCATTTATGATCTTGCCATATTTACCCTGGGCCATAATCTCGTCACCCAATTTATAATAGCCGTAAGTGTCGGCTGAAACCCCTATTTCCGGTTTATAAAGGAAATAAAGATAGCGGATGGCGGCGGCAAAAAAGAGGACCAGGATAAGGATAATAATATCTCTTTTGGACATATTAAATACTGTTTTCAATATTGATAATATATATTAATTTTCTTTTTTTCAAACAGTTAATGTAATTTTTCTCCATTTGTGGTAGAAATGAAAACAATGATTCCGGTATTTGATATCAAAAGACAGAATAAGGAAATAGGGGAGAAGCTGAAAAAAGAAATTGAAAAGGTGGTGGAAGGCGGACTTTATATATTGGGGCCTAAAGTGGGCGAATTTGAGAAAGAATTTGCTAGATATTTGGATGTGAAATACGCCGTGGGTGTAGCCTCTGGTACAGACGCTTTGTCTTTGGCGCTTTTGGCCTGCGGAGTGAATCCAGGTGATGAAGTGGTACTTCCGGCAAACTCCTATCCTTCCTCTTTTGCCGTAACCGCAATTGGCGCAGTACCAAAACTGGTTGATATAGAAAAAGATACTTTTAATATCCAAGCATCCCAGATTCCCCGTGTAATTACTAAAAAGACAAAAGCAATAATGCCGGTACACCTTTATGGCCAGCCGGCAGATATGGATAAGGTTATGGTAATAGCCAGAAAATATAATCTGAAAGTTGTGGAAGATTGCGCTCAGGCGCATGGAGCGATGGTGAAAGTAATTAATAAGGAATTAAAAATTAAGAATTATGGGAGGGATAATGAAGAAAATAATCAGAACGAATTGGAAAGTTGGAAGAAAGTTGGAATTATAGGCGATGTCGGTTGTTTCAGCTTTTACCCGACCAAAAATCTGGGTGGCTTTGGTGATGGTGGGATGGTGGTGACAAATAATCCCGATATTTATGAAAAACTGAAGCTCTTGAGAATGTATGGGGAAAAAGGGCGTTATAACAGTGTTGCATTGGGAAGAAACAGCAGACTGGATGAGCTGCAGGCGGCAATACTTCTGGTAAAGTTGAAGTATTTGGAGAAGTGGATTAAAAGGAGAAGAGAAATAGCTAAATTATATTTTTCTTTCGCTGCAAAGGCAAAAGTGGTTTTACCTTACGAGGCTTCAAATGTCAGACATGTCTATCACCTCTTTGTAATCCGAGCCAAAAAGAGAACTGAACTGAAGAAATATTTGGAAAAACAAGGGATTCAGACTGCCATACATTATCCGGTGCCGATACATTTATCTCCATCGATGAGATTCTTAGGATACAGGAAAGGTAATTTTCCTGAAAGTGAAAGTGTTGTACAAGAAGTACTATCCTTGCCAATGTTTCCTGAATTAGCAGATGAAGAAGTCAAAAAAGTGGCCCAGGCGGTAATAAAATTTTATGAAAAGTCATAGACGATTGGTAAAAATACGATATCAGCAAAGAATTTCCCTCACTATCTGAAAAGTTTGCCTAATGGCTTTAAGAGTGGTAAAAAAAGCCAACTGCTTTTCCTGTCTTTTGACAGATTGTATTCCAATCAGAATAGGATATTCCAACTTCTCTTCAAGTTGTGGCCTTTTATTTTTATATTAGTCCTTGCATGGATCATGTTGGGCAAAGGAATGTTTCCGTCTGCCGGAAAATATATATACGGGTATGACGTGGAAGCCGGAATTTTCTATAGCAAATCATATTTTGTAAATTCCATAAAACAGGGAAAAATACCGTATTGGGACCCTTATACCTTTGGAGGCGTTCCCTTCTTGGCTAATCCTGGTCTGGCGGCGTTTTACCCTCCAAACTGGCTGTTTCTTTTTCTACCGTTTGGGATAGCTTTATCTTTTTACTATTTTTTCCATTTATTTCTGGCTACGGTAGGCGCTTATTGGCTGATGAGAAAAAGGAAGTATGATAAATTGTCATCTCTTACTTCCGGATTAATTTTTGGCATGTCGGGGATGATGTTTGCCAGGATATTTTTGGGACATGTCGAGTATGTTGCCTCAATATCATATATACCCGTTATCTTTGGCGCCATTATGGAAATTTCCGAAAATAAGCGCAGAAGATATTTGGCTTTAGGCGTCATTTCCTTGACACTTCAGATGCTGTCGGGGAACCCGGTGATGGTCTTTTTTACACTTGAACTGGCAGGTTTATACATAATTTTTGACATACTTACGTCAATTATTATCGACCGTAAACGGAAAAAGAGATGGAAGTATTATCTCCTAAAGGTCTTATTGCCGGTTTTGGTTATTCTTGTTGCCGCAGGTCTCAGCGCAATTCAGATAATCCCTACAATGCAGCTGTCATGGGAAACTATACGTAGCGGGGGATTGGCGTATACGACTGCAGCGGGAGGATCGCTTCTGGCAGGAATGCTCCAGATGCTTTTTGCGCCTTACAGCTGGGGAAACCCTTTTATACTAAACGGCAGTTATTACGGACCCTGGCCCAATTTTTTTGAATTTACATATTTTGTAGGGAAAGTTGCTGTTTTGTTGGGAATATTTGCTTTTACCCAAAGCGTATTTTATGCAGTCAGGGAGAAAAGGGCCAACCGTCTGACAGTATTTATCATCGCGTCGCTTCTCTTTTTCATTGCCATGTCACTTGGACAGAATTTCTGGCTGTTCAGAATTTTTTATGATATCGTGCCTTTTTTCAGTTCATTCCGTATTCCGGTACGCCACATGATTATTGTGGTATTCCTCTTGTCTATTCTTTCCGGAATCGGAATGGCAAAAATAAAATATCCTCTTTTAAGACTTTTGGTCTTTGTCGTTCTTGTTGTCGAACTTTACATTTTTCACCTGCCGTTTATACGAGTTGCCAATTTGCCTACAGCGAGCAACAACGCCAAAATCATCCAGAAGATAAAAGAAGACAGTGATGTTTCAAGGCTTTACATGCATTACCAGACATGGAATGATACCAGAAAGACTTTGGATTTTGACAGCGGGCCTTTCTATAAGATGCAGACGGTGGGAGGTTACGGACCGGTTATTCTGGATAATTATTACAGATTTATAGATCTTGCAAGGGAAGAGACTATAGATAGGACTACGATTGCCCAATTTCCGGTGGAGCTGCCGCCGATACCTTCCCAATCAAGTATACTGGATTTCCTAAATGTAAAGTATTTATTTATACCTTCCTATATTCAGGATATAGGAGGAAACTATGATAATAAATTGTCTCTCGTTTATAAGGAAAAGTGGTCGCAGGATGCGTTGTATGAGAACAATAAATCCTTTCAGCGTTTTTTTCTTGTGCCGAAGATGGAGGTGTATCCGGCGGGAAGTATCGGCAAAATATTAGTAGCAGAAAAAAAGGATTTATCAAAAATAGTCTTATACGGTAATCAAGATGGCAGTTATCCTTCACAACAGCCGGACTGTTCTGACAGTCAAAGCCCTGGCACCGTATCAATAAGGGAATACAGCGCTGAAATAACAGTCCTTTCAGTTGAGGCAAATTGCAATAGTATTCTCTCCTCTAGCGAAGTGTATTTTCCCGGTTGGCAGGCTACAATTGATGGCAGACAGACAAGAATTTATGAAAGCAACTTGGCCTTTCGTTCAATTTTTATACCTCAGGGAAGACATAAGATAGTCATGTATTATAATCCGCAGGTGTTTTATGTCGGAGGAATAATTTCTATATTTTCACTGTTTATTTATATGGTATTATTGAGAATTATTCCGGATAAAGGGGGTAAAGATGATAAGAAAGATGTATAAGAAAGATGCTATAGAGGTGGCAGGGATTCATCAAAAGGAATTGTCCGGTTTCCTGCCGGAGTTGGGAGTCGAGTTCCTACAGGCTTTTTATGAGACATCGTTAGATATCCCAGAGATGTTTACCTATATTCATCTTCAGAATGAGCAGATTTCCGGATTTGTCAGCGGCATAAATACCGTCAACGGGTTGAATAAAAGATTGATATCACGTAATCCGAAAGCCTTTATTTTGCCACTTTTGAGGTTTTTTATTACTCATCCCATGCGGACTGTTAAACTGGTCAAAACCTTCTCCTATCCCGGGTTTACAGGCGATATCCCAGAGTTATTATCTATCGCCGTAGATGGTAAGTGGCAGCGGAAGGGTATTGGCAAGAAACTTTTTTTCACGACTGTTGATGAGTTTAAAAAAAGAGGGATTAAAAAGTTCAGGATAAGCGTATATGATAGGTTGTCGGCAAATGAGTTTTACCGCAAAATAGGTTGTAAGTTTGAGACCTCATTTTCCTTTTTGGGGGAGAGGATGAATTATTATGCCTATGAAATTTAGAATTCATTACAAAATCTCAGCAAATCGCACCGTAAACTTGATACCAATCGTACATAGATTCAGTTTTACAATAGCTTCGAGCAGAATTTTAGATAAATTGGTGATTGTCGTTGAATTGGGTTTGATAGGACTTTTTCTCTATTGGCACTGGCGGCTGGGAATGACGCGTTATTTTGATATTGATGAATTTGCACACTTGCACTGGACGCACGATTTTTTTTCAGGCTTGAAACCCTATACTGATTTTTTCTATTTTATCCCTCCTCTGTATCTTTTTGCCTTGCTCCCTTTGTTTTTTATTTCGGGAAGGAGTGCGGCAATTTTTTTCCTGGGGCGGGGACTGGCTTTTGGCATATTTTTCGTTGTTTGCTTACTCTTATTTTTATTAGTAAGGAAAATAAGGGATAGCAGGGTAGCGCTTTTATCAGTTCTTATTTTGTCGTTTTTGCCCATACCTGCAGATAAATGGATAGAAATAAGGCCGGACGGGTTGGCAATCCTCTTTGGGATGGCAGGAATGCTCTTTTTGGTGAAAGGACTGAAAGAGAAAAATAATACCCACTTTTTTATATCAGGACTGTTCTACTCACTGGGGGTTTTAGTCTTGCCAAAGATAGTTTTTTGGGCTTTTTGCGCGGCTATCATAATTGCGGTTTATCTTTTCATAAACCAAAAAAAGATAAAGGCCGGAAATTTTATAAAGTACCTTTCCGATTTATTTACCAAGTTCAAATGGCTGAAACTGTTTATTTTAGGAGTCTTCATACCCATAGTTCTTGTAGCGGTTCTTTTTGTCTATTTCGGGGATCCGGGTAAGGCATTTTATCTCTCAACCAAAATTGCAGCCGACGCCACGAAGATCTTGGGCGACAAGTTTCCCATCCCCCCAAATTTCCTTTTTTATCCAAATGATGTTTATTATGGCGCTCCGGGTGAAAGCTGGCCGTGGAAGATGAACCTTTTTGTCTGGATTGCCGCCTGTGTCTGGGCGATAGTTAAGCTGGTGTCTTTTTTGGATCGGGAAACAATTGAAGAGGGTCTATCCCAGCTTCTTCCTGCCTTGTCTTTTCTCCTTTACATTATTGCCTATATTTATATCTTTCCCCTGCGGCACGAGCAGTACCTTTTGCCGGCTTCAATATTTGTAGCCTTTTACTTTGCCGATTTTGTCATTTCTTTTTTTAGAAATTTGAGGAAGCGATGGAAAAGGGCGGGAAGCGCCGCCGGTGCAATAGTTTTTGCAGCCGTTTTATTAGTTGTATTTTGGTCGGGAAAGGATATGTATGACTGGAAATTGCGCTGGCCGAGTCTTGACGCCACTTTTTATAATCATCTTTTCTCACTGATACCAAAGAATGAAAAAGTTTTTGACCTGACGGGGGAGGCCGTTTTTTCACCGGACGGATATTATTTCTGTTGCATACCATATGGTCAGTATGACGAGGCGCTGCAGTTTCAGTATCCGGATCTGGAAGCTGAACTGAGGCGGCAGAATGTGCATTTTGTCTATATGCAGAGGGAAAATAGAATTTTTGTCCTTCCGCCGGAGCAGCAGAAAGTGATAAGGCAATACTATACGATATATCCTGACGGCAATCCTTCGTTTTTACTCGTCTCAGGGGCGCTGGTGAATTTTTCCTATGCGGGACAGTTGCAGGATTTCAACCTGATTGCCTCCGGAAAATATGATTTACTTTGGAATTATAAAAAACTGACAAGCGGACAAGCCTCACGGATGGTAAAGATTGATGGTAAAATAGTGACAGACGATCCTGTATATTTATCCGCTGGAGAGCATACGATAGTGGTAAACTCATCGGCGGGGCTGATGAAACTGATGTATTCATTTTAATCGCCAATTTTTCTATTTATGCTGAAAAATTATCTTATCATTCTTTTGACAATCTGCATCTCGGTCATTGCCCAGACGCTTTTGAAAACCGGGATGAAGGAATTGGGGACGGTGGAAAGCCTATCAATTGAGAAAATTATTCCTCTTGCGATAAAGATGGGTACAAATATCTTTATCCTGGCCGGCCTTTCGCTTTACGGGATAGGTACTTTTTTCTGGCTTATTCTTCTTTCCCGGCTGGATTTGTCATTTCTCTATCCTTTTGGCGCGCTGCAATACTTTTTTATATTTATCGTCTCTTATCTGGTTTTTGGTGAGGATATAAAACTGGCCAGAATTGTGGGCGTGTCAATCATACTCGTGGGGATTTTTATAATAAGCAAGTTTGGATGATTGATTAAAGTGGTTAAATTATCATAATTTACGGGTCCTGCCGTTGTTAAAATTAAGGTGAAGCGTAAAGTCGAATATATTGCTGTTTCCCTTCTTTCTTTTCTCACAGTCTTTTTTATAGAGCTGCAGTTTATAGTAGACGCCATAAGAACTCCTAAAAACACCTTCTATCTGGGTACGGTGCACTGGCCGCCGGACTATTTTTACTACCTGTCTCAATTTATTCAGGGAAAGTCCCATTGGATTTTTTCAACAATACTATATACGGGTGAAAAGTTACCTCTTACGGTGATAGGCTGGCAAAACGTCTTGGCAGGCAGGATACTGATTGGGACATTTGGGCTTCCGGTTATACTGACTTACCAGATTGCAGTGGTTCTTTTTCTTTCATCTTTCCTTTTTTTGGCATATCGTTTGCTTTTGGAGATATTTCCTAAAGAAGCAGGTAAAAGGATGCTTTCCTTTTTCTTTTTCGTCACAAGTACATCAATGCCTCTTCTTTCCGGGTCTGTAAGAACAGGGTTAAAACTGTCTTTTTATAACTATTGGTACAATACCGGCAATATATTTGACCGCCTGGGGCCGGCCCCAAACCATCTTCTTGCCAGTGCTTTTATGGCAGCGGGGTTTCTCCTATCGGTTTTGTTAGTGAAGTCTAAAAATAGCGGCGGGAAAAGGAAAAAAATTTTGGCCGGTTTGATTGTCTGCGGATTATTACTTGCAAGCATATCGCCGGTGGAGTGGGGACTTCTGGTAGCGGCAGTTTTTAGCGCAGCATTTCTTCATCAAAGAAAACGAGTCCAACTATATTATTTCGTACCACTTATTTTGCTTTTTATTTCAGGATTACCCATGGCAGTCTATGTCAAATATATCTTTTCCCAGGAGCCTTATGTGAAATCATCCCTTTGGGAGGCTACTCAACAGCTTGCCATGACTCCGTATGCCCTTTTTATGGGTAGCGGGCTTGTAATAATATTTGCGCTTGTTGGGGGATGGGTTTTTTTCAGAAAAGCAACTTTTGAGAGACTGATGGGATTATCTCTTATTGCCATATCTGCTTTTTTTTACTTTTCTCCAATCCCGGATAGACTGGGATTAACCAATGCCAGGTTTTGGCCTCCGGCAATTTATATATTTATGGCAGCGGCGGCAGTCGAGGGAATATATCTAATTTCAAAAAAGGTTGTAAAACTTCAAAAACCAATATTTATATTCCTTATACTGTTGTATTTGTGTACCATAATTCCTTCCCATTTTGCTCAACAGACTCAGGAGGTTCTCATCTCTCACACGGGAAATGCTTTTTATTATATTCC
>CAZFNL010000137.1:0-216916 GCA_964520615.1 uncultured Gammaproteobacteria bacterium
CGAAGTGAAGCGCTCCCCGAGCTTACGCTCGGGGCATCAGCCTGATCGGTCATTCGGAGCGCGAAACCCCGCACCGAATGCCCGCTAGAAAACCATTCATCCCACGGGTTGACACCCGGGGCATTCTGGTGCTGGGGTAAATACTTCTTAAGTCTTAAGAGTGCGATTATAAAGTAACAAATGGAATGCTGAAAGTCAATAAATATATTATTTAGCATGTCGTAATCGTTTAAATCGTAATCTTGACTATCAAGGCTATCCATGATAGTATTTAGATACTAAAATCTCCTGCAACACCGCAAGGTCTTTGCAGGATTTTTAGTTGTCTGAAATCCTGTATAATAAAGAGGTGAAACAAAAACGCTGTTATATTCTGATAGACGGAAGTAATTTTTATTTCAAATTAAAAGATCTAGGCCTTCATCATCTTCTTAATTTAGATTTCACTGGTTTAGCAAAATTTCTCGCTGTAGATTATAAAGTCGTTAAGTCCATCTATTATGTAGGTGCGGTAAGAACAGATGGAACCGGACGAACCCAAAAGTTATTCAATAACCAACGGAAATTACTCACCCACCTTAGAAAAAATAACTTTGTATATTCACTGGGCTATTTGTTGAAGTCAAACAATAAGTTTCATGAAAAGGGCGTTGATGTGAATATAGCCGTAGATTTGCTTGTGGCAACCTATGAAAATCTTTGCGATAAAATAATTCTCGTCTCATCTGATTCTGATTTGCTGCCTGCTATCAAAAAAGCGAGGGAAAAAGGTAAAATTGTGGAATATATTGGTTTCTCCCATCAACCAAGCCTTGCCATGGTTGCCAACTGCAATAATTCCAGATTGCTTACGAAAGAAGATTTACTTCCGTTTATTCATATAAAGAAATAATTGCGACTATTCATGCAATCACCCCTTACACCTGGGAGGTGTTTTAGATATGACACCTGAGGAAATTGGGTTAATGCTTTCCTTCCTCAAGAATGAAGGCTTGCCTTGCCGTATTGCAATAAATTAATGCTTTCCTTGACGCAAAAAGGCGGGGATGTCCCATACATCCTTTATGAAGGGTAGGCTATTTTAGCCAGAATAGCAATGGATCTTACGTGGAGACCTTACAATTTGTAAGGTCTTTTTAAGTGGATTGAAAAGTACATTTTCAGATTAGCATGGTTCAGAACTAATTGTCAATATGCACTATGCGCAGTTTCAGCAATTCTATTTGGGCAGAGATCATTGGAATATCTACGCTAGCAGATACATTTAGAGTTTGTCAAATCCTGAGGCTATTTTGAGAATGGATGAATAGGTACGCACTATGAATCCAGGCTTTGGTAAAACAATTTTTACTATCCGATAATTAACTAAGCATGGATAAAGATAAATTCTTTGTCTGGTGTGTCGTTAAACGTCATCTGGGGAAAAATTCTTTCCGGCATACCCGAGTTCGTTACAATTACATATTTCGCTGGCTTGATAATAAACCGCTTACTGCTGATACCGCAGAAGAATTTATTTTATATCTTCGGGAAAAGGGCTTACGAAACGCATCAAATGACATTCTCCCCGCCCCAAGGGGCGTGATATCATGCTACTAACCTAAGTTGTTTGTAATCCTCATACCTTTTTTTCCCTGATTCCTAACATATGCTCTGATTGCTGCTTCATTGGTACTGTGTCCAATAGTTGCTATGTAATATCCCACTCCCCATAACCTTGCTCCAAGAGTCTGTTGCCGTAGTTCTGGATACTCCCGTAACACCTCTCGGGCAGAAATGCTTTTGTATATGTTAACTATCCTGCCTGGTGTTATATCATTGTGTCCCTGACAAAACAGGTGGAGATGATCTCCATCTGTTCCTACTTCTTCAGCTGGTATTTCATAATTCCCGCCTATTTCGTAAAGAACCCCTACCAAGTAATGCATCATTAAGGGGGATAATCCCCCTTAACAACCCCCTTCTAAGGACACCCCGCAGCACAGCAGCGGAGATTTGTTAGTTAAAATTGTCATGAATTCAAGTATTGCTATTGAAGTATTTCAAATCATTATTGCGATAATAGATTTGATCATCTCATTTATCGTTTTGGTAATTGTCTTTAGAAACGTCCGGAGGATAACTCATATAGAGCAACGATTTGTCCAATATCTGGATTTTTTGGATAAACAAAACGAAGGATCGCAACAAGCTTTCGCACTACTCAAAAGTAGAACGCGGAAGAAAATCAAATCCAGAGAAACTTAAACCTGATACACCTTTCTGATGAAGTATTTGTGGAAGATTGTTGAAGTTAACTCGGGATGGAAACAGCTTGCTAAATAATAGTTATTGCCTACTAATTCTTCACACGCAATTGTCTCTCCTTCATTTTCGGCAAGTATAGTTACTTCTTTTCCCACTCTTTTTATCCTGGGAGCACGGATAAAGACTGCGTGAATATCGCCTAATTTAGTTTTTATATCTTTATCAAAAGACTCAGTCTGTCTTCCATAGGCATTCCTATCGATCTCTATATCCATAAGCTCCAATGTTTTTTGATCCGGAGTTTTATGGTGTATCACTTTAGCAAGCATGATAGCACCTGCACAAGTGCCGAATATATTTCTGATCTTCTTCATCTTTTCCCACATATCCTCTCTTTCACATAACTTGTGAAGGGTAGTACTTTCTCCTCCAGGAATAATCAGAGCATCAAGACTGGAGATAATATCTTTGGTGCGGACGGGAACTACTTCAATATCCAGGTGAAGATTCTTAGACGCCGTTTTTGTGGTCTCGATATGTTCTGTGACATCGCCGTGAAAGGCGAGAACTCCGATTGTCTTTTTCGATTTCATGAGTATTTATCATTGTGGTTAAATACCACGAGCAGCCATTTTGGTTTCTAAGGTAGCAATCTCCTGTCCTTTCATTGCGTCCCCTAAGTTTTCACTGGCTTTGGCAATCTTAGCTGGATCAGTAAAGTGAGCAGTAGCATCAACGATGGCTCTGGCTCTTTTTGCTGGATCGCTGCTTTTGAAAATACCGCTCCCTACAAACACACCGTCAACTCCAAGCTGCATGCAAAGTGCTGCATCAGAAGGAGTAGCAATTCCTCCTGCAGCAAAATTGACAACAGGCAGTCTGCCTAGCTTTGCCGTTTGTAGAACTAATTCATAAGGAACACGGTACTCTTTGGCTTTTTCTTTTATTTTTTTGAATTGTTTTTGTTTGAGTAATGCCTTCAACTCATCACAACCTCTATTTACCGCCCTGATGTGTCTTACTGCCTCAACAATATTGCCGGTACCGGCTTCTCCCTTGGTTCTGATCATGGCGGCTCCTTCAGCAATTCTACGAAGCGCCTCACCCAGATCACGGCAACCGCAGACAAAGGGAACCTTAAATTTGGTCTTATCTATATGGAATTCTTCGTCAGCCGGTGTTAATACTTCGCTCTCGTCAACAAAATCTACTTTCAAAGATTCAAGAACTTGTGCTTCTGCAAAATGACCAATTCTACACTTAGCCATGACAGGAATAGTAACAGATGCTTGAATTTCTTTAATTTTAATCGGGTCTGACATTCTGGCGACTCCGCCTGCTGCCCGAATATCGGAAGGGACACGTTCAAGAGCCATAACTGCCACCGCTCCTGCTTTTTCGGCAATCTTGGCGTGTTCGGCGTTAACCACATTCATGATCACCCCGCCCTTTAACATCTGGGCTAAGTTTTTGCCAAGTTTGTTGTCCATTAATTTATCATTAAACCTTCAATATAATTTTACCGAAAGTTTTCTGATTAGCCAATCTCTCCAGTGCTGTTTTTGCTTCTGATAATGGATAGACAGAGTCAATTACAGGTTTAACTTCGCTTTTCTGCAGTTGGATAAGTATTCCTTTTAGATCGGTAAGTCTGCCGCCGTATGATCCGAGAATGTTAATTTGTCTAGAGAATGCGCTTCCTATATTTACAGTACCCAAGCCGTCTAAAGTTGCGGCGCAGAAAACCAGTGTACCGTTTTTAGCCAATACTTCAACGGCATCAGACCAAACTGTTCCTCCCATAATATCGATGACATAATCTAAACCCTGTGGGTATAACTTTTCGATTTGTTCTCTAAGTTTACCGGTCAAAGCAATCGCTTTTACGCCAAGTTTTTTAAGTAAACTCATTTTATTTTTATGCGAGGTGGCTGCAATAATTGTACATTGTTTGTTCTTAAGAAGCTGTATGACAGTTGTACCCACACCTCCTGTGGCACCGGTAACCAAAACTGTACTTTTGTTTTTAATATTAGCTCTATCTACAAGATGATGAGCGGTTGTTCCCGCCAGAGTTATAGCGCACACCTCCTCTATAGATAAATTCCTGGGAATTTTAATTAAATTTACTACTGGTGCTATTACATATTCTGCATACCCACCCCAGCGCGTTCTGCCGAAAGTCCCACCGTTATCACAAATATTTTCATTATCGTTTAAACATGGTTTGCATTTTCCGCAAAAAGTCCAGGGATAAACAGTCACAGAATCTCCAGTCTTAATATTAGTATTTCTACAATTTACTGATTCAACCACGCCAACGATTTCTGAACCCAGAATATGAGGAAAAATCTTGGGACCAGGGCGTTTACCCTCTGTAATAAGAAGATCAAGATGATTAAGTCCGCAGTATTTTACTTTAATTAATGCCTCATTGTCTGCTGATTGAGGGGTGTTTATAGATTTATAAATAAGATTGTTCGCTGTTCCTACTTCTGTTAAAAGTACCGCTTTCATTTGTTTAATTTATGGATTGAACTGTGGCCATGTCGTTGATACTAGTACCGGATCGATAGCCGCCATTCGCCTTTTCATTGCATCCGAATAGAACTGTTGCCCAACTTCATCAGCGAGTAATTTTCCTGTGTAAGTTAAATCAACAGACTCCGGCTTGATTTCTACCAAACCTAAATTTACTAACTTTTCCCAAGTTTCTGGGAAAGCATCAACCACATCAACTCCATACGTTTCTGTAAAAGCAGGTCTATCCATCCCTATCTTCATGCCTAACATGACCGTTCTTCGCATGGGTTCATCACCGGTTAAGTATTCGCCTTTCCAGATTGGGAGCTCACCGCCTTTCAACTTATCCTGCCATTTTTGAGTGTCATTAACATTATAGTACTGCCAGCCATCAACATAAGAATAGGCAGAGGGGCCAATACCCAGGAGTTGGGTTTCATCCGTTCTTCTCCAGTTATGATCCTGGTACTTGTGGAAAAAAGAAGGATCGGCAATGAACCAATCTACAGGATTTTGAGTGTATCCGAGTTCTCATTCCATGCGCTCAAAGTTCATCGCGTGCATAAGGGCAAACTCGTAATCAGTAGGAAAGGTACTCGGGTCTCGCCTCCATAAATTATATTCTGGTGTGCCCCTTTTCAAGCGTAAATAATACATTGTCGTAGAGGCTGGTTTAAGTTCAGTAACCGTATCAAGGCTTCTCTCCCAGCTGGGTACCGTCTGACCCTTGAGGCCATAAATTAAGTCAAGATTTATATTCCTAAAACCTGCTGCTTTCGCACGTTCAAATGCAGCTACCGCGTCTGCTGCCGTATGTCTCCTATTTTCTTCCTTTAAAATGGCATCGTCAAAGCTCTCTACTCCAATATTAATCCTATTTACTCCGTGACCCTTAAGAACCACCAGTCTGTCCTCGGTTGTACTCTCTGGATGCATTTCAAAAGAGATTTCGATACCCTCTGGTATAGCAACATGCTTTTTTATGGCAGAAAAAAGTCTATCGATCTGATCCGGATTCATATAGCTGGGAGTCCCGCCACCGACATAAACTGATGCGGCTTGTAGTCCGCCAAAACGTTTTTCTTGCGCATCCAACTCTCGTTCTACTCCATCAAGATACTCATCTACATGATCTTTAGATTTACCAAACTGCTTATAGTAATGACAGTAGTAACATTCTGCGGTGCAAAACGGAACATGGGTATATAGTGCTACAGTTCTGCCATTTGTATTTGGACTGGCTGAAGTTACCTGTGTAGCGCTTACTTCATTCATTGCCTGCATCGAAGGATAGGCGATATTCAAAAAGTAGGTACTCCGGTCACGCCAGATGCCGGCATCTTTTACCTGTTGTAAGGGAAGAGTTTGGAGCTTAGCCGCAGCCTTTAACATTAAAGGAGAGGGTCCTATTTCTTGAGGAGCATAAGCCTGAAGGTCTTGATAGCCTTGAAATCTTTCTGGCATAGTTTGGGGCAGGAATATACTTTGCTCTTTATAATTATAGCCCGACTGTCAAATTTAGACTAAAAATAACGAAATTTAGTAAATTTGCCTTCCGGGTATATAATTATCCCGATATATCAAGAAAAACCTATGTACAAAGAAATTGTACGTCCTGTTCTTGATCATTCTGATTCTGAAACTTGGCACATTCAGGCCCAAGATGCTTTGCATTTTGCAGAAGCATCTCTCTTTACTCTTAAAATTCTGGAGAAGTTTGCGGATCGCGGAAAACGATTTACAGATAAAAGATTAAATGTAGTTTTGGGAGGAAAAGTAAATTTAGACAATCCACTAATGGTTGGTGCAGGTTGAGATAAAATAGGTCGCTCAGTTAAAGGACTTTGGCAACTTGGCTTCAGCGGTGTTGAAGTTGGATCTGTATTAGTTTACCCCCAACCGGGAAATCCAAAACCCAGGCAATTTGTTCTCACACCAGGAGTTGTTCTTAACCGTATTGGATTTGATACTCCGGGGGTAGATGCTGTTAAAGGTAATCTGAATAGATATAAAGGAAGTGGTGTACCAATAGGCATTAACATTGGGAAAAATAAAGATACTGAGTCTACCGACACCCCGAGAGTCTACTCAGAGGTTACCGAGAAATTATATGATGAGGCTTCCTATTTTGTGATTAATGTCTCTTCTCCAAATACGGTAGGACTATGCAAATTCCAAGAAAAGGCTCCATTAACAGATATAGTCCAAGCAGTAAATCAGACAATGGACAGGAAAGGTGGGAGGAAACCTTTATTTATTAAGATTTCTCCCGATTTGGATTTCAAAGCAGTTGATGATGTGATTGATGTGGCAATTACCAATGAAGTAACCGGTATTATTGCTTCCAATACTTCAGCAAATGAAAGCCTCAAAGCAAAGTATGGCTCAAGATGGCAAAATCAATCTGGAGGTATAAGCGGCGACGATCCGGATTTTAGAAGAATGTCTACACAGCAGATAGCTCATATCTATAAAGAAACTCAAGGGAGGGTAGAAATCATTGGCATCGGAGGAATAAAAGACACAACTACTGCACTAGAAAAAATAAGAGCTGGAGCGAAAATAATTCAGGTAGTAACTGCCATACGTAGTGAAGGCACAACTTTGCCTGGACGGATAAATTGAGGGATAGTGGAATATATGGATCAGGAAGGGATAAATACTGTTAATCAACTCGTTGGTATAGGATTGAAAAAGGTATAAATATTCAAACAAAAGGGGAATGTCCATAAAAAAGATAATCGACATTAAAGTACTTACATTTGATTGTTACGGAACACTTATCGACTGGGATAGTGGGATCAAATCATTTTTCAGGGAAATCCTGTTTCAGGGAAATCCTGCCAAATACAGAGCAAAAAATATTGATGAAATAATAAAACGGTGGGAAACTATTCAATTCCAACTCATCAAGGAAAATATCTCCCCTATAAAGAACTACAGAATAAAAGCTTTACTTGGGTATTTCGTGAGCACAATGTCACAGCTCAATTTGATGTAGGAAAAAGTTTCTTAGAAAAAATCTCTTCATGGAAGCCGTTTCCCGATGTTTATCCGGTTTTGTCTCAGCTAAAAAGGCACTATAAACTTGTTCTTATTTCTAACGGTACCGCAGAAATACTGAAAAAGAATGCAAAAAAGATGAAGATCGAATTTGACAAAATTATATCTGCAGAATCGATTGGAGCTTATAAGCCTAGCGTAGATGTTTTTCGCTATGCTCTAAAACAACTACGGATACCAATATCCGAACTTCTTCATATAGCCGCAGGATACAAATACGATATTATCCCCGCAAAAACTCTTGGGATTAAGACAGTCTGGGTAAAGAGAAAGAAAATGACCCAACCGGGTAAAATATCTCCTGACTATGAAGTAACAAACTTAACTCCTTTGTCTAGAATCCTTGGTTTATAATTTCTTTTTCCAACTAGACCAATATTTTTCAACCGTTACCTTCATCTTTTTCTTTAAAATCTCCTTGGAAAAGCGGAGTGAATTTTTACGGCAAAGTGACGATGAGTAATAACCTCTCTGAAAGTTTTCAATAGCGGATATTAATGAATCTTCTGTTTGAGAATCGTATAATTCTCCGGTTTTGCCGGCAGTAACGCTTTCTTTGGCTCCTCCGGCGTTGAAAGCAATTACCGGCTTGCCGCAGGCCTGGGCTTCAATGGCGGTTAATCCAAAGTCTTCTTCTTGGGGAAAGACAAGAGCCTGACAGTTCTGATAGTATCTAATCAATTTTTCACCTCCTTTCCCTGACTTTTTCTGTAATTCTGCTTTTTCCCTTATATAGATCAGACGAACACGAGCCTCGCTTATCCCAAAAAGATCGGAGATTTTCCTAAATGTAGAGCCGTTATCATACATTTGGATGATTTTTTATTCCTTTCGACCTTTTCTTGTGGCATATTGATTTCCTTTGAAAAAAACCTTATAACGTTGGGTATATCTTAAAAGCCACAAAAAAAGAGCGCCTTGTAAGGCGCTCCACGAGAAAGTCTTACGCTTTTTTGCTAATGTTGCTTACCTTGTCGAAGGAATGCGGGGATGTCCCAATCATCTTCTTCTGGAGACACATTATCATCTTGCTGTTGCTGCTGGTTTGAACTGACAGCAACACTTGAAGATGGAATTGACATGTCTTCGCGCATTACAGGAGATTCCATTTTTGCAGACAGCTCTTTTAATCTTTTCTTTGTTTCGTCAAACCCGGTCGCAATTACTGTAATTTTTACCTGATCAACCATTTGTTCATCAATTGTCGCCCCAAAAATGATATTGGCATCAGGATCCACCGAGGCAGCAATTAATTTGGAGGCTTCGTCCACCTCATTCATCGTCAGATCAGATCCGCCGGTAATATTGTAAAGCACGCCTTTAGCCCCATCAATTGATAACTCCAGAAGAGGTGATGAAATTGCCATCCGAGCAGCGGCTGATGCCCTGTTTTCTCCTACCCCAGTACCAATTCCCATCAGTGCACTCCCCGCATTGCTCATAATAGTCCTCACATCGGCAAAATCCACATTTATTAAACCCGGCAAGGTGATCAGATCAGAGATGCCGGTAACTCCTTGACCTAGAACAGAATCAACAATTTTGAATGCTTCAACTAGTGTCATTTTTTTATCCACTACATCCAAAATTCTCTGGTTAGGGATAACAATAAGAGTATCCACTTTCTCCTTAAGATTGAGAATTCCTTCTTCTGCTGCCAGCATTCTTCTTGTTCCTTCAAAAGCAAAAGGTTTTGTGACCACAGCTACAGTAAGAGCTCCAATTTCTCTCGCAACTTCTGCAATAATTGGCGTCGCACCGGTTCCCGTACCTCCACCCTCTCCACACGTTAGAAAAACCATATCAGTCTCTAGAAGAGACTCTTTCATCTTTTCCCTGGATTCCTCAGCAGACTGTTTGCCAATTTCGGGGTTTCCACCTGCACCAAGCCCTTTGGTTATATCATCACCGATCTGTATTTTAACTTGAGCAGCACACGTCAATAATGCTTGAGCATCTGTATTAACACCGATAAAATCCACCCCCTGTATCGTGGAAGCAGCAATCATAGAATTAATTGCGTTACATCCTCCACCACCGATACCGATAACTTTTATTTTGGCAAAACGCGCAATATCAGGTTTGATCAACATGAATTAGAGTCCTTTCTGGGCAGAAAAATATGGAAACAGATTAGGGTAAAAAAGATTTTACCAGATCGACTACTCTTCCAGCAACGCCTTGTATGGGTACTTTTCCCACAATCTTTGTCAATTTATTCAGATTAAACTTTTCCTTCATCACTACTCCTGTTTTTGAGGCATAAATTACAAGTCCAGAGGCCGTTGCGTAGGTAGGAGTAATGATTTCATCCACCAACCCCGTAATATTGGTCGGTACTCCAACTCTCACCTGCATTGCAAGGTTTCTTTTGGCGGTTTCCACTATTCCCAAAGTTTCTGATCCTCCTCCGGTAATAACAATTCCTGCAGGCGTTAATCCTCCAAAACCGCTCTTTTTTATCTCAAGTCCTATCATGGTAAATATCTCATTCAATCGCGGCCTTATGATACCTTCTATCAAGGTTTTTTTAGATACCTTGTTTAACCCTTCAGATAAGTGCAGATTTGATAAATCCATACTGTCATGATCGTCTTTCTCTTTACCTTTTTTTGTATTATCGGATTGTATTGACTGTGGAAGAGTCATCTCTGGTTCCTTCTTATTTAGTGCCAACTTTATTTTTTCCGCACTTTCTAAAGAAATTCTCAAACCTATAGCTAGATCATTTGTTATATTTCTAGCACCTACAGGCAAAACAGATGAATACGAAAGTGAACCATCTACAAACATACAAATATCAGTCGTTCCTCCACCTATATCAACCAGTACTACTCCTAATTCTTTTTCTGTTTCCGTTAATACAGCTGTACTAGATGCTAACCCACCAAAGACAAATCCGTCTACATCAATCCCCACAAGCGACGCGCATTTTTCTAGGTTGCGAAGAGCAGTTCCTCCAGTAGTAATAATATGAGTATTCACTTCAAGCCTGACACCGGTCATCCCCACAGGATCCTTTATTCCCTCTTGTGAATCCACAATAAATTCTCTTGGAAGAACATGAAGGATTTCTCGGGTTGAAGGAAGATTGACCGCTCTAGCTGCCTCCACAGCTCGATTTATATCTTCTGGTGTAATTTCTTTTTGTGGTTCGGCAACAGCCACTACTCCATGGGAATTCTGAGACATAATATGCGAACCACCCACTGATAGAAACGCTGAGGAGATAGAATAACCCGCCATTCTTTCTGAGGCTTCAAGACTTTCTACAATAGCTGCAGTTGACTCTTCTATATCGACTATTTGACCTTTTCTGATTCCTCTGCTTTTTACACTTGCCACTCCCATCACGTTTACAGTACCCTCTTCCCCCACAGAAGCTATAATAGTGGTAATTTTTGTTGTACCGATGTCTATTCCGGCAACTATTCTTTTACTCATAAACTTTTTTCTAATAAGCAACAGTGTATCGCTTATTTTGGAGTTTTTCTATCTGATAATTGCGCCGGTTAATTTTATTTATTTTGAGTAAATATTGTCTCCATTTGATAATACAACAATCGGCTTATCAAAGCGAAAATCCACCTTACTGACAAATTTACCCTCTATTCTAAACCTAGATATTATTACTTGTAAAGAGGCAGCTACCGAAGGAACATCTGCGGTAAATGATACCATCACTATGCTGTCATCTTTCATATATGCAGTAAAATAATTTTCATTATTATTTATTTCTATTTTCCTAACTGTCAAACCGGCTTTATTCAAATCAACTATCATATCCACTGATTTTTGTATTCGCCAATCAGCTTTCTGATCTTTGTATATGGGTATACCACCAGCTTGAACAGTTGGCAGATTATTGTTAAGCGCATCAAGTGTATAGATTCCGTTAGAGTCCACATCTCCGCTTACATTGCCGCTAACCACGTGTACAAGAGGAATCCTCATATCTGTTTGAACAATAATAGTGTTTATATACCTCTTGTCCAATCTGATTTTTTTTAACACCATATTTTTCTCCAATAGGTTTTTTTCCAATCTTTCTGTATCCATAAATAGTAGATTTTGGCCAGCGAGCATATCTAAGTCCTTAAGGTTTGTATCATAACTAATAACGATTACCCTGCGTACTTCAAATAAACTGTAAGAAATATAAAGAGCGGTTAAAACTGTTAGAAAAACCATTAAAATTAATATTTTTATGGGAAGGTAACGTTTCATCTTGTAGAAATAATAGGTTTATAAACTTTCTAAATCAGGATTTGCTCAAAAGGAAGATTATAATTTAATACATCTGTTAATTACGTCAAGCATTCTTTTACTTCCGTCTTTTATCAACAATCTTTGCGCAGATAACGCATTTTTCTTATAGAATTTATAGTTATTTTTTACTTTCAAGATCACTCTTAGCATATATTCAGGAGTATTATCCTGTTCAACAATTTCTGCCATACCAAGATCACTTAAATATTTTGCGTTATATTGCTGTTCATTGCCAGCAGCCCAAGGCAGTGGAATAAAAATTGAGGGCATTGCAAAATATTGGACTTCGGCTGTCGTGTTTGCGCCTGACCTACCCAATATCAAATCAGAGCAAGATAAAATATTTTTTATTTCAAAAGGATCAACATGTTTTATAATTCTATAGTTATTTTGTAAATAATTTGGTAGACGACTTTTTAGTCTATCTAGAATTTCAAAATCTTTACCGTTATTCGCAGCCCCAGTCTGGTGTAATATCCTAAAGTTCTTCAATAATTCAGTCATAACTGGTCTAACCATATTGTTTACCGATCTTGAACCAAGGCTGCCTCCCGTAATAAAAAGAAAAGGTAATTTTTCATCGCCAAATCCCAATGATTGTTTTTCTTTATTTATATCTTTTTTAGATTTTGAACTATTTACAGATTTATTAGTAAAAGAGTTATGGTAGTTTGTACTATCTGAAAATTTCATAGGTAACCCGGTCATCTCCACTTTTATCCCCGTAGGAATTTTCGCTGTGTCACTCCAACTAACACAAACTTCTGTTGAGATTCTACTAATGATTCTGTTCGTTAATCCCATCACATGTGTTTGTTCATGAGTAACAATCGATATATCCAGTAGATTTGCCGCTAAAGAAATAGGCAAAGCTACATATCCTCCAAAAGAAAGTACTAATTTTGGTTTTACTCGTATTAATATCAATAGACTTTGTATTATTGACATTGGAAAGCGTAGAAGTGACCTGAGTGTATAGATGGTAAACTTTCTCTGAAGCCTGGCTGGATTCAATTCTATAAATGGGATATTGTATGATATGGCAGTTTGGTATTCCAAAGAAAAAGCACTATCCCCCTCCAATGCAATTTTTCTTCCAACATAATAAATCTTATATTTTTTTTCTTTCTGAATTTCGCAAATTACCGCCAGTGCTGGTGATAAATGGCCACCACAAATTATAATCGGAATTCTATCATCCATAAGTATACAAACAATATATTATATACATATATTAATCTATCTAGAGGTTATATGACGATTAATATTGAGGACTATTCCCACTGCAGTAAGAGAAACGATAAGATTGGAACCTCCGAAAGAAACAAATGGCAAAGGTACACCCGTAAGAGGCAAAAGCGCAACGATTGCTCCCAGATTTATGGCTGCTTGGAATCCAAAAAATGCCAATATCCCGGATGCCAGAAGAAAGCTGTGTTTATCTGGAGCATTTCTCACCACTTGATAAATTTTGTATAAGAAAAAAAGATAAATTCCGATAAATATTATCGACCCGATAAAACCAAATTCTTCTCCAATTATTGCAAATATTGAGTCAGTGGTGGCTTCGGGTAAAAACTGATACTTTTGCGTTGAAGATCCCAATCCTACACCAAACCATCCGCCCGATCCGAGTGAAATTAATATTTGTCGTATATGATATGACGCACCCAATGGATCAACGCTTGGATTTAAGAATGTAGTCAACCTACGAAATCTATATGGAGATGATATTGCCAGTATTACAACTGACAGAACTGTCGCTGGAACCAAAAGGATAAAATGCAATATTGAAGCTCCTGATAAAAAATACATTGCCACAGCAATACACGTAACAATTATGGCCGTGCCCAAATCCGGTTGGACAATAATAAGACCTACAACCAAAAAAAGAAGGAGAAGAAAAGCCGTAAATCTACCCTTTTCTTTACTGGAGAACCAAGCGGATAGATAAAAGATAAGAGTCAACTTGGCCAGTTCGGCAGGTTGGAAATTAAAAATGCTTCCTATTCCTATCCATCTATGAGCACCCAAAGCTCTTACACCTATTCCAGGAATAAATACAGCAATAAGAGTGGCGATTGTAACAAGCATGAAAATAACAGACCAGTTATAATATTTCTTATAAGGAATCATAAAAGCCACAAACATACCAACCATTCCTATTATAAAATTTATAAACTGTTCACGGACGAAATGATATTGATTACCAAAATCTTTGAAAGCGGTTACATTTGAGGACTCAAACATCATTAGAAGTCCAAATAAGGCTATAAATATAGCCAAACCAGCTATCCACCAGTCTAGTTGTCTTTTCTGATGGAGAAGTTTTACTCTTTCTTTTCTTACCATTTTTTAAAGCTTTGACAATATTACCGTCAAAAGAATTTATATAATACGCCTTGCAAAAAACTGCTTAGACCATCAAATAGTATTTATCGAATGCGGATAAATCCATCAGAGCGATAAATATCTCAGCTTCGCTTGGTGAATTCCATTACGGCAGATTGAAACTCCCTCGACTTTACGGCTCACCTCGCTGACAAGCGGGTCAAGGAATTCCGCGAAGGCTGGTTAAAACACACCACAAATTTAGTCTGCTTCGGACTAAAGCAAGTTACTCCCTTACGAATAAACTATTTTCCCTACCGACTTTCATATGGATTCCCTGAATTAAACCACAAAAGTAATCCATAAGCCTACAATTGCAAAAACTAAACCTACGAGCCAAGCACGAAATACTATTGTCGATTCATTCCAACCCCTTGACTGCAACCATAAATGAAAAGGAGCTGCAGATATAATTTTTTTGCCCCGATATTTCTTACTGAGAAGTTGCGCAAATGAAGAGGCAACTTCAGCAACAAAAATCCCACCTATTATCACAAGAGAAAAAACTTTCCCCAATAGAAGACCAATTACGGCAAAAGTGGCGCCGAAGGATAGAGCCCCAACGTCTCCTAAAAATATGCGAGCTGGAAATATATTAAAGTACAAAAAAGCAACCACCCCCCCCAGCCATATACCTATAAACATCGAAAGAGTAGTATCCAAAATCGCGTGAGAAATTACCCAGAAAGAAACAAGCGCGATTAGAAGCGCTCCTGCGGCCAATCCATCCAAACCATCAGTAATATTATATGCATTTGCAAATGCAGTAATAACAAATGCAGCAAAAGGGATATAAAATATACCCAAGTTAATTACTCCAACCACCGGTACATTAATTATTCCTATTTTAAGTTCCGAAAAAAGCCAGTATGATACAACTAATGACAATATGATTTCCAATATCAACTTGTAATGCAACTTTAGCCCGAAAAATGTTTCTCCGCCATGAGGTATAATTACTTTTCTTATATCATCAAACAATCCCACAAGACCAAAAGATATAAAAGTAAAAATCAATATTTTTAATTCACTCCCGATATTTGGATAAATTGAGGTTATTGGCACCCAGAAATAATATAAAAGGGGAAAACTGAGAAAAAAAAGGAGGGAAGTTATCGTAATTATAAGCAAACCTCCCCCAACAGGAGTACCGGCTTTGAATTTATTTAGTTTATCAAAAATTGGAGTCGGGAGATTAAAAGCGTCTTTAGTCTTTTGATTTTGCCTTTGTACCTTAAATTTATATAACAGATTTATAAAAGGTATCAACGTAATCGAGTGAATTATAAAGGATAAAATTAATAGACTTAAAATTAATCCCATAAAAAAGACTACTTAATTAAAAAAGAATGAAAAACTATTAAAGAATAAATTCTTGGAAGAAAAACTAAACAACCCACAATTGTTGCTCCGATTGCTGTCAGAAGCATCATTCCTGCTGATACATCCTTAGCGATTTTGGCTTGTTGATGCCATTCAGTAGAAATAAGATCAGTCATTGATTCGATGGAAGTATTGACCATTTCTACAGACAATCCAAATACTATGGTTAGAACAATTAATATAATCTCTACAGTTGAGATACTTAAAGCTATAGAAAGAAATATGGCAATAGCTGAAAAGAAAACGTGAACTCTAAAGTTCGGTTGAGTCGAAAATGCCCATTTTATACCACTTGCCGCATTCTTGAACGATATATGATGGCGTCTTATAAGTCCCATGAATTTAATTATAACAGAATGTCAAATTGATAATTTCAAAATATTTAGTTATTAGTAACCCTTTAATATTTTTCTAGTTAATTCTACTGCATATGTCGCACAATAAAGTGGAGAAAGGGGAATATCCTTTGCGTGGATATACTCCTGTATCCTTCCGCCAAATCCTTTCTTAAAAAGCGTCAGACCTTTCCATGGGTGACGGTCATTATTTTCAGGCGCTATTCCCCAGAAATTATATTGTTTCATACCCCTCCTCCTTGCTTCCCTAATTGCCTCCCACTGTAATAGATAATTGACTGGTATTTTGGAATCTAGTGAAGCACTATGATGGTATATAGCCTGATGATTATAGAAAACAATAAGTGCGACCGCTAAAAGTTTATTGTTGTATAAACCTTTGAATAAAAGAATTTTATCCTCCTTTAACATTTCACAAAATTCCTCCTCTATCCCCTGATGAGGAATAAAACGCTGTCGATGTGCTGTTTTTTTATAAATTTCCATAAAGAATTTCATATCTGACTGATTTCTGCTTTTTTCTATCCTAATACCCATTTTTTCGCCTTGTTTAATAAGATAGCGGGTAGTCTTTCGCATACCAGATAAAAGAGACATTTCATCCTTATCTATATCCAACACCCAGCAAATTTCTCCATCCATACGGTGTATTGGAGCATCAATAAACCCCTGTGATCTCAAAAGTGCCTGATTTTCTTTTGAATTCTCGATTAGAGGACTGATACGAATAAATTTTACTCCTTTACCAATTGGAGACGATTTCAAATAATCTAAGAGTGACTTGATATTTCCAGAATTCCACAAGCTCAGGATAGGTCCATGTCTTATATGAAGAAAAGTGCCTCTTTTAGCTCTTACTTTTTCAATTTGCGCTATGCCAATAAGATTGTTTTTTTCGTAAATACCAATCCGAGTAAAATCCTGAGTCGCCAAACCATGTTTCTTCAATTTTTTCCTTATTTCACCCCAAATCCAGGCCTGAAATAGGCTTTGTGGTGCAGCTTTAGCTAGAAAATCTTCCCAGGTTCTTTTATTTTCCAAAGTTTTTATTTCCATATTGTTTTATAAGTTCTATTACTTTTTCAGCTTGCTTTATGCTCATAGCCTGATAGGTTGGCAAATTTACAGATTCTCTTGCGGCTAACTTTGCCTTAATATAATTGCCTTCTCTAAATCCTATCGCTTCCATACTTACACCATATGGATCAATTATACGATGATACCAATTTCCCAAAAGTATTCCTTCCCTTTTTGCATAAGTGAGTAAATCTGTAGCATTTTTTATAAAAATATTAAATCTCAAATAAATAGCTCCAGGAGTTTCTTGTGGCAAAGTCAAACCTTTTACTTCCTTTAAGCTGGAAAAATAATAACGTGCAATTTCCTTCCTATGATTATTGAATTTCTCAAGCTTAGGTAACTGTATCAAAAGTAGCCTTGCTAAGGCATTTGGATATTTTGCAGGAAAAACTGAAGGTTTTTCCGCCTTCTTCTCGCAAGAATATACGGGAAATGATAACAGATGCAGCCTCTGAAAAAAGTATAACAATATCTTTCCAATATAAATATTATAAAAGGGCAAAACAATAAAGAAAACTAAGGGATGGAGCAGTTGCTGGAAAATCCAGAAAATAGAAGGACTTGGAAGTTTCAGTTGATAGTGTTTTAGTTTACTGGAATCTATCTTAGAATGTTTATTTATAATTGCCATTCCACCAAATACTGATGATATCACTTTATCTCTTCCGAAACTAAAAAAAGCTGCGTCACCAAAAGTTCCCACTTCCCTATTTCCTACCTTTGCTCCCAAACTATGCGCACAGTCTTCTATAAGTATAAGTTCATGTTTTTGAGCAATTTTTTTGGTCTTTTCAATATTAGCAGGAATTCCAAAAGTATGTTGAACAATTATTGCCCTCGTTTTAGAAGTTATGTACTGTTCTAGCAGATGAGGATCGATATTAAGACTATCATCAATATCAACATAGACAGGTTTTGCACCTGACCATACAACCGGATCCGGTACAGCCACGCAAGTAAACGCCTGAATTATCACTTCATCACCCGGTCCTATACCTGCAGCCGACAGAATTGCCAAAAGAGCCGACCGACCGCTATTAAACGATACAGAAACTTTTGCCCGAAAACGTCGATTAAACCAATTCTCCACTTTCTCAACAGCGCTTCCATGCTTCCAACTCAAAGGGGAGGAAATTATTTTTATTGCCGCCAGAACATCATCAATTCCTGTATTTGGAGACAATGAAATGGCGATCGGCCTTATCATAAATTTTATCCAGGAAATCAAAATAATTCCAACGCTTTTGTCGCTTCTTTTCCCTCAAAAACTGCTATTCCTTCCGGATCGTAATTCTTCTTCAAAATATTGACTATATTGGTTGGATCTGCCTCAACTTTAATTTCTAATTTTTTTTCCTCGGTTTCCTTTACTCCATCATTTATATCTGAATAAAAATTATTATTTGTCAAAATTATTTTATCGCATATCTTTCCTGCTTTTCTACCTAATTCGTTGTGAATTCTCCTTGATTCTTTTCCCAATTCAATTAAGGGCGTCAGTACTAATATTTTTTTACCTTTATATATTTTCATATAATCCAATGCAGCGGTTACTCCGTCCGGATTAGCATTAAATGTATCATCAATTACTGCCATTTTTTTCTCTTTAGAGATTATTTTCATTGTTTTATCAGCACTTTTGATACTTGTTATCAAATCGACAATTCGATCAAACGAAAGACCCAAATACATTGATGCTCCTGAGGCTAATAATAAATTTGGTATATTTTGAACACCAGAAAGACTTGTACGAACAGTCCTGGTTTTATTCTTGCATTCCATGTCAAACGACAAAACATGAGGCTGCACCAGTTGATTAGTAGCCAAAATAGTTTCCCTCCCATTTTTTCTTAATTCTTGTACTTTGCTTTTATCTGTACTGCAAAAAATCATTTTCAAATCAGGTCTTCTTTTTTTCGTCCACTCTACCATCTGCCTGACTAATTTATTATCATAATTGAAAATAATTACTCCTCCTTTTTGGATACTCAATACAAGTTCAAATTTGGCTTTCATAATATTTTCCAGACTACCAAATAGTTCCAAATGCTGGATGTTTACTCCCGTTATAATACCCACTTTTGGTTTAACAATTTTGCAAATGGCTGCTATTTCTCCTTTCTTGTAGGCTCCCATTTCAACAATAAAAAAGTCGTTATTGCTTTTTAAGTTTCTTATTACTGTTTTGGCTATTCCGATTTCAGTATTTTGAGAACCAATAGTCTTTAGCACTTTAAAGTCTTTTTCCAGTAATTGATAAAGAAACTCCTTAGTAGAGGTTTTACCAAAGCTTCCGGTAATCCCAATTGTGGTAAGTCTAGGGTTTGACTTAATTTTTCTTTTAGCAATAACAATCGTAATCAACTTGTATACTCTTGAAGGAATGGCGGTTGCTGCAATGGAAAAAAGTATTATAAGTGGCAATAAACGGTCAAAAAGTTGAACTTTTATAATCATATTCGCTTTGGTCAGAATAAATAAAAACAGCAATATTTGTGAAGTAAGAATAATTACAACAATTGATCTCAGAGTCAATTTAGGTATGACAAATGCATGAGTGCCCCGTCTTACAAAAACAGAAGACTCCATAATATAAATAATTAGTACTATAAATATCCAAAATGGAACTCCTGTTGTCCCCAGTAAAACTAAGGATAAAACAAAAACTATCCACTTAATAAAAACAAGAGGATTAAATATGATATTTCGTCCCGCAAGAGTATTATGAATATGGGCGTACAACCTATCCCAACGATACTCCTTCAACTGCAAAAGATAAATCTCGTATAGAGAAACTCTGACGATATGCAAAAAGAATAATATGTACACTAAGGGAGTAGCAAATACAAATATTGTATTCATTTGATGTAGCTCGGTAACTTATCCAGAAAATCATTTGGAGATTCGTATGGTAACTTGTGAGAGGCATTTTTTACAACCACCAGCTTACTTGTGCTTATTGTTTTATTCATTTGCACTGCAACTGACAACGGGACAATTGCATCTCTTCCTCCCCAAACTAATATTGTAGGAATTTTCAAATTTTTCATTGGTAAAAGCAAATCCTCTCTTATAACTGACTTGAACGTATCTCTCATGTAACCGTCTGTATGCATATAATCCGAAGCTCCTGCCATTCTATATAATAACTTGCGCACAATTGACTGGATTTTACGTAATACGGGCATACTAAACACTACTCCACCAATCTTGCTTATAATATAGAAAAAATAAACTTTATACCTGTTTACTGGTATAAAACCGGGAACTCCGGTTAGAATAAGGTATGAAGCATATTTGGGGTATTTAGCACAATATTTCAGCGCAACCCTTCCCCCAAAGGAATGCCCAATTATAATCGGATTCTTGATTTTATGCTGTCTTATATATAGAGAAAGAAAGCTTACGTAATCATCTAGTTGATAAGACCTATTGACTTTACTATTCTTCCCAAATCCGGGTAAATCCGGAACATAAACCTTATTATTTTTTGCTTCAAGAAATTTAACTAACAAACCATATTTGCTGGAATATAATCTCCATCCGTGTAAAATAATTATTTCTTTGTTTTTTATCATGTAACGAGATTGAATTTTTAGACTTTTAGAATTGCTTTTTGGGAAAAGGCAATTATTTGACTGTTACAGACTTTGCCAGATTTCTAGGCTTATCAGGGTCAAGACCGCGTTTTATAGAAAGATAATATCCAAGGAGCTGTCCGACTATCACTAGAGGAATAATTGAAGATAAACCACAATCCCTTACAGGTAAGTAATAATCAAAAACCTCATGCGGTTTATAGGATATGCCTATTATGTAACCGCCACGGGCTTTCATCTCCATTGCTCCTGCTAGATTAGCGCCATAAGTTTCATCGTTAGGCAAAAACGCTATGCAAGGTATTCCATTTTCAATAAGCGCTATTACTCCATGTTTTAATTCACCCGCAGCAAAGCCTTCAGCATGAATATATGAAGCTTCCTTTATTTTAAGTGCTGTTTCAAGAGCGATTGGATAAGAAAGGCCTCTCCCGATAACATAAATATCTCTGAATTTATAGATAATATCGACTAATTTTTTTATATTAATCAAATAAGCATCGCTTAATATCTCCTCAAGAGATATTATCACTTTATCTAATTCTTTTTTTGCCTTATTTTTGTTTCCTGCAATGACGCTTGCCAATAAAATTAGATATGTTAATTTTGCGCTGAATGCTTTAGTGGAAACGACGGCCTTTTCAACACCAGCTCCTAATAATAGTTTATAGTCAGATAACCTGTACAATGTCGAGCCTAAAACATTTACTAATGCCCCAATTTTTACTCCGTGGGATTTTGCTTTCTTTACAGCGTCTATAACATCAATTGTCTCACCGGATTGTGATAATGCAATTACAAAACTTTTTGGAGTAAGAAAATCAGCACTATAACCGAATTCACTGGCAGCAGCCCAATTAATATGTTTTTTTGCAATTTTAGAAAATATGTAGTTACCTGCAAGACAAGCATATGACGCGGTTCCTGACCCGATTAGATACGTTCCATAAGACTTTTTAATCAGTTCTGAAAATTGCTCTATCTGCTTTTCGTTATTATCAACGATATCTTCAATGACTTTTGGTTGTTCAAATATTTCCTTAAGCATGTAGTAAGGAAATTTACCCTTATCGGCTATATTAATATCCCAACTCACTTTATTAAATTTCGCTTCCTTTTGAGAACCGTCTTTAGTACTATAAACAGAGATATTTTTGGAAGATACCGATATTATTTCTCCATCTTCAATAAAATAAATCCTATTCGTATGCGGTAAAATAGCGTGAGCATCCGAAGCAAGAAAGTTTTCATCTTTCCCCTTACCTATTACTAGAGGGGAACCACTTTTCGCCGCCACAAATGTTTGTGTTAAACTATCCATAACTATAATCGCATTAAGACCCTCAGACCTATTAAATGCTTGTCTTACGGCTTCCAATAAACCCATTTTC
Source organism: uncultured Gammaproteobacteria bacterium (assembly GCA_964520615.1). Taxonomy (GTDB): domain Bacteria; phylum Patescibacteriota; class Microgenomatia; order 2-02-FULL-39-11; family 2-02-FULL-39-11; genus JAMCUI01. The sequence continues at coordinate 22,303 of CAZFNL010000137.1, forward strand.
TTATAATTTTCTTCAATCATGTGGATAGCTACTTCCGTATCTGTTTCTGAAATTAATTTATGTCCTGATTTTATTATTTCCTTTTTCAGCTCATCATAATTTTCGATAATTCCGTTATGAATTATTGCTAGTTTCCCGCTACAGTCTAAGTGAGGATGCGCATTTATATCTGAAACTCCTCCATGCGTAGCCCATCGAGTATGTCCAAGCGCCATTCCACTCTCTGGCAAATCCGAAACTGTCGCATTACCAATCTTTCCAACTTTCTTTTTAATCGCTATCTGATTTCCACTGATCCGCCGGTCTATGGTGGCAACTCCCCACGAATCATAGCCACGGTATTCTAATGCTTTTAAACCATTCAAAACTATGTCCTTAGCATCATTTCTTATACCGATATACCCGAATATTCCACACATATAAAAATATATAACTCCGGAATCAAAATCCGTAGCTATATCTTAAGGAAAATATAATAATTACATAATAGTCGGTTAACATCCATATATTCCACCGAGGATTAAGACAGCTAATTTATGAGAATTTTAGACTGTTGCGTTCTCGTTTACGAGTTGAGTTAACAGTCTTCTGCAAATTATCTCTTATTACATACTCCTGTTTCGAAAGCAAACAATATTTTCTATCCTCCAGATCTTTATCTAATACCACTCCTGCACCTATCAAACTGTCTTTTCCTACTTTTACTCCAGGCATAATCGAGGAGTTTACTCCGATTCTGACATTATCTCCTATAACTGCACCAAGTTTCACTTTACCCGTCTGAATTTTCTCATTTCTGACTTTAGAATTTATAATACCTTCATCGAGACGGAAATTGGCCAACACAGTACCAGATCCCATACTGACATTATCGGAAATGACACTATCTCCCACATAATTTGTATGAAACCAACAATTATTACCTATATGGCTTCGGGCTATTTCACTCCCGTTGCCAACTACACAACTTTCTCCAATCTCCGACTCTCTTACCAAAACGTTGTTACCAATAACTGTCCCTTTTCCGATATAAGCAGGACCAATTATCTTAGCATTCTCTAGAATTCGAACATTACTGTCTAAATAGACTTTTCCGGTGATTATGGCTGATTCTGATATTTGTACGTTATTAGAAGTTTTATTTTCAAGTTGATTTAAGAAATAGGCAGATAGATTCAATACGTGCCATGGATACTTTAAATAGCCCCAAAAACCGTTGTAGTGAAGAAATTTTAGTCTTAAGCCGTCTTTAACCATACCGTCAATTGCCTGTTCATAAACATCATCATAGTCTTTCTTAATTTTCTCTATTTTCTGAATTAAAAGAGTGCTATCCTTAAAATAGTCAAAAACAAATGTAACAATATTGCTGGGAAGTTTTTTGGGTGACGGCTTTTCCCTAAGACCTTTTACTTCATCTTTTAATATTTCCAAATATCCTCCAGGAAAGTATGTTTCCATCGTGATACCAGAAATTATTCCATCTGCCTGATATTCACTTTTTGCCATCTTTTGAAATTTTGAAAACAATATATCTTCATACACATCTGATGGGCCAACTACAAGTATTGGTTTACCCGCAACAATGTCTTTCACAGATAACATCGCTCCTGCCATACCTTTCATATTTATCTGGTCAACAAATGTCACATCAATTGATGAAAATACACTTATCCATTTTTCTATAGTATGCCTGTTATCTTTATTGGTAATTATTATAAATTTCTTAAATCCCCACCTGTTAAGTTTGGCAATTGTATGATAAATCAATGGCTTTCCTACAAAAGGAATTAGGTTTTTATCTCCCAGAGGCCATAATCTGGATGAATCTCCACCTGCAAGTAAAATGACATTAATATTTTCCATAAATGGATTTTTAATTTTTAATATCAATCTTTTACCCTTACTATATCTGCACCCAGTTTTTTTAATTTCTGCTCTATTCTTTCGTAACCACGATCTATATGCTCAATACCCTCAACAACACTTTCCCCTTGTGCGATTATTGAGCTAATCAGAAGTGATGCTCCAGCACGTAAATCCGTAACCTCCAAAAGCGCGTTATGCAGTTTCTGCGGTCCAAATATACGTACAGCATGGCAACTTCCCTTTTTCCGATCACTCCAGTTGAAATTATAAGTATTTAGAGGATTTTTAACGTTAGGACTAAAAAGTTCAATTTTTGCTCCCATTTTTTGCAACTGTTCCACATAACCAAACCTATCCTCATATATAGTCTCATGTACTTGAGAAATTCCATTTGCTTGAGTCATAAGAATCACCCACGGTGCTTGCCAATCAGTCATAAATCCTGGATATACATCTGTCTGTACATTTGTTGGTAACAATCTTTTAGTAAAATAGAACCTGGTCTTATTACTTGAAATAGGTTCCCATCCGGCCCCAGTATCATCTAGCTTCTGCAAGAAACTCTTCAAATACTCGCGCTGGGTTCCCCCAACAATAACATCTCCTCCTGAAGCGATTGTTGCCAATGCAAACGTTACCACCTCATTTCTGTCTGGCATAATTTCAAATTCAGCACCGGAAAGACATTTCACTCCTGAAATTATAATTGTTCTTTTCTGGCGCCTAATTCTTGCACCCATCAGATTTAACAATTTTATAAGATCATCTATCTCTGGTTCTTGAGCTGCATTTTCTAGCACTGTCTCCCCATCTGCCAATACGGCTGCTAAAATAAGAGTTTCGGTGCCGGTATGAGTATTCTGTCTAAAAGTATAGTTGGTACCGTGCAATCCATCAGTTCGTGCGTAAAAATAGCCATCCTCATACGTTATAATTGCTCCCATTGATTTAAGACCCTCTATATGTCTGTCAATTGGTCTTCTACCAATTCTGCACCCTCCAGGATTTGGAACACGTGCTTTTCCAAACCTTGCGAGAAGTGGCCCAATTACCATAGTGGCGGTCCTAAATAGCCCACCTAATTCAAAAGGAACTGTATACGACTTTATCCCATCACCCCTTATAGTCATCGTATGATTTTCATTAACGTCCGCTTTTACTCCTAAAGGTTTAACAATATCTATCGTACCCAACACTGAAGATATATTTGGGATATTACGAACAACAATTGTTTTATCTGTAAGAAGTCCTGCCAAAACGATCTTCATCGCAACATTCTTTGCACCGCTTACAGTAACTTCCCCTTTTAATTTGTGGCCACCTTTTATCAGAAATCTTTCCATCTCTTTTTGAAATAGATTAAATATACATGTATATCTGACGCTTAAAATTCGCCCACAAGGACTATTTCTTCTTTCAACTCTACTCCAAACGCATCTTTCACTCTTTTTTTTGCGGTATTTATCAATTCTAACACATCTGACGCCTTTGCTCCGCCCGAATGGATAATAAAATTAGAATGATGATCGGAAAATCTTAATGGACCTTTGGAAAAACCTTTGAGTCCTGCTCTTTCAATAAGATATCCGGCGGAAACCGTCAAATTAGGCGTAGACAATCTTATTGCGTCACTCTTTTGTATATTGCGGAAGGTGCATCCCGAAGAAAAAACACCATGAGGCTGAGTGGTATTTCGATAATTTATAACCTCTGTCGCTTCCTGCCAAAGTTCTTCCCTATCACCGACGATAAGCTCTAAAACCACAGAAAGAACGATCTCACGGGTTTTCTGCAAAATAGAATAATCATATCCAAACTTAAAATACTCACCCGCAACTTCTTTTTGTTTGCCTTTTTTATCTATTAATTTTGCTCCAACCAATCGTTCTCCGAAAAATTTACCTTTTTTCATATTATGAGCGTTAATATAAACTGCGCCTCCTACAGTACCCGGCTGTCCCAAAAAATATTGTAAACCAGAAAGTCCCTGATCCAGGGAATATCTCACTAATCTATTCAGACTAACTCCACTATCAACCTCAATATAAACAGTATGTACTCCGGTTCTTATCTTCCGACCCACAGGCTTTTCTTTTCCTCCTTTAGCCCCAACGAATTTTATTCTCTTCGTTTCGTTTTTAATAACCAGTCCCCTAAAACCCTTATCGGATATAAGAAGATTTGAACCTCCTCCTATCACAAAAAAAGGGGTATCAAATTGGGCAGCAAGATATATGGCATTAAGTAAATCCTGTGAGTCTTGGGCGCGAAAGAATAAATCTGCAGTTCCACCAATACGAAAGGTAGAATATTTATAAAGCGGTTCTGCTTCTAAAACTCTTGCTTCACCTAATGCTTTTTTTAATTCAGGATAAATAGCTTTCATTATGAATAATTTTGCCTTCAGTAACGATAATTTTATGTTTTTTGGTATAAAAGTACAAAAATATTCGTTTATCGAATGGATTTATTTTTGTATTTCCTTTATTGTTGAAATCAGGTCGTTGCGCCACGTAAAAATGTCCCCTGCTCCCATAGCTATTATAAGATCATTATTACGGACAACTGATTTTAGATAAGACAATATTTCTTCCTTGCTCTTTTTATAAATAACGTTGTTTCTCTGCCTGTTTGCCTCAATAATTAGCTGTTTGGAGTTTATCGCCGGATCAAATTTTTCCCTAGCTGAAGGATAAATCTCGGATATTATCGCTAAATCAGCTTCCAAAAAAGATCGTGCAAAATCCGAAAAAAGCGCTTTTGTTCTAGAATATGTATGAGGTTGGAAAATAACTATAATTCTCCTCTCAGGAAACCACTGCCTGGCTGCAGAAATAGTAGCCTTTATCTCACTTGGGTGATGAGCATAATCGTCATAAATGCTAATTCCGTCAATTTGGGAGAGTTTCTCAAATCTTCTTTTAGAGCCAATATAATGTTTCAACAATTCTCTAATCTTTTCCCACCCTATTCCGGTCTGATTTGCTACAATCGCTGTTGCAAGAGCGTTAAGAAGATTATGCTTTCCCGGAACTTTCAGCATAAATTCACCTAAATCCAAACCGTGGCTTTTTACCCTCATAAAACTTACGCCGTCACCGAAATAATGTTTAGTTATTTGATAATCAGCTAAGGGAGAAAACCCATAAGTCATAATATCCGCAGGAATGTTTTTTAATGTATCCATTGCATTTTCATTATCAACGCATGTGATCACCAACCCATTTCTTGGTATTTTCATGGCAAATTTTCTAAAGGCTTCTTTCACTTTATCAATATTTCTGTACGCGTCTGGATGGTCATATTCTATATTTGTAATAACCAGAAACTTTGGTGATTGCCAAAGAAATCTTGGAGTACTATCAGTGATTGGACAAGTCATGTATTCGTCAGCTTCAGCGATAAAATAATCTCCTTTACCAAAATGTCCTGCAGGACCTAAACCGTTAATCTGAGCTGTGCCTATTAGGTATGAAGGGTCAAATCCTCCAAGAGTCATTACCGTGGCAATAAGAGATGATGTGGTAGTCTTACCATGGCATCCCGCGACTGATATGCCGGTTTTCCCTTTCATCAATTCGCCTATAAATTGACCATGCATGTACACAGAGAGCTTGTTTTTTTTAGCTTGCTGAGCTTCAGGATTAGTCATGCCTCCATGAGCTCCTGTGACGATGACATAATCATATTTACGTTGTCCTAAATTATCAGGCTTAAATCCACGCTTTATCTTTATTTTCAATTTTTTTAATACTGGATCTGTAGGAAAATGTTCATCTATATCAGAACCAGTAACATCAAACCCTTTCTCTACAAGATATACAGCAAGAGCGGTCATAGCTATTCCCTTGATACCGACTAGATATGCGGTTTTTTTCTTTTTGATTTGCATATTGGATTTACAAAATATTATTCTAATTTATTAATCTTATCACGCTAATATTTCTTCCTGATTTATCCTTATCCCGACGAAATGACGCAAATTCTTTATTACATTTAGTACAAACATCAAAGTTATCTATATTTTTTCGTTTGATACCCTTTGTTAAAATTGCGTTTACTGCAACCGATCCGATATCTAAATACCATCTGTCCTCTCTTTTTTCAGAAATTGCATGACCAATTCTGTCCTTAGTTTGGAAAGTTTTAATCCGTGCGTAAGGCACATCATAACAACAATTTCCAATGTGAGGACCAATTACGCATATTATGTCTTTTACTTTCACTCCTTTACTAAGTAGTAAGTCAATGGCATTACTAATAATTCCAACCATAAGTCCCTTCCAACCAGCATGTAAAGCACAAACGATTTTTTTATCCGGCACAAATAAAAAAACTGGCATGCAATCTGCCGTTCTTATCTGTAAATATATAGATTTATCTGTAATCATTCCGTCAAAACCATCAGGTTTTATCACCTTACTATCATTAAATTCCAATATTCTGTTTCCGTGAACCTGTTCAACTTTACAAACGTTTTTACTGAAAATACCGAATTTTTTCAGCGCCTTACTTTCGGTTTCATTGAAAAAATAATGACTAACCAGTTGAGAATATTTTTGTAGAAGATTGGACTTGAGCATAAAATAAACTCCCTAAATTATATTTATGAATAAGACGGCTTAAACTATGTATATCTATCTCTTCCCGGATAAGGCTTTTTCAACAGCTAATTTTTCGTCCCATGGATATTCTATATTCCCATAACACATTGATTTTTCATGTCCTTTACCAGTGATAAGTATTGTATCTCCGCCACCAGCCAATTTTCGTATGGCAAAGTTAATAGCTTCCTGTCTGTCAGGAATTTTCCAAAAACTCCTCTTTACCTTTTTGTATTCAACTAACAATCTTTTTCTCTTATCAACAAATGTCATGCCGCCAATTACACAACCCTTAGCGATTTCATCTATTATGTCTCTAACATCCTCAGTTCTGGGGTCTTCTGCAGTAAGAATAGCAACATCTGACAATTTAGATGCTATTTCTCCCATTATTGGCCTTTTAAGCCTATCTCTCAACCCCGCACATCCAAATACGACAATCAGTCTGTTTCGCGTCATTTCTCTGCAAGCAGCAAGCGCCTTTTCCAAAGCATCAGGCTTATGGGCAAAATCAATGAATATCCTGTAGTTTCTTCTGATTTTAATCTCTTCCATGCGTCCGGGAATTCCCTTAAAATCAGCGATCGCCATTTCAACTTTTGACTTCTCTAAACCTAAAATTGAAGCTACGGATGCAGCAGCAAGACAATTATAGAGATTAAACTTTCCGGGAATAAGAGGTTTCATATCATAATCTTTCAGTGTAATATCTGCGGGACGATCTATTCCATACCTTACAATCTTTCCTGATGCCTTTTGTCTCAAAAAATGAAAGTTTGACTCGTCCATGTTTAATACGCTGAAGGAAGCCCCGTTCATAATTTTTGCTTTTATTTTCTTATAGTTTTCAAAACTCTTATGATAATCAAGATGCTCATGGGTAATATTTGTCACTACAGCAATATCAATTGAAGTTCCCCAAACTCTATACTGATCAAGGGCGTGTGAAGTGACCTCAAGAATAAAATATTCACTTCCTCCCTTTTGGGCACTTTTAATAAACTTCTGCAAAGCCCAGGAAGAAGGTGTTGTAACATGAAATCCAGTATCATAAGTCTTACCGCTTATGTTTGCTTCAACAGTGGATACCATAGAAACCTTGTATCCCAAGCGTTGTAAAATATGATAGATAAGATGGGTAGTAGTAGTTTTGCCTGAAGTTCCTGTTACACCTATAATTTTCATTTTCCCGGCAGGAAATCCGTAAAAGATACATGCGAAGAATGCATTTAGAAAATGTAAATAATTTTTAAACTGTTGCAGCATGAGTTTGTCTATAATCAGCTTATAGTATGCTATAAGGTACAATTATAACAGAATTGAGGCAGTATATCCAAAAGTATAAAATCAATCCGACGGTGATATTTTCAGATATGAAAAAAGCTGTTTTGCAATCGAAAAAAACACAGGTGCGGCTGTTTCCGAACCCCACTGAGATGCTGTAGGCTCATCGAGTACTACCAGCATGACAAATTTAGGATTATCCACAGGGGCAAAACCAACAAATGAAGCAATTGTTTTTGAACTGTCGTAATGGCCTGAAATTGGAACCTGAGCTGTGCCGGTTTTACCAGCAATACGAAAGCCTGCCGGCTTGAGGTTTTTTGTTTCACCTTTATCCACCGCCTCAACCATCATTTCTTTCACCACATCCGTAGTCATTTTGGAGAAAACTGTCCTTACAATTTTTGGTGCTATTTCGATTTGGCTTCCATTATCAGTGCTTATACTTTTAACCACATGAGGTTCCATCAATTTTCCTCCGTTGGCAATTGCCGATACGGCAGTAACCATCTGTAATGGAGTCACGGCAACCCCTTGACCAAATGAGGCTGTAGCGTAATCAATCGGATACCATTTGTCTCTTGGACGTAAATCCGGTGATGATTCTTCCTGCAAATCTATTCCAGTTATACTACCGATACCAAGATTTTTCAGGTAATTTAAGAAGACCATTTTTTCCAACTTTTCCTCAACAAATACCATTCCGACATTTGATGAATATTCTAGAATTTGAGTCATGGTTATCTTACCATGATATTGTCTATTCCATGTATTTATAGTATAACCACCGATTTCCACCGGTCCTGATTCATCGTATAACATATCTGCAGTCACTTTACCTTCATTTATTGCTGATGACATTACAAGTACCTTAAATGTTGAACCCGGCTCATAAAAGGAAGCTACCGCAGGATTTTTATAATACTGCGTGGGATAATTATAAAAATCTGCCGGGTCATATGATGGATATGATGCCATAGCGAGTATTCCTCCGGTATTTGGATCCATAATTATGACTGACCCGCCTTTTGCACCGTATAATTCTATTCCTTCTTTCAGTTTAGTCTGAGCTATAAATTGAATAGTTTTATCCAAATATAAAGTCAAGTCTCTACCATCCTGAGCCAATATGACTTGCCTCTCGCCCGACAAGATAGGGTTTCCTTGCGCATCCTGATCCTGAACTATCATACCGTTCCTACCGCGTAACTGTTCGTCATAATAACCTTCAAGTCCAAAATATCCCTTATCTTTCCCATTGGCATCTTTACCTACAAAACCCAAAAGATGAGCTGACATAGATCCCTCGGGATAATATCTTTTCTGTTCAGAAAGAAAATCAACTCCATTCAAATTAAATTTCTTTATACTTTTTACCGGACTCTCATCCACCTTATGTGCTATAGGCACCCAAACAAGTGACTTGTTATCCAAACTAGCTGAAATGGTGGATATAGGAATATTTAAGGCTTCCGACAGTACAGATTCTACTTTGGAAATATCTGTAATCTTTTTTGGCTCAATATAAACTCCATAAGCTTTTTTGTTTAAGACCATAGGACTACCATCTGAGGCAAAAATCCTTCCTCGACTTGCCGATACTGCCAAAGAAGTCTGACTTTGATTTTGAGCCAACGCTCCTAGACTATCCGCTGATAAAACTTGCCAGTAAAAAAGTTTCATTGCCACTAACCCAAAAAAAATAAAAAGTAGCAAAAAGAAGAATTTTATCCTCAGGTTCATAAAGATGATTGAAGACTGTAGGCTACTGGAAGCGGCGTGTCAAGAGAAATGAGAATTGATGTTTTAACCAAACCAAACTGTCCGGCCTCTTGGGAAATAGTGGCGATTGCCGAGGCAGATGCTATTTTTTCTGTTAGCAAACTGTTATCATCCTGCAAACTCTGTATTTGACCGTTTAAGCTAGTTAGCTTAATCCCAACCGTAGAGAATTTATTTAAGAGTACTACCTGAATGACAGCGAAAAGGGAAACAGCTGCTAAAAGTAAAATGTTTATTTTAGACTGGTGATTGTTATTAATTTTCATCCTTTCCATAATTTCAACCTAAACTTTTTCAGCTATCCTCAGTTTTCCAGATTTTGACCGTTTATTTATACTTAATTCAGAATATTTAACAGTAATTGGTCTTTTGGTAACTATATTGAGTCTTTTCTCCCGGCTGTTCTTTCGAAAAAAGGTCTTTACCAGTCTATCCTCAAGCGAATGATAACTAACTACGCACAGTCTGCCTTTGGGGCTTAAAAGATCTATTGCCTGAGTCAACCCATTTACCAAATTTGTCATCTCTCCGTTTACTTCAATACGCAAAGATTGAAATATTCTTGCCAGGCTATTATTTATCTTTAACTCCAAATACTTATTTTCTAATCCCTTATGTAGACTTATTGAAACAATATCCACTAACTGTCCAACATTTATTATTGGTTTTATGGCACGGGCGAAAACAACAGCTGAAGCAATTGCCCCAGAATTGAGTTCCTCAGCGTATTTACTAAATATTTCATACAATTTTTCCTTTGAATAATTATTCAATATGTATGCGGCGGTCTTATCTGTATCTGTATCCATTCTCATGTCTAAAGGCTCACTAGTTTTTCTGAAAGAAAATCCTCTGCCTGAACTTTCAAGTTGATGAGTAGACATACCAAGATCAAATACTATTCCATCTACTTTGCTAAAATCGGCTTCTTTAGCCAAGCTTTCCAAATAGCCGAAATTACCTTTTGAAAGAACGATTTTTCCCTTAACACCGCTTTCTAATTTCTCTTTTTCGAGTCTTTCACTTACCCATTTCAAAGCATCGTTATCTATATCTACTCCCAGTACCTTTCCACCATTTTCTGCAATTGCGAAAGTATATCCACCTCCACCAAGCGTCGCATCAATATACTTTGCTCCACACTTCACTCTTAACCCATCAAGCACTTCGGAAAGAAGTACCGGAGTATGATATGAGTCCGTCGGTTGTAAAATCATAGGCAGTGTGATTTTATCCAAGAATTATTACCTCCGGCACTCCTTCTTTCCGTATTCAGTTAACTTTCATTCTTTATAATCGATTCTATATTCCTCCCGCATTCATTTATTCCAAATCGCAAAATGAATCCATGCGCTCTTCAAACGTCATAATTTATTTCTGTAATCTTCCCAATTTCTTTTAGACCAAATCTCAAAATGGTCTCCTGCTCCAATAATCACCAAACTTTCAGATATGTCTGCATATCCCATCATTTCCTGCGGCAGGACGAACCTGCCCTGTGCATCCAAATCTATACTCACTGCACCGGAATACATTTTTCTCCTTAAATCTCTTCCCTCTTTGTCTGAAAATAAAGGCCTTGCCAATTCTGTTCTTGTCACTTCCTCCCACGATTTTTCCGGAAAGCCGAAAATACAATGCTCAAATCCGGTAGTCAACACAATTCTGTCTCCACCCAAAGAGTTTCTTATCTTTTTCGGCAATGCAACCCTGCCTTTATCCATCAAATTCGGTTCGTATGTGCCTAAAAACATATTTCTACATTTATCACCACTTTACACCACTTTATTCCATAATGCTACTGTAACCACCTCTTGTCAAGAGGCAACAGCAGCACTTATCCCTTCAATACAAGTGTCATTCTCGAGAAGGCGAGAATCCTGATTCCCAATCAGGCTCGCCTCGCTGGTGAAGCGGGTCGGGCCCGACAAAACAACATTATCGAAGCAAAAAAAAGGATATCGAAATGAGTTCTAGCACTCAGGCAGGAAATAAATCTCAAGAGATGACTTAGAACCAAAAATGGGGGATAACAATGAATGAAACAATTTCGGGTTTTTAATTCTTACCTAGTATCACTACCACGTCATATTTACCGCTGTCAGATAAAGATTCGACAGTTGAAGTGTCTATTTTATCCTTCAAATCAGCTTTTATAAGAGGCAGGTAATCCTTTTTACCGTCTTTTATCTTCAGAACGCTTTTGGCGTAATTCTGGTTATCCGCATTTGACTTTGCCACGTTCTTATAACCCAATCCTTCAAGATAAGTAGCTATATCGCCAGCGTAACCTGTTTTATCTGTACCATTTTCTACCGACACTTTTAGATCACTTCTTTTAAGATTAGGATTTACTGTTGGAGTTGGAGTCAATGAAGGCATTACAGTGGGTATTGGAGTGGGAGTGGGAGAAGAAGAAAATGGCAACGATATTCCCGATTTTTTACCACGGACTATTGTAAACAAGCCTCCCAAGACTAACACAACTCCTACAAGAACAAGAATTATTCTTACCATTTTATTGACAAGAAGTTTCCCTAATCCTGACCGTTGATACTGTGTAAGATCATTTCCAAGAAGAGCATTATCTGAATATCCTGTAGAGGATGTTTTAGCGGAAACAGTCTCAACTGGTTTCGATTTATATTCTTCCTTCTCGTTATTCACTACAGTCTCCATACTTCTAGATTCATACTTTGGCTCCTTTACCTCTTTTTCTGCCGTTTCTTCTTTTTCTTCCAGATCTTCCAAAGGATGTTTCTGTGCCATTTGTATCTCTGGCTCTGAAATATTTCCCACTTCCTGTACGTCACGGGCAAAATTAGGTGGAGACTTTGTTCTGGAAAGAAAAATTAAGCCCAATGAATTTGAAAGAAGCATTTTAGGAATTCCGCCTGACTCAAATCCCAATTTTTCCTTCTGCAAAACACCTTCCATGAAATCACCCATCTTTAGTGTTTGTAGGTTTAATGCTTCTGAAAGCTCGCTTGAATGAAGTTCCATTGATTCTATACCGTTTAATATCATTTTTGACACATGAATATCATGATTTTTTTCCAATTCCGCCAGAACACTTCTAGTTTCAGTAGCAAAACCCTTCCCGCTTAATTTCTTATGCATCGAACTGACAGGACCAAATTTGTCATAAATGATATACTCCGCTGTCTTCTTATCAATACTGGAGTAGAGAATTTTTTCACTATCTCCAATCACATCCTTCACAAGCTCAAAAATCGCAAATGATCTTGATGAAATAAAAAGAGGACTAATTCCAATTGACAATAAAAACTTTGCAAAGTGGGCTATAGTGTTTTTGGCCGTAGCGGTATAGAGAATTCCTTTTTTTCCTCTCCCGTCGTTTACTATCCGGTAAAAATTATCCAGCTCAGATGGATCATAAGGCAGTATTTTCTTAGCCTGATCAATAACTACATCTGAAATATCTTCCTCTCTTACCGAGCTGTCCAACGGGAATCTGTGCGTAATTACCTGTTTATCAGAGATAGTAATGGCGGCTTGCTTGTCATTTTGGGATCGAGGATAACCTGAAGCAAAAATGCTTTTCAATTCGGATTTTAGCTTTTCCGGATCAACAATAAGACCGTTTATTATAAGACCGTCTGATATCTCGTGCCTGGCGCAGCTTACAATTTTTTCTCCGCCCAGTATACTTTTGTTCGTTTGTATTGATTCAACAGAAGTATCATTGAAGTCTATATAAAGCATATTCAATTAGGTTTATATAAATAAATATAATCCCCTTTCGCAAATAAAGCAATGCCTTTTTTGAGTCTACCAGCTCCAAACAAAGAATGCAACTTGTGCCTATTGCCAACGATTGTTTTTATATTGTGACAAAGTAAAACTTGGACCATGCCCTGGAAATACTGTAGTGTCACCCGGCAAGCTTAAAATTGAATATATAGATTTTTGCAGAAAGTCACTACTGCTATAAGAGAAGTCCGTTCTACCTACTCCTCCTCCGGCAAACAAAAGGTCGCCGCCAAAAAGAGATTTTGATTTTTCTTGATAAAGGCAAACACTCCCTGGAGTATGTCCTGGAGTCTCTAGAATTTCTATATTTTCATTACCAACATTCAGAGTTTTTTTATCCGTCAGAAACCCGCTAATTTGAGGTGGAGGATCAATCTGAAGAATACCCAGGAAATGCCGGGCTGATTGCTGCATATTCTTCATCAAGAATACATCCTTCTTGTTTATATAAAATGGAATATCAAAAGCAAGTTGTAGCTCTAAAGCCGCCATAATATGGTCAAAATGACCATGTGTAGCTACTAAAGACACAGGTTTCAGACTCATATCTTTTAATTTTCTTATAATATACTCAACATCATCACCGGGATCAATAATTAAAGTAGACAATGTATCAGGGTCAGAAAGAAGATAACAGTTGGTCGCCATTTGACCTACCGTCAACACTGTAATTTGGAGATTTTCCTTCATTACAGGGAATACGTTTTTTGAAACACGCTAATACCACTAGATGAATTAAATTTCAAAGAAAGATCAATTGAGGTAACTCCCGTATCATAGACGCATTTTCCACTACTGCAGGTTCCCAGCACTATATCATCCCGTTTGACCTCTGAGTCTCCACTTTTAAGCGTAATTTTCCCCAAAACTCCGCGGGGAATTCCTGCTCCAGTTACATAAGTCATCTCATATTCTACTGATTGTGTATCGGAAGGTATCCTTTTTATATCCAAAGATAAAGACTTATTACCATCATTCGATGTTAGACTAACTTCAACACTGCTTGAAACTGTGGGAAACGCGACTGTAGGAGTAGGAGTGACATCTGTTACGGCGGGTTTATTTGAAACCAAACCCTTAACCGCAAAAAAGACAACAACTATAATAACGATAATAGCGATAATAACTCCTATAATAATCTTTTTCATTTTCTTCTCCTTTTATTAAACTAAAGATTTCTGAATTTCAGCTGATAAATTACTTATTTTTACCCTTATCTGTACAGTTGTATCGCGGTTTCGTATAGTCACCGTATCATCCTTTAATGTATCATAATCTACAGTGATACACCAAGGAGTACCAGCCTCATCCTGGGCGAAATATCTTTTACCTATATTTCCCCTAGCATCCCAGTATATCATCATTTCGCTTCTAAGCTCATTATAAATTTTCTTGGCTTTCTCAACAAGTTCAGGTTTGTTGGCTACAAGCGGAAAGACTGCAGCTTTATAAGGAGCAAGCCTTGGGTGAATCTTCATGACAACCCGGTCTTTTTCTTCATGATAAGCATCAATAAGGAAAAAAAGGGCGGACCTATCTACACCCGCAGAAGTTTCTATATCCCAAGGAATATATTTTTCCCCGGAAAACGGGTCCATATAGGACATATCCTGCCCGCTATATTTCTGATGTCGAGTCAAATCCCAATCTCCACGATGGTGAATACCCATAAATTCAGACCATCCCCACGGTGAATTATATTCAATATCTGTAGCTGCTCTGGCATAATGTGCTCTTTCTTTATCCGTATGGTCTCTAAATCTCAAATTCCCCTTTATCATGCCCAATTTCAAATACCAATCCATTCTGTCTTTTTTCCAGAAATTAAACCACTTCTCACCTTCTTTTTCATCAGGTTTTATATAAAATTGAACCTCCATCTGCTCAAATTCTCTCGATCTGAATGTAAAATTACCGGGTGTAATCTCATTTCTGAAAGCTTTTCCTATCTGAGCAATACCAAAAGGTATTCTAACCCTTGTAGAATCAAGAACATTCCTAAAATTCACATGTACTCCATTTGTTATTTCTCCCCTCAAATATATTTCTGACTGCTTCCCCTCAATTACTCCCAAGTATGCCTTAACAAGAAGGTTGAATTTTTGGGGTTTGGTCCATTCCACTTTGATATTTTTTTCATTATTTTCTTTCGCGTGAGCTTCTTCATGTTCATTAATCTCTTCGCTCTTATCAGCCCTAAACCTTGCATGACAGATCTTACACTCTACTAACGGATCAACAAATGCCTCCACGTGTCCTGAAGCTACCCAAGCCTGAGGATTCATCATGATTGCCGCATCAATTCCCACAATATCATCCCGCAGTTGCACCATATCTTTCCACCAGAGATCTTTGATATTCTTCTTTAACAATACCCCTAAGGGTCCATAATCCCAAGTTCCGCCCAATCCTCCATAAACTTCACTCCCGGGATAAATAAATCCCCTCCTTTTGCAAAGACTAACAATTTTCTCGAGTTGTACCATATACAAATAAAAAACCCGTCCTAATATAATTAGGGACGAGTTTAAATTACCCGCGGTTCCACCCTTCTTTTCCGAGTATTCATCGGAACACTTTTTGTATTTCTGCAGTTCACCTATGCCATTAGGATCATTACTGCAAATCTAATTATATCTATTATAAACGACCAACTAGCATTGTCAATAGAATTAAAACACGGCTGTCCATTTCAGAGATTAGTATATTAGATAAAATCATGAACACTAAGGTTAGTTTACAACTTTCGTAAAAGACTATCACTCTTCAGGTTTTTCTCCATCACTTCGGAAAGAAATCTTTCAAGCTCCTCTCCTTTAACCAAGTTTTTCCTTGGTAAATACCCTAACTCAATAAGTAACTCCAATATAAAATCATCAACTAAGCTTTTTAGATTATCTCCTTGCAACAGGTTTAGTTGAAGCAACGTTTTTTGACAGAGTAAATAAACCTGGTAATGATCTTCTCTCTCAGGACAAAGCCTATCAATTACCTCAGCGATACGATAAGCAAATGCTACTTTATTCAAGTCTGTCTTAATTTCTCTATACACTTGTATCGTCTGAACCTCCGTCAAGATATCAAAATTTCTTCCTTTAGTTGCGTAAGCTGATATATCATTAAAAAGTTCCAGATGGGGAGCACGACGGCTGTTTATTTTCCTTATTCCTTTGGCAATTAAGATTATCTTTCCTTGGTTTTTAGTCAACACCGTTACCAATTTATCCGCTTCTCTATAATTCAGCCTTTTTATGACGATTCCCTCTATCTTATATGACTTGAAACTTCTATCCATATAAATATCATACCAAAGTGAATAACTCTTATATTCCTATTATAAAGTGAGGCTCCCCGTCCTTATGCCCGGGGCTTCCTCCAGAGAAAAAATTTGCATTCATCTCTATGGCTAAAGCCCAAAGATTTCTGCGAAGGATTAAATTTATATTTCAGGAGATGGATTAGAGCTGAAAAGTGACTGTTTTATCAGTCAGAAGAAAAAACTGATCAATTTGTTTCCCATTATAATAAATAGTATATTGCGGATTGTCGGTTCCAGGCTGCTTTTGTATCAATAGTTTATACACATCGCCTTTCTTTACCTTAAATGGAAGGTTATATTTGACTACCACCTGAGCTGCACCTTCTGGCTTGACCGTCATAAATCCTTCAAAAACAGTCTTGCCCAACTCATCATAGGTTGAAGTGGTTTTTTCTGATCCCACAAAAGAAGTTAACTTTGAACCGGAAGGCACATAGAATCTCAACCAATTACGCAAGATTCCGTTAAGACAGAGTTGTCCTGCTTCCAAATTACAGTTGCTGGGAGGTGAAGGGTTTTTATAATTTATAGTTACTGTTTCAGCTACACTTCCATCATCTGTTACATTTATCTCCTGTTTCACCGAAAACTTTACGAACAAATTTGATTTGGCTCCTGCAAAATTCACATTACTGATGTGTAAATAATCACCATCAAACGGCACTATTCTACCGGCAAAATTTAGGGCTTCGATACCTTTTTGCGCCTCTTGGTTATGGAAATAAAATAAAACATGCTTTTGTTGCGCTTCAGTTAAAAACATTTCTATAAGTTGTCCCCAGTATTTGGAGGGTGAAACGCCTAAAGCTCTCTGCATTATCTGGTACAGTAATACTCCAATTATATCTTTCCTCTCCGTATTGAAAGTAGCCAAAGGCTTGGCTGAATAGTCTTCAAGCTCATATATAGCTTTAGGACAATCACACCTAGGATCATTCTGCGCACTAAATTGACGGCCTGCAATATTGAAATCTCCCAATATTTTTATCGCATCAACCAATACATGCGTATCTACAGCCACGATACCATCAAATGGAGGTAAATCAGGTACCGAATCCTTCAACATACTTTCAAGTTTCTGCATGGACACAACATAATCTGGAGATAGATTGCTATCTCGCAACTCAAGAGTGTTGACCTTAATATGATATTTCAGTATAGGCGGAGGCGCTGGAAATGTCTTAGTTTTTGCTGCATCAAGTTTATATATATCATCAGCTTTTATGACTTGCATCTTACCTTTATCTACCTTAAAAAGGGCATAACCTGTAATGAATCCTCCTGTAGCACGAAGTTCAGCATCGTTTTGGAAAAGAACCATATAGGTTTTGGGGTCTTTATTGCCTAAAAGCGTGGGGAGTTCCTTCAAGAATGGTTGAGCGTCAACAAAGAGCTTGGCTGTTGCGGAAAAAAGATTCTTTGCCGCTACAATTCGGCCTCTTATCGGTAATGACCCTAATTGTTCCGGATAACGGTTTGGGTCGATCTGATCAAGTTCATTCCCGGTGATATTAATTTTGGCGGCAATATCCGATAGTTTAGGCGTCACTTTATCCAAAGTCTCCACAGCAAGTTTTATCCTATCGTCAGCACTCCCTTCTACAAAAGATGATTTACCCTTCAATCCCAAAAGATCAGCGTATGGAACAAGCGTTGTGACTGTAATCTGTGCTGCCTGAACCCCTGCAATTCCTCCTGTAACCATATGTTGGAAATCTTTTTCATATGATCCTAAAAAAGGAACGTAACTAACCCATGCGACTTTACCCAATTGGCTATTTACGTTTTCTAAGTTGGACTCCAATTCAGTAAGTTTCACTTGAGACGAAGCTATATCCTTGCTTTTTATTGCGAAATAAGCTTCTTTAGCAGAATTGGCGGATTTCTGTACAGCAAAGTAGAGATTTCTTCCCGGAATAATGAGTGCTGCCAGAAAAATTACTATTAGTATAAGAAATACTGCTAGGACTGTACCTATTATCTTTAATGTCTTTTTCTCTCCGGCAGAATTTCGACGTTTTGAAACTATTTCTTTTCTTGATGGTGTTTTTCCAAAAGTTACTTGTTTGAATCCATCCATATTACTAAACAGCACCTTTGCCTGTAATCATTGCAAAAGGAGTTTTTAAGAGAATTTTTACATCATACCATAAAGAGCGATGATTTACATAATCCGCATCCATGGCTATTCTTTTATCAAAATTAACCTCTGATCGCCCGGATACTTGCCAATAACCTGTAATACCGGGTCTTATTGACAATACTTTTTTAACTAGATCTCTTGTTTTGGGATATTTTTTTTGCTGGTTTACTAGTTCATCAGGATAATAAGCCCTAGGCCCCACTAAACTCATATCTCCACAAAGCACATTAAGAAGCTGAGGAATTTCATCCAGAGAATGTTTTCTTATCATTTTTCCTAAAGAGGTGACACGAGGATCTTCTTTCAATTTATAACTGTTTTTTTTATATTGTTCATAAAGCAATCTCAATTTTGGATCCTTTCGTAACATCTGGTGAGCATTGACTACCATGGAACGAAATTTATACATCTTAAATAATTTTCCCTGCCTACCTACCCTCTCGGGAGTATCGGCAAATACAGGTCCCTCCGAATCCATCTTGATTGCGAAAGCCAAAATTAGACATATTGGCGAAAATAAAACAAGCAGTACTAAAGAGCCAACGATATCAATAAATCTTTTGAGGGTATTATCGTATAAATCGTATCTGAATATATTCATAAACCGACTTTCCCGAACTAACTTCAATACTCAGCCTAAACGGTTTTAAACATTTATTCGTTCACAGCTTGTAATATCTTTTCAAATCAGGTGTTCATTTTCAGATTTAGCAAGACTCTCTACCAGTTTTTTAATTTTCGGAACTGAATTTTTATGACAAATGAGTACTACATCATTAGTATTTATAACCAAATAACCATTAAGATCAATAGTCACTACCATCTGATTGGTATAATTATATATAAGACTATCATGACAATCAGTTACTAATACTTTTCCCTGAATAACATTTTGCTCAGGGGATGACTGCAAAGCCTCTTTAAGCGCCTCCCAAGCACCGATATCACTCCAACCAAGATTCTCACATACCACTAAAGCGTCACTTTCGGATATATTCTCCAATATCGCATTGTCGAATGAAATCTTACTAAGTAAACCATAATTTTCTCTTAACACAGTCTGAAAACTCTTTGTCCCATAAGCTTTATAAACTTTCTCCAAAATCTTAAACATTTCGGGTTGAAACTTCTTATATAGTTCCCATAAAAATGAAGACGTAGTCACAAAGTAACCTACGTTCCATGAATAACTGCCATCTTTATAAAATTTTTCCGCTTTTTTGAGTTCAGGTCGATAATGGAATTTCTCGAAAGAATAAAAATCAACACCCTCAAAAGTGCGCTTCTTCTCTCCGTATTTTATCCAACCCAGATTTTGACTGGCAAATCGGGGTTTCTGTCCTATAAAAATAATCTTATTTTTTTGTTTTCTGACTATCTCGGCGCATGTTTTTATAATTTTTTTGAAAAAATCCTCTTGACGCACGATATGATCGCTCCAAAGTATCACAATCGGTTCCTCGGGAAAATTTCTTAGCAAACTTAAAGTCATAAGTCCCACCGCTGGACCAACATCCCTGGTTTCAGGTTCTAGGATTAAATTTTCTTTTGGAATATTTGGTAATTGTGAAATTACTATATGTTCATATCTATCAGAGGTTGCAATATAAATATCTTCCCAATTCAAATCGGGTAAAAGTCTTTCAGCAGCAAGCTGAAGAGTCGACTTATCCCCTATAACTTTCTCGAATTGTTTAGGAGAACTGCGTCTTGACAATGGCCAAAGCCGTGTTCCTACTCCACCTGCAAATACGATAGCTTTCATAACTTACAAATTGGATAAAACCTCTTTGGTTATAACCGACTTTAAAAACCGCCTGCAAATACAATAACCTTCATAACTTGTGTTTTACCTCTATGATATTTTTTCCTTCCACCATTGGTAAACCTTCTTTTTTATATTTTCCTTAAAAAAAGATTGAGAAAAACGTAAGGCATTTTCTCGACAGTAAGATGGTAAGTATTTTTTTTGTGAAAATCTCGATAAGGCCGAAATCAAACTGCGTTCGTCTCTATGATCATATAGCTCTCCCGTCTGTCCGGATATAACTGTTTCTGCCAGTCCTCCCGCATTTAAGCCAACCACGGGTTTTCCACAGGCTTGTGCTTCAACTGATGTTAAACCAAAATCCTCCTCCCCGGGAAATATAAGAGCTATGCTTTTCTGATAATAGCAACAAAGTTTCTCATCTGTCAAATTACTGGAAATAAAATCAATATTCTTACCTGCTATATTTTTCAGTCTTTTTTCATCTATTCCGTCACCGATAATCTTCAGTTTCCAACCAAGATGATTAAATACCCTTATCGCGTAATCAATTCCCTTATAGGGAACAAGCCTTGAAACTATCAGAAAATAATCGCCTTTACCAGTTATTTTCTTTTCCATTCTAAATATATCAGTTTTTACCGGCGGAAAAATGATTTCGGATTCTTTTCCATAATATTTCTTTATTCTAACAGCTACAGCCTTTGATATGGCTATATATTTATCCGGTCTTTGAGATGAAATATAATCCCATCGGCGAAATGACGGTGAAGTAACCTTCATTACAATCCTTGCAACAGGATTTAAAACACCCATCCCAGGCTCTTTCAGATATTCATCATAACCACTCCAAAGATATCTAGTTGGTGTAAGACAATAGCATATATGTAAAGTCTGTGGTTTGGTAATTATGCTTTTGGCATCAGCTGAGGAGATCGAAATTACCACGTCAAATTTATCAAAGTCAAAAGACTCAAACGTATATGCAGTTAAAACAGGAAACAGTTCATGTTTGGTGGAAGAAAAAGGTAGACTATCCAAAAATGAAGTCTTCACTTCAAATGCATCCGCCCATTTTGCTTTTTTCTTATCATAAACTGCAGTATAAAGCGGTGCATTAGGCCAAATCTGGTGAAGTGAAAGTAAAACTCTTTCAGCTCCGCCGAATTTATTCACCTTATCATAAACTAATGCAATTTTCATCAGACTTTGCCATTAAAAACATTTTCATAAAGTTCTAGTGTCTGGAAAGCAGTCTTTTTCCAGCTGTACTTTGAAAGTCTTCTTGAAGCTTTAGTTACAATTCCTCTATAAAGTTTAGAATTCATATCTAATACCCCTAAAATCCTGTCTGCAATTGCCTCGAAATTATAGGGATCAAAAAAAGGCAAATCTTTATCCCAGATTTCACGAAACACAGGTATATCTGAAATAACAGGTATCTTTCCGCAGGAAAGCGCCTCAAGCGTAGGCAAACCAAATCCTTCCATCAGTGACGGAAACACCAAACATGAGGAAAAGGTGTAAAGATTGATAAGTTGCTTATCGTTAGCCTCGCCAAAAAAAACCACGTCATTGCCTATCCCATGCTTCTGAGCGATATCTTTTAACCTTGGATAGAAGTATTTATCATCTCCTGCCAATACTAATTTATAATCTGGCTTATTTCTTTTTATTTTTTTAAAGGCAAGAAGTGTGCGCTCCAAATTCTTATGTGGATAAGCGTTACCAACATAAAGCACATATTGAAAAGTATAATATTTTTCCGGATGGTAATTTCTCAAAGTATTGGCAAAACTTCTATCCAAGGCATCGTAAGTGACGTGTATACGTTTTGGAGGAACCCTATAATGATCGATGATTTCTTGTTTCGTGGTCTTGGAAATCGCGACAATCGTCTCTGCTCTTTTTATTCCCCTTGCTATGGAAAATCTATATCCTAAACGCTTTGCTTTATATAAAACCGTAGGCAATGTGCTGGCTCTCCCGGTATCGAAATGATCAACAATTAAATCATGTATAGTCAATATGTATTTTTTTGGGTATAAAACAGGAACATTAAAATAAGTAAAATGAGCGGCGTCAAGTCTGTCTGCCAAGAGTATTCTGGGCATGACATATTGTTCTTTTACTGTATGCCACGGGATATCAGCTAATCTTTTGTGCCAACGTATGTTAGGAGGAGAAAACTCGTTAAATTCTTTTCTTAGCAAATATACAAAATAGTCATTCTTAATATCAATTTGAGATAACTCCTCAATAAGATTTCGTATATATCTTCCTACTCCGGTTTGATGATAAAGCCGTGCATCAATTCCTATGCGCATTTTTGAGATTTAAAACTTATTAACCCAGTGCAGCAAGACTTAAATATTCTTTCAATTTAATTCCCCAAAGCACAACTGTCTTTATCCACACTGGATACTTTTTTTTATAATGCTTCTCGTAAAAAATCCTCATTACCTCAAATCTTGACCTTGTGGCCAAATATTTTATTTTTTTATCAGCCAAGGACAAATGTTGGCTATGCTTTTTAATACCACCCGATACGCCTTTATAATGCAGTATAGAGGTAGTTGGCACGTACATAATCTTCCATCCTGCATTTTTTACTTTATAACAAAAATCTATATCCTCTCCATACCAGAAATAGTCCTCATCCAACCAATCCACTCTTTCCCCCACTTCTCTTCTTATCAAAAGGAACGCACCGACACAACTGTCTATCTCATGAACTTGCTCCATATTCCCAAAACCCAAGTGGTATCCGTTAAAAAATCTGCTGTAGGGAAAAAGTTTTGCCAGTCCGGCAAAATGACAAAAAGCGTTCCACGGAGTAGGAAATCCCCTATGGCAGGCATCATCTATCTGTCCTCCCGGAAGATTCACTTTACATGTGGCCGCTCCAACTTCAACATTCTTTTCCATAAATTTTAACATTATCTCAAGTGTATCTTTCTTAACAATCGTATCAGGATTAAGTAGAAGAACGTATTTACCTAGGGATTTCTTTATTGCCTGGTTATTTGCTTTTGCGAAACCGATGTTTTCACTGTTTTTTATAAGATTGAGGTAAGAAAAAGTTTTTTTTATTCTTTCTGCTTCTTTATTACCTGAATTGTTATCAACGATGATGATTTCTATCTTCTTAAATATTATGTTGCTTCGTTCTATGGATTCGAGGCATTCAGACAAAAAACTGTAGGTATTAAAGTTGACAATTATTACAGATAAAATAATATCCCGTTTCATAAACTTAAAAATTTACAAATTAAATCTATTTGATGTCCTTTTGTCTAATCTCAAGGTTTTTGATGATCTTTCGACTGTAAAGCATAATCTCTTATATATTTTTTGCGTCCTGATATATATGGTCAAGACTTTTACCGATTCTGCTCCAGTTAAATTTATCCTCTACAAGCTTTCTCCCTTTTTCAGCCAGACTATTGTACAACGCATGGTTAGTCAAAAGCCTTATTGATTCGTATGCCAAATCAGAGGGCGTTTCACCTATAAGCACTTCCCTACCATGTTTTGCTCCAAGTCCCTCTATCCCTGTAGATGTGCTGACAACAGGAAGACCTGTAGCCATAGCTTCCAAAATCTTGTAGCGGGTACCACCAGGGCCATAAATCGGAGCAAGAAGTATGTCAGACTTCTTATAAGCTTCCCTTATATCTTCAACATTAGATGAAATCTGTATGTTTTTAGAACTATAAGAAGTAATCTTTGCAGTTGGAAACCTACCAACAATCCAAAGATTTATGTTCCCAAGCCTTTTTTTAATCACTGGCCAAATTTCCTCAACCAATATTGTCACGGCCTCCCTATTTTGTAACCATTTGAAATTACCTACAAAAAGGATAGTCTTTGTTTTTTGGGAATAAGATTGTTTTCTCACATTAAAAAAATCTGTATCTACTCCATTTGGCACCAAATCCACACTCAAACCAGGTACTAATTTATGCATTACCAGTCGGTCTGACTCAGACATTGCCACCACCCGGGTTGCCTGATGCCAAAATTTTTTTTCCCAATAATGAATTTTTGTCACGTCAAAATTCATTAACCACTTAGCCGGTATAAATCTTATATTTTCCGTATAGTGCTGGTAAACTAAATACTCGATCGTCTGCTCAACCAAAATAATAGGTATTTTTGTTGTGGGGATATTGGGCATGACATAAAAAGTTTCAGCATGTATTAGGTCAAAATGCTCCCTCTCTATAGCTCTTACTATCTTGTCTTTAAGATCTTTTTTCAGATACATACAGACAACCAGTGGATAAACTGAAATGGCTGATAATGTAAGACTTGTCGGAGACCATGGAGGACGTTTTAGAAATACCTGAACATCAGCACAGAATTCTTTGAGTTTTGGTATATAATCTTTCTCCTTTTCTTCTCTTATAAATGAATACAGTGTCACTTCATGCTTCTTTGAGAGATATTTCAAAAGATTATAACTTCTTATTTGCCCTCCTGAAAAAAGAGGAAAAGGCAAATATGGCGTCAACATGAGTATCTTCATACTAAGAGGTAGTCAGAGTA
Organism: uncultured Gammaproteobacteria bacterium; assembly: GCA_964520615.1. Lineage (GTDB taxonomy): Bacteria > Patescibacteriota > Microgenomatia > 2-02-FULL-39-11 > 2-02-FULL-39-11 > JAMCUI01. The sequence goes on from CAZFNL010000137.1 coordinate 47,397, forward strand.
ATCTGTGATAGACGTATGGCAAATCAGTACCCGCAAAAAATCATTCTTAATTTTTCGGAAGTTTACCATCAGGTACCAATTGAATTATGACATATTTATTTGTCAAATAGGCTATTTTGTATTTTCTTTTTGCAGGATCTGCAATTTGAGCTTCTGCCATCAGCTGTTTTGTAAGATCGTCAAAATTGACGCTTACATAGTAATCTGCGCCCATATTAATCATTTTGTCAATTGATTCCTGCATCACCGGCCAACCGGCTCTGTGTGTTTGATAAAGAAATGCTGTATCTCCGTCATATGGTGCAATAACCAAAGCGCTTTGGGGAGTCTTGGTGTCAACAGCTCTTCCGGCCTCCACAATTTCCGGGTGATTAATATTGTAATAGTCCCTGACAAAATACCAGCCGAACATTTCAGTAAATACAATCGTCACTCCGATAAGACCAAAAACCAGTATTCCTGAACGGTATTTCCTTCCCATATCGGCAAAAAAGGTTATGCCTTTTGCCACAAATACCGCAATTATAGGAACAGTCAATATCTGGTAATAATCATGCCGTACGTTGCCTGTAGCAAAAACAGTGACATATGCCAATATTGCAATTCCCCACAAGTAAAAAAGAAACTTGTCCTTTTTGATAGGAGCAAGAATTCCAAGTATCAAAAAAGGTAAACCCCAATATCCCAAAATCAGTCTGGACAATCGGTCTGCAAAAAGCCAGTAGAAAAATGCACCCTTAAATCTGATGCCGTCGCCGTTGAGAAGCCAAAGATTGGCTGGTACTCCTTCAGGAAAATGACTTATCCACCACCGCCACCATCCTAGAGGCAGCGAAGATATACCAAAAAATAATACGAGTCCTAAAAAAGATTTAACAGAAAATCCCATTTTCCTGACCCAAAGATAAGACATCGGAAGGAAAAGAAATACCGCATACGGTTTTACCAAAAGTGCAGCAGCTGTGAAGACGCCCGCCAAAAATAGGTAGAGTATCACCTTCACGATTTCTACAATCCTTTTTTCTCCTGAAAGTTTTAATTTCTGCTTTGAATCTAAAAATAGATCAAGAAACCAAATCATGCCAATAGAAGTACATACTAGAAGCGGATCAGGCAGTATAGTGCGGGTAAAAAAAATGTTATATGGAAGAAAAGCAAAAACAGCAGCTGCTATTGCGGCTTCTCTTCTTCCCAGGTATTTCCTGACAAGAAGAAAAAGAAATATTATTGATCCCAAAGTGGCAAAGATCGAAGTTAATCTGCCGGAAACTTCTATATTCCAACCGACAAATATTTTATCGGTTACTACACTCAATACGTTGTATAAAGGGAATTCCACAAAACGCAGTCCCTTGGGATTGTTTTTCCCAGAGGCCACATTGGAAAGATCATCGTATGTGGGAAAAAGTATATTAATCCCGTGCTTTACATAATTTCTAGTAACAGCAGAAGTATCAGCCTGTCGCCATGAATGCCAATCAGCAAGAGGCTCATCTATCTTGTACAGTCTGACGGTAAACGCAAAAACCAGTATGACAAGAAGTATGAATTTATCGCTTTTTATGAAACTAACTGATTTATGGATTAGACCTGATATAAACTCGCTCAAATCCGGTATTCTCGGGAAAGGGATCTCTCTTTTTCTCTCTTTTCTCAACATTTCCACTCCAGCTAAGACAAATCCCGTTATACCCCAAAACATAAATGCTACCTTTGACGATTCGAAAACATCAATATATAGAGCGTTAACCATAAGCCCCATTAGCAATCCGGCAAACCCGATGTTTATACTGAATATAAAGGGATCAGCAAAGAGATTCAGATTACGCCAAATGATAAATACGATAAAAAGCAGAGTTCCGAAAAACGTAATAAAACCCAAAACTCCAGTCTCACCCAAATTCCTCAAAAAATCATTATCTGTTGATTCCGCTTCTGTAAATTGTGTTGGCTGAGTCTTATTTAATGTTGAATATCCGCTACCCAAAAGCGGGTTTCGTTCAAAACCTTTTATCGCCATTGGCCATAAAGCGTCAAATCTTATGGCCGTTGATAAGTCGTATATAAAGGCCGTTTTGGAATAAGTACGAGGAACAGCCGCAAGAGAAGCGCTATTTGTACCCGTGGGCACCATAAGCGGTATATTCTTATAGACATCAATTGGCCGGTCTGGAGTGGGAGGCTGGTCACTTGATGAAGTGATTTGAGAAAGAGCTGCGTTTGGATTATTCTCCAAAAAGACGGCTTTGTCGGGCGGAGGCGGAGCACCAAGAGGAGTCAGAAGAAGTGATTTTACACCTGAAAGACGCTCATCAATCCTGAGAAATTTAGTAAATCTCTCAGACAGATCACCAAAAGACAGCATTACTAGAATAGAAAGAAATATAACCGTAAACCAACGGGTAAGAGACCAGGACATTCCCTTTTTATATGCCCAAAAGAAGAATATGACAGTGATGCCAAATAGATATGCGATAAAAGAAGTTCTTGAGGCAGTCAGTATAAGCGTCCAAAAGGCGGCAGAGATTGTTAGAAATATCAACAGTTTCAGTAATTTTCTTTTAACACCAAAAAACAAACTCCAAAGAAGCACCAACGCCATCATAATATAAGCTGCCAGATCATAGTGGCCCCCAAAAGTTGAAAGAACTCTTGCATGAGGAGTCAGATAAAGCATCCAACCCTTAGCAAATTCCCGGTTCATTGTCGAAAATGCAGGCCAGTAAAGATATCTTTGACCGAAGCCGTATATCGAAACAGCAACCACAGTAACAATAATAAGACCAATATATATCTTCAACTGCTTCAGACTTCTGACAGAAGAATAAAATATGAAAAAAAGGGAAAAGTACTCTATCCGTCTAGCGTAATGTAAAAACATCTTTTCAAGGTGTAATGGTATTAAAGGTACTGTATGCAGAAGAAAAACTGCAGATAGCATGGAGAGTACTCCTACTACAAGATAGGCTAATATCGGCTTAAAAAGAGGATTACCGGACAATCTTGTCTTCCCTCGTACCAACCACACTACCCACAGGAAAACACAAAAGCTGACTATGAAATCTTCCAGTCTGACTCTGACAATATAACCCGGGAGTATATCCCCGATGGGCAATTTAGGATAAAGAGGTATGAAAACCAAAAGAAAACCTGCTAATACTGAAAGGATGTTATCATCCAACCAACTTAAAAGCTTTGACATATAGTGAAAAACGCCTGGAGTTGCCACCGATTATACCAAATACGAGTATCCTCAGCAATGAACCGAATTTTAGAAGTAACTTCAAAGGAATTTGCTGCCAGTTTGGAAAATGTTTTTTATAGATATATATGAGTGAATTGAACTCTTCAATAATCCCCGCCTCATCGCCCATACCCGAAGCTCCTTTATGATGCACAACTTTAATAGATGGAATATAAAGAATATCAAATCCTTCTTTTTTTATGCGGAAACACCATTCTACTTCTTCAGCATACATAAAAATTTTATCATCCAGATATCCTGCCTTTTCTATCACCTTCTTTTTCACCAATAGGCATGCTCCAGATACCCAATCAACACTCCTTTTCCTTCTATAAAAACTTTTGTCTGTGACGTGATAAGGCCTTATAAATGTAGACGAAAAGGGAACATCATCAATAAATGTCATCCAGGCAAATATCTTTATCAATGTCGGGAAAAATCCGAGAGATTGCTGCAATTTACCATTAGGAAAAACCAATTTTGTTCCTATAACTCCCGCTTCACTTTCATCTCTTGCGACTGAAAAAAGCATTCCTAACGTATTCTCAGATATGGATGTATCACTGTTTAGAAGCAAAATAAAATCGCTATGTGCCTTCTTAAGTCCTATATTATTTGCCGCGGCAAAACCCAAATTTTCTTTATTCCTTACCAAATTTACATTTGGAAACTCTTTCTCAATCATTTCAATAGAACTATCACTTGACGCGTTATCAATGACAATAACTTCTGACTGACCATCCTTATTCAACTCTGATTTTCCCAGAGATTTGAAGACAGACAAAAGACAATTCCTTAATATATCACAGGTATTGTAACTGACAATGATTATGGAAAGTTTCATTATTGGTTTAAGAAAGTGATAAGGCGTACTATATTACTGAAACAACCTTGCCCTACCCAATCTATAATGGGGATTTTTTATTGTTCTCTCTCCTATCACCTCTGCGGGTATCCCTCCGACAATTGAGAAGGGTTTTATATCTTTTGTCACAACAGCTCCAGCTGCCACAACCGCCCCATTTCCAATTTTTACTCCAGGCAGTATAGTTACTCTGGGACCAATAAATACAAAGTCCCCAATTTCTACATTTTTTGAAACCGCGTGAAAATCCTCACTATCTATATCGTGCTGGGAATTATAAATGAGGACATACGAAGCAATGTCTACATGGTTTCCGATAACAAGTTTTGCCCGGCCGTCCAAAAAAGCGTGATCGCCGATTATTGAATCTTCGCCAATTGAAATGTTTCGTGGATTAAAACAGTTAAACCACATATGTATTCTGGCACCAGTTCCTAGCTTTATACCAGCTGTCGCATATAAAACCAATCTCAGACTATGAAATGGTATATGGCCAAACAAACGTATTACCATCAGCTTAAAATCTAAAATTATACTATTTAGCCTGTTGGTAGATTTTTGAAAAACTTCTTCTCTTGTCAATTCCTTACCGTTTTTGTCTTTTAATACCACCATAATGGTCCTATTTTATATCACTAACTGTCTCTTGCAAAACTTTTAGAGTTTGAAGTGCGCATTTTTCCCAACTGAAAGCCTTTATTCTGTCATGTCCTTTTACTATCATTCTACTTCGTAACTTTTTATCATAAATGGCGCTTTTTATTCCCCTGGCAATATCCTTACTATCTTTCGGATCAACAAGTAAACCACTTTCCCCTATTATCTCAGGCATACTTGAGTTGTTGCTTACAACTACCGGACAACCGCAAGCCATAGCCTCGACCACCGGTAAACCAAATCCTTCATACAATGACGGGAGGACAAAACATGAGGCCATATGGTAAAAAAGTGGCAACTCTAATGGTAAAACATAATCGGTTAAAATGATCTTTTGCACGACACGGCTTGTTCTAACAGCCTCTAAAATTTCCTCATAAAGCCATCCTTTTTTACCAATAATAACTAATTGCAAATTAGTTTTATCTCCTGACATAATAATCCTTTCAAAAGCCTCGATCAATTTTCTTATATTTTTCCTCGGCTGTAGCGTACCAACAAACAGAATAAAATTGTCGCTTAAATGGTATTTTTTTTTCAACCTTTCCCCAAACCTCTCACTCCTTTTTTCATTTGAATTAAAGACCTCACTATCGTATCCAGGATATGTCACTACTACCTTGTCGTCTTGGACTTTATAATATTCAACTATCGATTTTTGGGAATAGTAGCTGATTGTAAAAACCTTAGCTGCCTTTTTTACGGAATACTCTGTCCAACGGGTCAACTGATATAAATCCTTCTTTGTAAACATTTCCGGAAAATTAATAAAAGACAAATCCATAATTGACATTGCGCGCGGACAAGGTGCAAACCTGGGTGAATAGTGTGATGGACTGAAAAAAATATTTGGTCGTGGCCTTTGAAAATTCAGCTTTAACGGTAAAGCAAATTGAGTCCATGCTTTTTCAGGCCCAAACATTTCATAACTCCACCATTGATTTTCTTTCGGCAAATCATCCAATGGTTGATTTTTTAAGTATATTCTAAAACTTATGTCTGATAGATTCAGCTCTTTATACTTATTTTTCCTCAAAAGATATATGTGTCTTAAAAGTTGATAGGCGTATTGTCCTATTCCCACCCTAAAATCCGTATTGGCTTCGTTAGCATCAATTCCTATTAGCATATTTTATGAAATTAAACTTTCATATATTTTCAATATTTTACTTGCGGCATCTTCCCATTTGAATTTTTCGGCCTGGGAAAAACCTTTCTTAATTATTTCCTTTCTAAGATTTTGGTCAATAAATAATTGCACCATTTTGACAGATATATCTTCTTCATCATAAGGATCTATTTGTAACGCGCAATCACTTGCAATTTCTGCCAAACTTCCCATGTTTGATGTAACCACAGGACAGCCGCATGCCATGGCTTCTAATATAGGCAAACCAAACCCTTCGTAAAGTGAAGGAAAAACAAAAAAAACTGCCCCAGAGTAAATCGCCGGCAGGTCTTTTTTCTCAACCATGCCCAGAGGATACACAAACCTGACGTTTTTCAGCTTTTGTCCCCAACCTGTTCTACCCACGAGCACAAGATTTATTTCCTTATTCTGTGATGACACAAGTGGATGACGTAAAAACCTGTCAAAAGCCAAAATCAGTCGCTGCAAATTTTTACGCGGCTCGCGTGTCCCGACAAATAAAATATATCTTTCTGGCAGATTATATTTTTGTCTCACACGTATAAATTCCTCCTCATCCTGAGGTATAAATTGTCTATCGATTCCCGGATAAACCACTATTACTTTATCAGGTTCCACATTCAGCGTCTCCAATATATCTCTTTTTGTCGAGACAGAATCAGCGATTATCGCATCACATTCCCTTTTTACCCAATACAGTCGTCTTTTTTGCGTAGCAACAATATCCGGATGGGAAATCTGCGGGTACTTATAAACTACCAAGTCATGAATAGTGGTAACCTTATTTACCCCTTTTATCGGAGGTTGGATCCAATCCGACGAATGAAATATATCAGCATTGCCTATAAATCTGCCCAAATCAAATACATGATATCTGTTCCAGACAATATTCCCCAATGTTTGCGGCAGTCTGATAATCTTTGATTCCACATTGCTGTATTTTGTCTTTAATTCTGACGTGAAATTGGTCAATGCATCAATCTGCCGAAGTGATATTCCAAAAAGAAGATACTGATTATTTCTGTCCGTCTGTAAAAGCCTGCGCACCAAATTTTCTGTATATGATGCTACACCGCTTCCGGTATAAGCTATTTGTGATATGTCAATTGCTATTTTCATTTTCTTTTATTTTTACGAAAAACAATTGGCGGTAAAACGGCTCCCTATCCAAAATAAGAAGGAATTGTATAAAAAAAAGCATAATTTTGCGGAAAAAGAAATTTTTCAGAAGATTTTCTGTCATCCAGCCTTTCATAAGAAAATTTCTCATTTTCAAATTTTCGTTACCCTTTATTATTAAACTTATTTCCCTCCTGAATTTTTTTGCAGATTTTGATATCATTTTTTCAATTTCTTCTTTATCCGGTAGACCAAATCCTATTTGCTCCTCAAAAAAATCGTAGCTTTTTCCCAAATGCAGCTTGAAATAATCATACAACACTTTATCCTGCCTATGCGAAAGCTCTCCGCAGGGTACGCCAATCAGTACTTTTTTTCTTGCTACTCTAACCATTTCATCAATGGCTTTTCCTCTTTTGTAGGAATCCAAATGCTCCAACATATCCATGCTTAGGACAATATCAAATGTTTCGTTATCAAATGGCAACTTTGTAACTGATGCTTTTACTCTTTTAAGTAAAGGAGAAAACGGCGGCCGGAAACTTATATCAACACCCGTTACAGGCTTCTTCAAATACGGAGCAATTCCCAAACCTCCTGACCCCACCTCAAGAATTTTCTGTTTTTTTACACCTGAATCTCTAATCTCTTTTACAACCGGCAGATATCTTAAAGCGATCTCCGGATGCCATCGCGCAAAAAGAAAAAATCCTGAAAGTTTGGCAATTAGTTCATTAGTAATCATCATCTACTCGGTACTAAATACCACAGTTCAAAAATCCAAAAACAGGATAATTTACTAATCAATTCATTTTTTATCATACACGTATATAAAACCCACTCCCGGAAAATCCTTTGTAGATGTCAGACTATATCCCTCTTTGGATAAGTCTTTTCCTGTCTTATTTTCATTGTCAGTCAGACCAGTCAAGTACTGAAATAAAAATATTCTGTTTTTACCGGTTATCTGATTATTCATCTTGGCAATGTCTGAATCACGGATTATAAATTTTGGAGCTATACCTACCCCCTCCACGTTACCCTTCTGATACCAAAGAAATGGAGCAAATGGAGTTGGGAAGACAAAAAGAGCTACACTGTCTTTAGTAGCATTCTTTTCCGCATAGGAGACAGCCTGCCTCCATTCTTCCCGTTGGGTATAGGGATCAGTATAATACTGGTAGATTCCGCCAAAACTTGTCGAAAGCACAATCAAGAAGAAAATCGCCATGGAAAATTTTGGCAGACTGAGCACTCCTTCCGCAATAATAAGAAGAAAAAACGGGAGAAGATATATCAGCCTCTGTGGCGCGGCAACAGGTATAAAAATCGATATTACCAAAGCTGGAAGAAAAGAAAATGAAAACAAGGTCAATAAAATTCTGCCTGTTTCCTTTTGGGACAAGCAATAAACGGAAATAAGAAATACGATTATTTCAGGAAATATAATAAAACCGTATAGAACTTTATCGGCTACTGTCCCGTGCCCTAAGGCAAATTTCGCCAAAGTCAAAGGTAGAAGCTTTAACCATGGTACTGAAACCACACTGGTCCATCCGGCAAATCCACCTCCTGTACCCAAGTGAATTTGGTTTATAAAATACGGTAACCAGGGTAAAAAGGTAAAAGAAGCAATAATAAATGATTTTATTAGTCGCATGAGAGATTTCCGTCTAAAAATTAAAACATAGATAAAATGCCCAAAAAGAAGAAAAGGGGCAAAATAAAGACTATAAAGAAGTAGAATTATCTCCAGGGTGTATATCATCCATTTCTCTATAAGAAGGAAATAGGTAGAAACAAGTGACAGAAGAACAAAAAGCATATATGGTCTTGCTTCCTGTGAATACCATAAATGGAATGGAGATATTGCCAGAAACAAAGCAGCCAAAACTGCAGTTTTTTTATCAAAAATAATTTCTGCTATTCTGTAAAGGAAAAAAATGCTTAAAACGCCAAAAATAACTGATGGCAGGCGGAGCCATATTTCCGATTTTCCGAAAATCATCCAAAAATGGAGTATCAAATGATAAAGTGGAGGATGAAAATCGGAAATTATATTAAGCTGTTCTCTCAAAGGTCTAGCTGATTCAATCGCCTGCGCAGCTTCATCCAACCAAAAGGACTGGTTCAAATTGGCCAGACGCAAAACAAGAGCAAGAAAAAGTATAGCAGGAAGGTTAAATATCTTATTTAATCGTGTTAATAGAGGTTTAGATTTCATTTATATTTTGCTTCACCCGCAAATGATCTGCAAATGCTGACGTAAATTCCGCAATAATACACCAGCGCAAAAATCAGAAACCGTAATTCACGGTATATTAATATGATAAAAATCCCCCTAATTGATTGGATAATAAAGTTAAAACGTAAAAGGCTTACTATCCGTCGCAGAATATTTCCTGAAATAAATTCATTTTTACCTATCCATCTTGCCTGTATATAGACCTCATTAAGTGTTGACGGATTTTTATGATAGCAAACGGCATTTTCTGCTATTCCCGCTTTATACCCGAGTTTCCTTGACAGAGTCCAGTCGTCTGTAAAACCGATATTGTCAAACCCACCGGCCCTTTCAAATTCAGACTTTTTCAGAGCTCTGAATACTGGAGAATTATCGGGATAATCTGAAGGAATTCTCCTACTGTCTCCTATTCCCTGGTTATAATTCCAACATCTTGCCCAGACGTTATCCCAATTTGAAACATACTCCTCTTTGGTAAATGTACCTTTTAATTTTCCCTCATAAATCGGTTTCACAAGATTCTCTATAAATTTTCCGTCGAAGGTCATATCAGCATCAATAAAAACCAACACTTCACCTGACGCCGCTTTTGCTCCCAAATTGCGAGCTTTGGCCGGACCTTGATGAGTCTGGGAAATGAAGATTATATTTTTAAGTCTGTTTCCCAGTTTTTGCATCATTTCTTTAGCTTTTTCTAAAGAATTATCATCTGATCCATCATCAACAAGAATCAACTCAATTCTTTTAGAAATGGATTGTTCTGAGATTGAAAACAAACAATCCGATAAGACACTGCGTTCGTTATAGAAGACTATCACTACAGATATCATTTCCATAATTTACAACTAATGAGTAACTTCCTCAAAAATCTTCAGATATTTCTCAGCTATCTTGTCCCAAGAATATTCTAAAGCCTTCTCTCTTGGTTTATTGCCAAACCGCATGTTTACAGCCTGTTCAAGAGTCTTTGCATAAGCGAAGCTATCTTCTGGATCACATTGCAATCCAGCATTCCCAATTATCGCCCTTCTATTTATATCATCAGGTCCCACGACCGGCACGTTGCATGCCATGGCTTCAATATAAACCATTCCGAACGCCTCTGTTGGTCTACTGGCCAAAGTAAACACGTCAGCCGCACGAAAGTAACCTGGCATTTTTTCATGGCTTGCTTTTTGAATATGAACAAACCGTTTTCCAAGCACAGTTTGTCCCATCCCGTCGATTTCTCGTAAAAGAGGTCCTTCTCCTATAAGTAAAAGGCTGCCGTGTTTCATTTCTGCTACAGCCTTAATTACCAAATCCACCTTTTTATATGGTAAGAGCGCGCTTACACACAAAATAACCGGTTTTGGCAAATTTATTCCTTCGGGCTTTATCATAGGATTAAACCTATCCGTATCTACACCATTAGGAATAAATTCCATCTTCTTTCTGTCATAAAATGACTGAGCCCAAATAAGAGTATTGGGAGAAAGTGCAATAAATTTATCAGGTCTGCCAAAAATAAGATTGAATTTGTCATCAGCACCTATTCCGGCATGTCCGCTTATAAGTAATTTATATCCTTTAATTAAACGTAATGCTCTACATATTAATACTTGCCATCCTCCGTTTACAGGAATTACCCAATCATAATTTCCCCCTAAAATTAGAGGTATGCATTTTATCGTAAAAAGAAGAACAGACAGATGGTAAAATTGATAATAAAGAAATGATTTAATACTGCCAGAAGTAGGTGCATCTTTTCCTTGAGGAATAATTTTGGGAACACCGTCAATTTTGATTATTTTATAATCTGCCTCAATTTTTCCAACTCCCGTCTGCACCACATGTACCTCATATTTTTGGGCTAAACGCTTGGATAATTCCGCAACGAATACTTCTGAACCTCTTTCCACTTCCCCGTTAAATATGTTCAAAAAAACTATCTTCATGCGTTGATACTCCATAACTTTCTCTTGACCTTCTTTAGGGGTGTCACAAATCCTGCCTGAATTTCAAAATCTATAGCTCTTTTTCCTAAAACATCGGGCACGATTTGAGGATGGTCTTGAAAAAAGACATCGGGAATGCTTTCTTTACTTGGAATTTTATTACCCGTTTCTATTTTATATTTACGCCGGTGAAATGTTTCTTTCAGGTTCTTTCCCAAAGAAGATCTAGAAAGATACATCGCATGAAAAAGATGTTTTCTGGTAAACATGTACTTTGTTTCTTCATGATGGGTTAATTCTACGCCGAAATTATCGTAATAACCCTCATATGGATAAGTACCCTCTATATGTAATCCATCTATATTTCTTCTATTTATTAGACGCAAGGCAAAATGACCTCGTCTGCCAAAAAGATTATATTGTCCCGCCGATTCATCCTGAAAATGATAGATATCTCCCAAAAGGTCATATCGACCCACCGCAATCCCTTCTAATTTCGAGCCATAACTCTCAATAATTTCTATTATCTCCTGACAGAGTTCATCCGTATAAATCTCATCACCATCCACCACCCAAATCCATTCTGTTTTGGTTTTCTCAATCTGTTCCTGTCTTATCTTCCCTATATATTTAGGATCATTTACAACTTTTGATTCAAACTTTATCCTCTTATCCCTGAAAGAATTTATGATATCTATTGTCTTATCCTGGGAACCGGTATCACAGATTAATATTCTTTCTGCAAGATGAAGTACTGAAGAAAGTGCATACCAGATAAACCTGTCTTCATTTTTCACCACCATATGAATAGTAATATCCGGATTCATAGGGAGTTTTTTTTGTTTCCAATTTTTCGGTAGTAATAAAAACTCATTATCGAAGTGAGAAAAAGTGTTATACCAAAAGCTAAAATAAGCGATATGGCCGGGCCCAACTTTCCGTATCTCGGGATAAACACTAGATTACCCGCAATTACAATAAAAAGCTGCAGGACGCTATTTGCGGTGATGATAAAAGGCTTACGCAAATAATAAATAGCCAAAGCTACTGAAGGGATTGATCCTACAAAAAACATCATAGCCACAAGTAAAAGCTGTAATACAGTTACGGCCGGCCCTCCCTTATCCGCGCCAAACAGAGTCACCATAAAAGGTTTGGCAACAATAATAAGGAGAATATTCGTACTCATAATTGCCAGTGTTGCCAATATCACCTTATATATATATTTATTTATTGATTTACGATCAGTTGCAGACGAAAGACGAGGAGCAATCACGGTTGAAAAACTGCCCGTTAAAAGAGGGTAGACTGATATTATTCTTGAAGCCGTGGAATAAATCCCGGCCTGAACCGGACTGGTCATGGCTATAAGCATCAAAACGTCAAGCCGGCTGGCGATTGCAGTCAGGCCGCGCGCAATACCTATAAAATAAGAGAATGACACAAATTTCCGCAATTCACCCGGAATTTTCTTAAATTTTAGAAATTCGACATCCACAAAAATAAAAGCTATGATAGCCGTTACCAAGAGATAAAAAACGTGAATCCATAAGACATTCTGCAGAAATACCATAGAGAAAAGTATCAGACTTACTAGTAACACCACTCTCATAAGACTACTAAAAGCTGAAAGGAAAGCCACCTGAAGAAACTTTTGTCTAGCTGAGAGTACATAAGTAAAAAATGTACCCATAATATTGAAAAATATCGCCAGAGTCGTAATTTTCACCAGCAGATCAAGCTTCACACTGTGGAAAAGGATATTGGCAATCGCATAAGAAAAAATAAATAATACCGCCGTGACTACCAAAGCAATAACAGTCTGCAATATGAAAGCCACTTTAAGAACGCTAAAAAAGCGCTTTTTATCATCTTCTAAAGGTGGCAGGAATGCCGATAAGGTACTGCCGATTCCGGTATCTGAGACATCCGTTACCAGCATCATAAAGGAAAGTAGAGCTGAAAAGTAGCCGAAATCCGCCAGACTGACATTCCTGACAAGGGTAACAGTAAAAACAAAGGCCAGAAATGCCGACAAACCGTTGCCTACAAAAATCATATAAGTATTCATTGCCGTTTTGGACAGAAAAAGAGGAGTCAAGCGTTCTGTGATTATCTTATTAAAACTTTTCATTGATATTTTTGAAAAACTTTAGCAACTCTGGTGATATCGTCTTCTGACAACGAAGTGCCTGATGGCAGATTGACGCCGTGTGCCGAGAGATAGATACTTTGAGCAAAATCTCCGAATTGTTTGTAGGGGGGAAGCGTTGAGACTGGATAAAAAAATGGTCTTGTTTCTATATTCTCTTTTTGCAATATATCCATCATTTCGTCTCTTGTTTTCTGGTACGGTCTATCGATTAAAACGGAATACATCCAGTAAACGCCTTTCGACCAAGACAGTTTAGGCGCAAGAAATATGCCTTTTATCCCCTTCAAATATTTCTCATAACAACGAGCAATTTCTCTTTTTTTAGCAATCAGCTTTTCTATCCTTTCAAACTGAGCCATTCCGATTGCCGCCTGCATATTTGTCATCCGGTAATTAAAACCAATAACGTCATAATAATATCTTTTATCTGGATTTTGTCCGTGATCACGCAGGATTCTCATTTTTTGAGCCAGTTTTTCATCATCTGTTACCACCATTCCACCCTCTCCTGTAGTTATAATTTTATTTCCGTAAAAGCTGAAACAGCCAACTTTGCCCAGACTTCCAACTTTTCTCCATTCATAATCCTTAATTCTTAATTCTTGATTCTTGATTCTTAATTTCCCGCCATCAGGCGATATTCTACTGTGTCTGGACATACTTCTTGATTCATTATTCATAATTCCTAATTCATGTTTCTTGACTCTCACTTCCGCTCCATGAGCCTCAGCCGCATCTTCGATAATGACTAAATTATTATTTTTGGCAATATCAAGCAACCTCCCCATATCGGCCGGCTGGCCGTAAAGATGAACCGGCATTACCACTTTCGTTCTCTTTGTTATGGCTTTCTCTACAGCTGTCGGATTCATTCCCCAAGTTTCTCTATCAACATCCACAAAAACCGGTTTTGCTCCGGTATAACGCACCACGTTTGCCGAAGCAACAAATGTCAAATTGGGAACAATGACTTCGTCACCCGGTCCTAATCCCAACGCTGAGATGGCCAAATGCAATGCAGTAGTACCGTTTGATGTCGCCACTCCAAATCTAACCCCTATATATTTGGCAAAATTATATTCAAACTTTTTGATATATTCACCTTTTGAAGAGATCCACGACGAATCAAAACAGTCCAATAAATATTTCCTTTCATTGCCGCCTGTCAAATCAGGATAGGAAACAGGAATAAATGGTTTGTTCATTATTTAGTTCCAAGAACGTAAATTTGCATTGTGCCAAAATTATTTTGAGCTATGATTCTATTCTCCAAAAGATAACTCAACTTTATATTTTCCCATTTAGAGAGTGTTTTCGCATCTTCCCGTGGATCTATGAGCGACAAAAGCACAGTCAAATTTGTGTTTTTAATTCTTCCGGTTGGATAAAGCCAGCCAAAATAACTGTCCATATAGGAACTCACGGGTACACCTGCAAAATGGCCAAAAAGATATCTGTATCCACCAAATCTCGGACATTCTCCTACCGCTTCAAGAGAATAATTTCCTGCTGTCACATATTTTTTGGCAAAATTTACCGCCCCCATCTTCTCCTCATAAGGGAAACTGAAACTAGCCGTAAAAAGTGATACCAGATTAAAAACGGCAAAAATCAGTGAAATCGATATAACCGAAATCCTGCCGTATTGATTTTGAGCTATATGATCAAGGATTCTACCCAAAAGTATGGCCAGCCAGGGAAAAACAAATAAAAAGTAATATTCAAAAACTCCCCTGGTATAAAATACTGTAAACAGCAATGACAGGAAAAAAATAAAAACTATTACTCTGGAACCGGCAGAAAGTTCTACGGGTGGTTCCTTTCTTTTCCTTTTTAACACTTTCTCTACAAAAACATCGGCCCGGTATAAATAAACAGTCAGAATCAGAAATAGAACTATAAAACCCAAAAGTATATCATCTTTTTTGTAACCTATGAGGCTAACGCATTGACCCGATTGCAAAGACAAATCAGCAGCAAAGGGCAAAAGAACAAACCTGCCGACTGAGGATAAAAATATATTATTTCTTTGCAAAAATGTCTGTGTATTATTGGATTTTGCCGAAATGACGGAGAATGCCGCCCTGGTATTGATAAAATTATGCCGAACTTCAAAAAATATTTGGGGCAATTGCAGGAGTATAAAAATCACAAGTGACCAAACAATAAGCCGCCTTCCCAATAATTTCCTTTTCTTAAATATGACGTAGACGACAAGAGGAAAAAATATAAGAAGAGAGAGATGTATATGAAATGATAAGCCTAGAAGTACAGCCAGCCAAATAACAGATTTCTTGCTACTTTGCAAAAGACGAAAAGAAAAGAATCCGATAAGCAAAGAGAAAAGAGGCACAAACATGGGATTCCAGAATTGTCTGTCATAAAATGCGGCTAGCATGGAACTCCCGTAAATAAATGACGCAAAAAGTCCGGTTTTCCCGTCATACATTCTTTTCCCCACAATGTAAATAGTAATTGTAGTTAAAATCCCCAATAACGACGCTGTTATACTCCAACCCAATGGATTGCCTCCTGACAGGAAAAAAGGTATGGCGGCAAAGTAGATAAAAAATGGCCCAAGGTAAAGGCCGGTATCTGAGGCATTCACGCCAATCAGTGGAAAATGGTGACCGGTGACAATATTTTGGGATAGAAATGCTTCATATGCTTGATCCATCCCGAAAAACTGCCATTGGTATAGATGATAAAATCTGAAAAATATTGCTATGATTAACGCAATTCCTAGCAATATATATTCCTTGTGGGATTTATGCGGCTTTTTTATCATTCGAATAACTGTTATATTTTATCAGAAATAATCCCATACAGATAATATATAACCCAAACAAGAAAACAACCCCATTTCCCTTCAACAGTGCCGGCTTATATTGACTGACCTGAAGAAGAAAAGTTGTAAAATTTGCAAAACTATAGTAGGTTTTCGCCACGGTGTATAAAGCAAATAAGTCAAGAAGTAGCATCAAATTTACCGCGAGCTTAACCATTTTATTCTGCAAGCTGGTTTTGGATGGAATTAAAGATTTTATTCCAATAAGGATAAATAACATATCAGAAGATATCAGAGGAAAAAAGTATCTTCCTTGAACACCAAGTTGAAATCCAGAGGTATACCAGGACATCCAATCGTAAGACGAAACTCCCATAAAGAAAATAATATTGATAAAAATAAGGAAAAAGATAGCCTGTACTCTTCTTTCCAACCATCCTTTCCCGCGAAAAATAGTAACAAGATAAATCCCAAATCCCAGAATTGAAATTGCCGTTAAGATATTTATTATTCTATGAACCACCCTCGGATAAGTGACGCCAAGCCAGTCATAAACTCCCCAATACCAGGGTAAAACCTCTTTATAGGTATGAGAAACTGTATATTCGCGGAAAAATTTAACATAACTTGCAGGATTTAACTTCTGTAAAAAAACCAATATTTGTGCCGATATTGAGCTTTTCATGTATAAAAATGAAACAATCAGCGCAGCCACCAGTAGAAGAAATGGTCGAACAAAAGACTGATGCCATACCTTTTTCATATCCCTGGCAAAAGCTTCTGCCAATAAAACAATAACGGCAGGAATCATCACAATAAACTGCGGCTTGGTATATAAGGAAAGAAATACGACTGTCAGAAGAATAATAAGTTTCCTGACGGTCAATCCATTTATAATAGTCTCGGAAACAAGAAGGATAAAAAAAGTGAAAAGAAAATTACCCAAAGAATCACTGTTAACACCGACATTTGAGAAAACCATCATCGGTTGAAATGCGACCAGCGCCGCCAAAGTTATAGCGCTTAATCTATCCTTTGGAAAAAAAAGGGCACCAATCCTATATGTCAGATAAACCGTACTTGCGAAAATCAAAATTGACCACAGACGTACAGCATAAACCCTGACAAACAAACTATATCCCTGGAAAATTTTATAAACCAAACTTGCAGGAAAGTAATAAAGTATGGGATAAATGGTAGACTCACGGTGGACAAATGTTGATTGTGCTGAAGTTTTTGCTAAAGATGCTATACTAGCTTCATATTTTCCCTCCAGAGAATTTGTGAATTCAATTTTGTAATCAGGATGAAAAGTAAAAAGGTTATTTCCTGATTTATCTCTTGCTGTTCCCAAAAGTTTTTCTGATATATTAATTTCCTTATTAAGGTTATATTTTTCTGTATAGTTAGGATTTCTTCCTTTTTGCGCAACAAATGCCACCTGCCCAAAATGAGCTTGTTCGTCCGGGAACTGCCAGAGGGGAACAATTATAATCCAAATTAAGGCATTAAATAATACTGCTGCGAAAAAAACCAGGTTATGTTTGGAATTAATCAAGTTTAACTTTTTGGAAATCTTATTAAATAATTTCATACATATCCCAGTAAATATCGTTTCGGGAACTGATTACTTTTTTCGAATATTCATTATTTCCCAATATATCAAATATTTTTGTCTTATCCCTCAATTTATCAAATCTTTTTACAGATGTACCATAAGTACTAATTAACACAAATTTGATGCGGTTTTTTTTATAAAAACTGTAAATATCCGAAAAATTTGATGATTCGAAAACTGGATAAAAAAGCGATAATCCTCCCCCATATTCCACGTTATAAGTCTGCAAACCGGAATAATAAGAAAGTCCGCTAGGTGTACCAAATACAACAATTCTATCTCCTAAGTGAGAATGACTTGCCAAATATGGTACCACTGTTGTACTTTGCCCCCAATAGTCAAACAACATATTTTGTTCCCTTTTAGTAAAGTTCAGTAGATTTATACCCCCTGATACGGCAATGAATATATAACCATATAATATTAAAATCGCTGCAGGAACTATTTTTTTCAAATAAAGTCTATCAGACATAGCACCAATAACTACAACCGTAATCGACAGAAGAAAGGCTAAAATTATCATGAGGGGTATATCGCTTGGTGAAATTGATACGCGTGAGGCTAAAATATATAATGATCTAAGAACAACTTCTAATATGTCGTTTGGGATTTTAATTAAATCTGAAAAATGAGATTTCACCTCAGGAACCAATGCTTCACCGATTTGAAAATTAACGCCGTATTTTTGCACGGAATACCTTAATGTATTGTTTCCAATAGAATATGACCAGAAATTCCACAAAAGAAATTTGGATGAAAGAAAGTGAAAAAATACTCCTGCATATACTATATTTTCCACCATTTTTCTCCTGACAGACAATTTTTTTAGACCGTCTAATATCAACACTGCCAGAAAAGGAATTACAGGTAGAAGCCACTTGGTATCAGCAGCACCTAAAAAAAGCACCCACCAGCTGTACCAGACAAAAAAAATATATACTGGGAGAAATTTAATTCCTCGGGAAAATCCTTTTAACACTCCTGTAATCTTCGGCAATAACCAAAAGACTGCTAGAGAAGAACCGAATATAAACGTAAGCGTCTCAAATGGAATACCTCCTTTTCCCACAACACCAATTGAACTGCCAATACTGGAAGCCCAATTATAACTTAATTTTTGTGAGGTAAAATTTCCAAAAAATAAATAATTTCGCAAAATAAAAATAAACCCGGAAAGTGAAATCATCGCGGAAGCAACTAACTTGTAAAAATCTTTTTTATCGCTGTATATATTTATCCTCACTGACCAGAAAGCCATAAACAGCAAAACGGCAAAAAATATTCCAAAGGCAAAGCCCTGCGGTACAGTGTAAGGTTCTCCCTTAAAAAATATTTTGAGAAGAAATGGAACAAAAGGAACAGATAAATACAGAATTTTCCCCTTCCCTCTAAAGTATCTGAAGACGCCTAACCCAAAAACCAAGGCATAGAGGAATATCGCCTGGTATTTGATAAGAAGAGATGCTCCAAGAGATAAACCCAATAGTGCATATATTATCCATGAATATTTTTTCCTATGAGAAGAAATTAATTTCAACATAAACCAGAAACAGAACAAAGATAAAAAGGCAAAAATAAAATCGGGATAGAAACCGGCTTCAAATATAAATCCTTCCAGAAAAGGAATGACCAGTATAATTAGGACCCCTAAAAGTGAATATTCACTAGGAAAGAAAAGGCTGAATATATAGTAGCTGAATAATAAAATACCTAGAAAGTAGGGAATATTGATAAATCTAAAAACTTCACCAAATATATTCCCTGAAATTGTATAGTAATAGGCAAAAAACGACGGTCCCCCCACGGGAGGAATTGCAAAAGGACTACCGTCATAATAGTTATATGCCGGAATTTTATCTGCCATGACAATTGACCTTGCCAAAGGCAGGTAGCTATCGACAACATCGCTGTCAACTACCGGCCTGAGCGTAAAAATGAGGAGGAAAACCAATATAAAAATACCTAGAAAAAGGTATGTAACTTTGTTTCCCGAAAGTATTTTCGTCTTATTGTCACAGGTTTTAATACCTTTGCTAATCACGGAAAATAATAAATCCTTAAGCGTCACAATAGTTAATAAAACCAAAATGGCAAATAGAATCCTGGAGGTTACGATAAATCCTCTTGGAAAAACAATTCCCCAAAAACTTGAGAAAAGAACTGTAAAAGATGTGGTTGCAACAAGTGATAAACATAGTTTTAACAGAACTGAATATCTCTTTAATCTGGCAACACGGTTTAACACAGGATAAGCACCAAATATAAATGACAAGGGAATAATAAACATGAGAATACTTTCCATATCTTTCATGCTTTGCTCTAACTATTAACTTTGACTTAATCTTATTGAAATGCCGGAAAAATAAGTTATGTAACCCAAACACCAAACGATTGGACCCAGTCTTTCAACAATCCACCCACGAAATGTAAAGGAGTAAACAGGCGGTAAAACTATTTTTACCAGACTTAGTATCAGAAACCCTATCGATTTGAGTAGATGGCTAAGTTTATATATTAGCTTTTTCCTGCCATATCTTGCACAGTGTGCCTGACCCGACGCAAAATACCGTTTCAGTCTGTATGATACCCTAGTTTTACTCGGAGGAACTAAATGATAAACTCTAAGACTAGGACTATAATAAAAAATTTCCCCAGATTCTTCCTTTTCCCAAACTCTTTCAAAAAAACCTGTTTCTTCTCCAACTGATAGTATTTTTCCTTTCATGCCGACTGCTTCCTCAAATCCCCCGAATCGGAGCAAGGTTGACCGGCAAACAAACATATTTGAACCGGAAAAAGATTCACCTTTGTGCAAATATCTGGATTTGTTTCCCTTAAAATCTGCCTCATAAAGGTCTGAAAACCATTTGGGTTTTTGTCCGGAATAAAAAGGTATAATTGGACCACCGATAACCAGAGGATCGGGTTTAATCGAACCAAAGATTTTCAAAGCTGATTCTAACCAATTCAAATCGGCTTTTGCGTCATCATCAAGAAAAGTGACAAATTTTCCTTTTGCACTTAAAAGTCCTGTATTTCGTGCTATTCCCAGCCCCAGTCTTTTTTCCTTAACCAAGTTGATAATATGATTCTTATATCGTCTCTGAAACGACCAGACAACATCACTAGTATTATCTGTTGACCCGTTATTTACCACTATAATTTCGTAATTTTTCTTTTCCAGTGTCTGGCAGACCAGACTTTCCAATGCCTGTGATAGCAATTCTGACCTGTTATAAGTACATATAATTACGGATAAAAGCAGGTTGGAATTTCGCTTCATTTCTAAATTTTAGTAGATTCAAAGGTTTTTGCCTAGTAGATAGCCTATATTTTGAATTTATGCCTCACGGCAACAGATAAACGCGTTAGGATCTCCTCTTCATTGGGAATTGTAACAAACTCCTTATTCTGCTTTAAGTTTTTATTTTTCTCCTCCCAATTTTTTATCTGATTAGCCATAAAAGGAAAAAACTGGTATTTCTCAAGAACTAGATTTCGAGCTTTTACAATTGCCTCACTGCTCTTTTGCCAAAGATTGCTTTGACTAACTTGGTCAATCTTTTTAGCTACATTTTTGTCGTTTATGTCAATCTGTACGAAAGAATTTTTTGGAAAGTAGTCCGATAAATTGGTACAACCGTAATATATGGGCATTGTGTAGGAGAGAAAACAATCGGCAATTTTTTCCGTCCAATAATCAGGACAGGAAAAATTCTCGATTGCCAGAGAATATTTGTATGGATAAAGACCATCCCATTTATCTTTTATTGGTAGAAAGCCAAAACCAAATAAGTCAAAATCCACTTTGTCTTTTATTTTATGAAGAAACATTAGTCTCTTTTTATGCCCTGAAAAATTATTTTTATTTGAAGTGATAAAAGAAAGTACTTTTGATTTAGATATTGATTTAATTTTTACCAACTCGTCGTATGTTTTTCCGATATGCCAGGGTAACGCCGGTTGTGTATGTATAAACCTTTCCTCTTTCAAGGAGCTATCCGTAGTAAAAACTCTGTAATAGATTTTATCGGCATTATGCCTCCTGTGGAAATACTCATTAGGCGGTTCTTGCTGAAGTGACCAAACATTTTCTTTAGAACAAGACACATTGTAATTCTGCCTGGCAAAATTGGAAACAATTACATAATCACATTCTGAAACAGGCTTGGTAGTAAACTGAACCCCATCCCAAATTCCCTTTCCTTTGGGTGATTGCCTGAAGATATCAGGATAATCCCAATTCTTTATTATTCTTACTAAAATCATTTTTTCCTTAACAATACCAATACTCCACCCTGAGGGTTGTACATTCTCTTACCTTCTTCTACATCAGTATAATATCCCTTAATTGTTTTACTCACCTTCTTACCTTCAATATCCTTCTGACTGCAAAAGCGGCCAAGCAGAGAATATTTTATTTCAACGGGAGTAAACCCTTTAATAAGTCTGACAAATCTTCCGGCATCATAAACTCTATGAAGATTATAAACGACCGTAGGATAACCATAAGGTATAGTTAGGATAAGATATCCTCCTTTTTTTAGTATCCTTTTTGCCTCTTTCATGGCTTTTATATCGCCATCTGGATCAAGAGGATCTCCGTAGCGACCCAAACCGACATGTTCTAATGTCGAAATTAATGAAACTACATCCATGGATTTATCAGACAATTTCGTATCCATACAATCACCCACTATGTAATAAACACTATTTTTTGATTTTCGGGGAAAGTCCGAAACATCCAGGGAGTATACGTTAGTATGTGCTTTTACCAAAAGCATTATGGTAATAGTTGAAAAACTGAATCCTCCGCCCATATCGATAATCTTCCTTCTCTCAATACCAATCCTGCTTAGGCAATCTGCCAGAAAAGAATATTCAAGTTTCCTAAGATGGTCGCTAATAAATCTTTTCTCAAGGTATTTTCCCACAGTAATGTGATTAATCTCTCCCCACCTGTTTGATATTTCATTCCGGATTTTTTCTAATTCACTATCATTGGGATTTCCGATATATTTCAAATATAAACGGCGCAAAAAATCATATAAAAAATTCTGGCGAAAATAATTCGAAAATCCGCCTACTTCATTCGTACACTGCATATATAATTCAGCATCACTGAAGCTACTAAAATCTTTTATAAAATCCTTCGGTTTGAAAGTGATATTTATTTTGTTCTTCACGTCATCAGGTTAATATTTATATAAAATATTTTGTCATCTCATATGCCGTAATATCTACTAGCCGTGATTTCCTAAATAAACAGGATAAACCTAATAAAATTTGTTTAGCAATTACCCACCGAGTATTTCGGGAAAGCTTAGACAACATATATCGATCAAAAACCTGCATTCCGTTATAAGAATTTCCCAAACATGTCTTGAACCAATAGCCTTTCAGCAATCTCTCAAAAAAAAGTGCGTCGTATCTTTTAACCTTCCTGTTAGAGTAAAAAATTCTCAAAAGCCACTTTTCCACCTTTCCGATTTCAGCTGTGGATAAATTTTGCCGCCCCGGTTCAAGCAGTCTATGTATTTCTATCTCCTCTGGTAAAGCATAAATATCCAGTTTTTTTAAATTCTCCTTCATTATCTTATCAGTACAATCATCTATCTCTTTTCTTATACCCTTGGACATGTTTTGGGAATGTTTCCTGTAATAAGTCAAGACAATAGGAATATTTGCTATCTTAAATTTATCGGCTAACCTGACCCATAGATCATAGTCCGGTGCAGGCCAATAATCGGAACGAAAATGTTCATCTTTTAAGCAATCTTTTCTCAGAAGAACCGACGACTGAGTAATACAATTCCTAAACAAGAGTATTGCCTTTATCAATTCGGGAGACCCGGCATGACGCCAAATCTGCCCGGTCTTTTTTCCTGCGTTATCAATAATTTCTACCCATGACCCGGCTATATACACATCCTTATGACTATCAAGAAAAGATACCTGCGTTCCCAACCTTTGCGGTTTTGCTATATCGTCGCAATCCAAAAAAGCTATATATTTACCGTTTGCCAAATCTATACCTTTCTGCCTCACCCCGGACAAACCCAGCTGTTTCTCGTTTCTCACAAGTCTTATTCTGTCATCACTGAATGATTCAATTATTTTTAGGCTTTCATCACTTGATGCATCATTAATTATAATAAACTCAAAATCAGTAAATGTCTGTCTTAATATGCTATCAATTGCTTCATGAATATACCGCTTCCCGTTATGGACCGGCATGAATACGCTGACTGTAGGATTATTCTTTCTCATAATCTTATCCACGATTGCGGGATTAAATCGGAGGTGTTTATTGATTGATCATTAAACCACTTTTTAGGTGTGATGACGGTTTTATTTTCATTGAGATTCAACCAAGCTGCCCACCAGCTGAAAGAACTGTTGGCGATAATATTGTGCTTACAGTTCTGCATCAGTCTGAGATCCTCATAGGAACGATCCCCCTGATTATTTTCCACAAAATGCGCTGGTAATTTCAACTTAAAATTCCGGCGCGCCCAAGGAATATCATCAGAAAAGATGAATAAATGTGGATTTTTTACTTTTTCGGAAATAATCTTTAATGCTGTCAAGTAATAGTTTATTGGACATACACCATGATATTTATTTGTAGATCTGTTTGTGACTAAATCTCCACGGCGCACGTGGACGCTTATCGAATTTACAGACCTTATTTTTCTTAGCGTAAGGTTATTTTCACTTTTCGGTCCTGTCCTAAATTCAAACTCACTTCTAATGATTTTTTCTATATCCTTAAAATATTTTTCGCTTTGCCAGTAACCGGTAAGGTAAGTATTTTCTGGTAACTTCAGCACATCTTTGTTGAAATTAAAACTTTTCTCGGAATAGAAATTTACTTTAGGGCTATTTGAAGGAACCAGTTTATATACAAAACGAAGTAAACCTTTAGATCTAGCTGATTTATAAACATCAAGCTCCTTATTTTCAGCTATTTTTGAATTTATTTTGAAATTATCCAACTCATATTTCCTAAGTTTGTAAACTTCAAATCCTACAATATCAAGCTTAAGAATGGTACCTCTCGCATGAGCTAGTCTGCGTCCCGCAGCATATTGAAACATTTGGTTTCCCAAGCCTCCTATAAGCCTTGTAATAATCATATTGGTTAATTTATCTTTGCAAAAGCTTCTGCGATGTTTAATAAACTTTGAATATAAGTATGTTTTTTGACCTTTTTCTGCTGTTCGTGAACAAGTTCAATATAGTCTTTTTCGTTCATTTGCAAAACGTTGCCAATAAGTTCTTCTATGTCTTTACCCTCTATCGTTAAACCATTAAATAAATCATGGAATTTTCTGATATTTGTGACGGCTATCTGCCCGTAAGAAACATTCTTAAATACCCTACAGGGTAAATAGTTGACTTTCTCCTGCCACTCCCCAGCAATTGCGGGAGCAATTCTTGACGCTCTTACTAAAAAGACGTTCCACCAATCCGGAACTCCCTGAAAATGGATAAATCTCAAACCGTTATTTTTTAGCACTTTTTTCAACTCATTTATTTTCCTAATATTCCCCTGATGGCGCGGGTTATCCCAGATGCTCCCTATGAAAAATGCTATTGGAGATTTCTTTCTGTAGACAGGTTTGTAAAATTCATCGGGCAGAAGATTGGTTCCCCATGGTTGGTATAATATCTGTTTTTTCCTGTCAAAAAAAGTAACCTCGTCCCATTTCTCTTTACCTTTCTCAGCATCGTTTGTATAAACCTGTATCAAAATCCGTCTATTATCGCTTATATTCTTATAAAATCCGCTGTCAAAGTTATGGAGGCAATAAAAAACTTCTTTTTTAATCGGTAAATTATATCCGCCTACATTTGCCGAAACAACTAAATCGCCATCGCTTATGACAACACTATTTTTTATTTCGTCATCCACCCATACTACCGGGTATTCCAATTTCTTTAAGGTTTCAAAAAAATGACTATGGATATAACGGTAGGTATTATTTACGTTTCGCAACCCCCATATGACAACTTTATTAAATCTTTTGAATTGTTTATGAAATAACTGGGTGTCTGTCATCGTTTATATAAGTGCAAATAACCCACATAAGAATTCCATTCTGGTGAAAACACAATGTCAGACAGGTTTTTCTCATTATTACGGATTTCTTTATTTTTAATATAAAAATATTGGGATATTAAGTCTAAAAAATATGTCAAAGTCAGCTGTTTGTCTTTAGTTTCCAGTCTAATATCATTTTCATCTTCCGGCAATCCGTTTAACGTTTTCTCCAGAATTGCCCATCTGGCTGATTTCTTTTTGTCGTGTGTGAAGTCCAGAGTAATAATAAAATGCCCGTTTTTCTTTAATATTCTACGGACCTCCTTCACTGTTTTTTGAAATATCCGGTAAGGAAAATGCTCAAAGGCTGATATGCAGACTACGATATCGCATGATTTTGGAGGAAGATCGATTTTTTCCGCCGATCTTTTGAATATTAGGCATTTATCAGTCAGTTTAAGTACTTTTGGAAGTCTGCCGTCAGGGTCATAAGCCCACAAATTACATCCCGATTTCACATAATATCTATAAAAATCGTAATCTGACGGAATTCCAATTCCGATATCAACCACGTTTTTTTCTTTTATTCCAATCTCTTCAAGAATTCCCTGTACATATCTGTATTCCCACTTCCTGCTTCCCCAATTTGAAAAACGGTATTGTCTGGTATAAGGATCCTTTTTATAAAAATAACCTATGTCCTTGTAATATGCCTGTGTTGGCCGCGGCATGCCAAAAATTTCATAGAAATAGAATAAAAAATGATATATGGATACCGCAGTTTTTAAGAAATAATTCTTTAATTTTTTCGTCATATTAATTCATCGTAAAGATTTTCGTATTGTAAGGCAACGTTTTCCCATGTGAATTTATTTTTCCAGGCTATAAACCCGTTATTAGCCATTTTCTGAAGCTGTGTTTTACTGTTTACCATTTTTTCCAGAATACCCGCGGATTTTATTTCATCAACATGGCTATAGCCTGACTTATCAATATGGGTGGGTAACAAAACTCCTGAATGTGACCAACTGATTATCTCTTTGGCGTTTCCTACATCTGTAGTTAAAAAAGGAGTTCTTGAAGCCATACACTCAAAAAGTACCAGAGGTGAACACTCTATGTTTGATGTAAAAAGAAAAAGATCGGCGGCCTGATATGCCGCAACGGTATGAATTTTGTCAAATTCCTTTATAACAAGTTTTTTATCCTTTCTCCTGTTTGGTGGCGCTATCGCAAAAGCCAGCTTTTTTAATTTACAATTTCTGTCACAACCTCCGGTTGTGTTATTACCAATGATAAGAAATGTTGCATGCTTAATATCCGCTCTTTCAAATATTCTTATTGCTTCACCGTGGCCCTTTACTCCTGTATGGGATCCGACATGTAGAATAAGGAAATGATTTTGTGGAATTCCTAATTCGTTTTTTATGTCAATTTTCTCTTTTTTGCCGAATTCCTCTTTACTGGCTCCGTTTGGTATAACACGTATCTTTTTAACCCCGTTTTCCCTGGCAAAATTTATATCCCGATAATCATCTGACAAAAAAACATTCATTTCATATTCCTTCATCCAGCTTTTCATCTGCGCAAAATATTGATTATAAGAAGAAACATAATGCATGGAAAAGCCTGTCGGTACAAACACTTTTTTGGCTTTAATTTTGGAAAGAATCGGAAGCATTATATCCGTTGCCCATTGGGTCGCGGCAAAATTGGTGATAATATCAAAATTTGAATCCATCAGATATTTCCTGTAACGATCAATCTCTCCCTTCATTCCTATCACCGCATTTCCCTTTATATCAAATTCTTCAATTTTGACTCCGTTTATCTTCCTGCTTTTGCGTCCGGGGTCTTTTGAAGTTGCCACGGTGACGTCATGCCCCAGTTTCACCAGATGCTCGGAAATCTGCCGAACCACTTCCTGCATACCACCCACACTTGGTAGGTAAAACTGGACTGTATGCAATATTTTCATAATAAAGATTTGACCTTCTTTTTCAACCGGCTTTCAAAGTATGAATAATATAATAATGTCTTATATATATATGTCTTAAATCTCGTACTCTGCGACGAACCTCGTTTTGTGAGATATCGGCTAAAATTTTCCAGAACTTCTGCCCTTTGCAAATAATCATCTTTGCCCAGTTTCCTTATACTCGTTTCCGGATTATCAGCATATTTCACCAAAGGCTTATTGATAAAATAAAAATCAGCTTCAGCAGCAATTCTGAGCCACAAAGCATAATCCTCTCCGACCAGAAGATTTCCATCCTCAGGAAATCCCCCAGCACCCACCACAATATCCTTTCTAATAAGAACTGAACTGGTTATGACGAAATTTGTTTTTAGTAGATCTGAAAGGCTTATTATACTTCCTGAAAAAGGAGAAACAGAACCATAGTTTCTACCATTATCAGTTATCCTCGAAGCGTTGGTACAAACAACATTGCAATTATACTTACCAATAATTCTTAACTGTTCCTCCAGTTTGTTTTTTTCCCATCGGTCGTCGCTATCCAGAAAGGCAACCCAATCTCCTCTGGATATCTTTACACCACTATTGCGCACTAAAGCCGGAAGTCCCGTATGTTTGGCGTCAATCCATCTTATTTTTGGATTACCTAACCTATTAATCTTTTCTTTACTGTCATCAGTTGACCCGTCATCGGAAACTATAATCTCAAAAGGCTTGACCGTTTGACTCAGTATGCTTCTTAATGTCAGAACCAAGCTTTTTGACCTGTTAAAAGTTGGAATAATTACGCTTACTTTAATCATTTGGCAAAAGAAAATTTTATCTGCTTATTGTATTTTTGCATCCATACATCCAGTATGCGTTTCTCGCCATCTGAACCATCCAGCAAGAAGTTTCCGAGATATTCTTTAGTACGCTGAAAATAATCCGTCTCTTTGAAAAGAGAGGCTGTTTTAGTGGCTGTAATATCGATATTGTACGTTCCCTTCCATGAATTCTTTTTTACTTTTCCCACTCTAAACCCAATCACCTCAAGAATTCTCTTTAGCCTGTCGGTTGACCATCCTTCATAGTGGACTGCCCAGGATGCCTCGTTTGAGCCGAATATGTGCCTCAAAGCTACAGCTTTTGTCCGGAAACTAGAAAAAAGATTGACTACGTTTAATGCTGTCCTGTCAAAATCAGGTACTTCAATTCTCAATCTGCCCCCTTTTGTCAACCAGGATCTCCATGACACGAGAAGCGCACAAGCAACCGGTCTTTCAAAATGCTCAAACACATGATGCAGTCTTATTTCATCTATTGAATTTGGTTTATACCTTAGTTTATTTATATCGGCGTATAGGTCAACTTTTGTGTCTTTCTGTACTGTATGCCTGCTTTGAGGGAAATCAATGTTTACATAACCCGGGAGATAAATCTGTCCGCACCCTAAATGCAATCTTCTGCTATTTTCTATTTTCGCCTTTTCTTTCATAAAAATTTGTTTATTTTAAGAAGTAATTTTGATTTGGCACTTGATTGGAAATCTTTATCTCCATCTCCCTGTGGTTTTTGCAAAAAACCCTTTTTCTCCAACTTATCAAATAGGTCTACCATTTTTTGCGCTGATTTTTCCAGTGAGAAGTTGTCCAATATGAATTGTCGCGGATTATATTTATTGTAATTTTTTATCATCTGATCTATGGCTTTTTCCAGTCTCCCCGGATTTTTTATGACAATTCCGCATTCCTTATCGAAATATGGTGCGCTTGTTACTTGAAATTCTTTCAACTCTGCCGGGAATCTATAACCGTTGTCTGTCCTTGCTTCAAAAAGCGTATTTACGTCTACTACCACAAGCGGCAACCCCGCGGAAAGCGCTTCCTGCATCGCTATTCCCTGACTCTCATGGCGACCCAGCCAAATTCCGAAAACCGCATCCTGAAGAGTTTTGAGATAACAATCTTCAGAATATTTTCCGTACTCTATGACAAAAGGCTTAATTTTACTTGTTTTTAACGTTTCCAGAATCCTTTCCAGCAGCCTGCGGTCGCGTTCCTTAAAATATACCATTACCTGTTTTGATCTTTCTTTTTTTCCCGGCATAAAATAATATGTATCAATGCCTGCAGCCCAAATTTCCAATTTACACTCGGAAAACCCTAATCTCTCCCATAATTTTACCGGCCAATAGCTCGGATGAACATAAATACAGTTTTTGAGTTTGGGTCGATACTTTGGAATGTCATCTGGCAAAATAAATATGTTGGGTCCTATTACACCCGGCAACCCGGATATCGCCATTTCCATAAAACCGCTGACTGAATCATGTATCCAATTTCTCCCGTAATCATGAATATTCCGGTTCACGACGTATGGCTGGCCGATTTGGTCAAATCCTTTGCATGTATTTAGGAATACTTTATACGGCCCGGTAATTTTACCGGTTTTTGCTGATTCTGATATTATATTTATACTCTTCTTCTTATCCATATCCTGATAATTTTTTAAAATACAAACGCATTTTTCCATAACTTATAGCCAACCTTGTCGTCGCTCCTTTTTCCAACGCCTCCCGTATATACTCTTTCTGCGAAATAGTATTCTTTAGTTTTAGCGACTCATTGTAAAGATATTCATAATTTTTCCGGATGAAAATTCTTCCATTTCTGGTCAGAATATTATCGCCTAAAAGTTTGTGATACTTCCGGTGCAAGGCAAAAAGCTGATCTTTATAGGGTCCGGTCGAAACATTTCTGCTATCCTGTATACTATGCAGCCTATATCTTACAAAATATTCTGTCTGAAGACACACTCTTCCATATCCGGCAAAATCGAAAAGGAAAGGGCGGTCAGCAATTTTACCGTATTCATCATAATCAATATTTAATTTTTGGAACAGATCACTTTTGTATATGGTTGAACTGAAATGATAAGGAAATCCGGAGTAAAGATAAGCTGCAAAATCCGGTGGTGAAGAAAATATTTCTATCTTTCCGGCATTATTTGACCAATTCTGATTAAGAGGATTATTTTCAAACGTCATACCTGTCCCAACTAAAACAGCATCGTCATATTTATTAAATATTTTTAAGGCATTACTTAGATATTCAGGATGCAAAAGATCATCATCATGAAAGACCATTATTAATTTTTTCCGCATCAATTTTTTAATGCTTTGATACACTTTCTTTCCGGGTAGGTTTTCTTTATTTTTTATAATTTTAGTTTTTATATTTAATTTGATCTTCGACTTTAAATAATTGCGTAAATCTGTTTTACTTCCGTTATCAAATACCGCCAGGGAAAAAGAGTTTTCCGTCTGATTTAACAAACTCTCCAGAGTCTCCAATAATAATTTTTCCCTGTCAAAAGTAACAACAAATATTTCCAAATCTTTTATCGAATAGTTCATATTTTTTCCAGTTCTTTTGACAATATACAGTCAATATATTCGGCAAAACCGGAATAACTGTATTTTCTGCCTTCTCTGCTTTTCAAAAACTTCCTTCCCGCATTAATCATTTTTGTACCCTCAAACTCAGACACGTTTACCAGTTTTTCATCGAGATCCTGCCATGAGCTAAATTTTCGCGTATCAATAAAAGTTTCCTGCGGTATATACTTTTCTATATCCGGGGCACCCAAATAAATGGGTATCACTCCTGCCGCAAAACAGTCTATTATTTTCTCAGTAATATACCCCGGATATACGGTATTCTCAAAACATACTGCAAATTTATAACCGGAGACGGTACTTGTTTTATCCCTGCAGGGTTTTGGAGAAAGATTATACAGCACCGTATCCAGCCTTTTTCTTAAATTATCAGGCAGTCTCGCCCTTTCTTGCCAGCCGTGACCAAAAAGATCGAGCCTTCCCTTTTGTCCGAAACATTCGATTGCCTCAAGTCTTTTTGACTGCAGTTCATGTTTTACAGCATATTTTCTGGTGGCGGAAGTCAACATTTGCATCTGGAACGTCAACCATTTAGCATACTTCAAAGGGGATAAATAAAAAGGAATGGAAAAATTTTCCCTCCAGAATTTATTTGCCGCCACCATAACGATGAATTTCCTTCTGTTCCATGCAACAGGTTTCTTAATATCATTCAGGTCGAAATTCGGAAAATACGCTCTATGATTCTGGCCGTTGCCGGAAGTCAAGCCAAAAGCTCCCGGGAAAAGAAGCCTGTGCGGAAAATTTTCCGAAATTTCCCTCAGTCCGTCATAGAAATCATAGGCAATAAGAGGCGACTCAAAAGCTGAAAGTATAAATGGCCGGGCGCCAAGCATTATCAGTTCTTTCGCGTGGTGAGCAAAAAGCTCCTGAATTACCATTATGTCCTTTTCGTCCCACTCTCCTTTTTCAACTTTTACCAGCGCGACATCCCCGGTCGCCACATCAATATTTCTTTTCCCGGCCATCGGAAGAAACTCCGATACCCAGCCTGCACCGGGAAACCGGCGGGCGTATTGACCGTCTAGTATTTTGTTCTTTTGAAAAGCCGATATATCTGTACAAATTGCTATATGCATATTCCATAAAAATGATTATTCTACTTCCTTAATTTCTCAATAATGTTGCGGCCTAAAGAGGATTTTTTCATCTCCGTCGCCGTTTTCATAATTAGATTTTTTTGAAACGATTGCGTACCGTAGACTATTCCCATAAAAAACAGGAACAAGGAAAACTTTAAGCCGAAAGATTTGAGATATCCTTCGGATTTGTGAAAAGCAACAGGATAATATTTTTTAGCGCCGAAATAAAGAGGCCATGTGGATGTGATCCAGCTCCAAAGAAATCTTGGCTGAGCGGCTTTCTCAAGGAAATCAGCAAGGTAGCCAAAACCGATAGCGCTTAAAAAATAATTTCCAGAACCGTGCGTGATAACAGGTTCTTTGGTAAATACGTATTTATGCCTTATTACCGTCAATTTAGCTTTCTTATTTTTTCTCAGTGCGGCAAGCAATATGGCAAAATGGGGAAAAGAGGAATCCATGTACTCAAAACCCCAATAGATAAAGTCTTTTATGAAATTCATGTTAAACACGACTGCGCTTGTTAAGCCAAATCCCGCACCGCTAGTGACGGTAAAAGCGTTATTCAGATCTAGGATGATCTCCTTTAATCTATTGGTTTCACCTATGTGAACAATGTCAGGATTATGACCCATTCCCCAAAATATCTCATTAATCGCAGAAGGTGTTACCATATCATCATCCGAAAGTATCCATAAATATTCATTTTCGTCCGCGGCAAGAAATCCCTGCATTATGTTCTCATTACCGCCGATATTGGAAATGTTTTGCCTGAAGAATATATTCTTTTGGGTAAACTTATCAGGCAACGTTTTGTATAATGGATCACTCGAGTGGTTATCACTGACCACCAAACGTACTTTTTCCTTATATTTGCCCCACTGGTTTACTATCCTTCCCAACTGTTCTGACAATACTTTTCCCCGGTTGTATGAAGGTATATAGATAAGTAATCTCGCTTTATGCATAATTTCAGTCAAGAATATCCAGAGGGTAAAAAAGCGGTGTCTCCATACCGGGAGTCAGCTTGCAGTATGCTCCTGCGCCAGGCTTGATCCCCCTGTATTTTTTCAGATGACGGATGGGAATAAGCGTATAGCCGGGTAACGGCCTGTCGGCATGTTGCCACTTCTTTCTGAAAAAATATTCATTATAAGTGGCGTAGTTTCCGCTTCTACCAGATCTCTCACGGTTTATATAATTTTTTAACTTCCTCAATAGATCTCTCTGTTTTAAGTTTCCGGTATTCATATAGCTGACTTCCCTGCTTTCTGTCTTTAGGTTTTTTAGGCTGGAGCAATCAATACTGACATCATAAGGATAACCAACTATGGCGCAACGTCTGGAGAAATCTCCGTCTTCGTGTCCTATGCCTTTGAATCTCTCATCAAACCAGCCTACTTTCCTAACCACGTTTTTGGAAGTCATAAAATGACTATATGTTTCGTTTATCAAAAACCACTCGCGGTTTCCTTTCTGCGCCTCAAACTCCCTCCGGAAATCCGACCCCATCTGACAATCATCATTGAGTATGAGAATTTTGGGTTTTCCCGATAAAATAACTAACAGATTCCATCCTCTAGCCAAAGGCTGATGCGACTCAAAAGTTAAAACATGATTAAAACCGAGATCGGAAAGAAAACCTGTTGCTTCCTTGATGTACTTGATCTGTCTGTTTTTGTCGGGAAAACCGTTCAGTATAATATTTTTTTCCACATCAGGGAAATATCTAGCCAAATCTTTTGCCAGTTTCTTAAAAGTCTCTTCATATCTGCCAAGGAAGGTTACTACTCCTATGGAATAATCATTCTTTTTTGAGATTCTGTCAGTCATAAAATTCTCAGGTAAAAACCGACCATTTCAATACTGGCGCCAAAAGCCCCATTCGCGTATCACTGGAATAAGGATTATCATCCTTGTCCCGGAAGAAATTAAACCTCAGACGACAATCGTTATTGGGCGGAAATATCCAACCGACGTGGTGCAAAGCGCACAACAACTCAATTTCGTAAGTTTCATTTGAAAGTAAATCTACCGGCAGCGGAATCTGTAGTTTGATGTTACCCGGTTTTATAGTCCCAAAATCCACCAAACCGTTATCGTTTATATCGGAGGCAAAAAGCACTGTCTGCTTCTCGTCATAGAAGGCGACAGCAAAAACCAGGCGTGAATCTCTTTTTTTAAAATCGGCTTCTATATTGACTAAATATTGTTTGCTGTTAAAAAGCCTGCCCTTCACGATCTTTCCTTGGGCGTCACTTATGTAAAACTTTTTGATTTTTATTATTTCACCGTATGGATATCTTCCGGAAACTTCAGATTTCCACTCTAACCATTTATCAGTAGTATCCCCACCGCTCTCCTCAAGATATTTTTTTATTGTCTCGTTGGCATAACCGCTGTAAGTTATTTTTCCGTCTTTTAACAAAATTGCCCGAGAACATATATTTTGGATTGAAGACATATCATGACTGACAAAAAGTATGGTACGCCCCGAAGATTTAGATATCTCTCTCATCTTACCCATGCTTTTTTTCCGAAAACTAACATCCCCAACTGCCAGCACCTCATCCACTAGAAGTATCTCAGGTTCAAGATGTGCTGCCACCGCAAAAGCAAGCCTGACATACATACCTGAAGAATAATATTTTACCGGTGTATCGATAAATTTTCCCACTTCGGCAAAATCTACAATCTGGGAAAACTTGCGCCTAATCTCACTTCTGGTCATTCCTAATATAGCCCCGTTTAGATATATATTCTCTCTTCCGCTTAATTCCCCCGAAAAACCTGTGCCCACCTCAAGCAGACTTGAGACTCTCCCCTTTAACCTGATTTCTCCGATAGTTGGAGGAGTGATACGGCTAAGCACCTTCAAAAGAGTGCTTTTACCCGCGCCGTTTTTTCCTATTATTCCCAATACCTCACCCTCCTCCACGTCAAATGAAATGTTTTTGAGAGCCCAAAATTCATTTTCGCCCAACTGCCCTCCTTCATACCTCTTTTTACCAAAAATACTTTTGGGATTGTGCACGAAACCAACCAATGTATCCCGCAAAGTATTATATGGCTGGTTCTGCCCAAATCTGTATTTTTTGGATAATTTATTGGCCTTGATCATCGTTTCCATACTTTAAACAATGTCAGCAAAAAACTGTTCAGTTTTATTAAAATACAATATTCCAACGGATAAAATCACAATCGCCGACACAAATGAAATAACCATATAAATCGGATCGTAACTTGCGCCGGAAAAGATAGTCCGTGAAGCCTCAATGACGGAAGTCATAGGGTTTAGCGCCATAATAAACCTGTGGCTCTGGGAAAGAATCGTAATCGGATAAATTACCGGAGTCAGAAACAAAAGAAGCTGTATAAAATAAGGCAATATGTACCCCACATCTCTGTATTTAATGTTTATTGAGGTCAAAAGAAGTCCCAACCCAGCAGCAGTAATAGCAGTCACGACAACCGCCATGGGAAAAATTATTAATGCAGATAAACTGGGATAATATCCCAGCACAATAGCCGCTAAAAGAAGCATAGCTAAATTTATTAGAAAATCGACAAAACTGGTCAATATGGCTGACAGTGGCAGAATCATTTTGGGAAAATATACTTTTTGAAAAATACTGGCGCTTCCTACCATACTGGTGCTTGCATGGGAGAGCGCACTGGAGAAAAAATTCCAGAAAACCAAACCCGCCAGTACAAACAGCGCATAAGGCAGTTTACCTGAAGGAATTTTCGCAAGGTTGCCGAAAAATATGGTAAATATAAAAGTACTCACCAATGGCTGAAAAACTACCCACAAAATACCTAGTATTGTCTGTTTATACCGGACTTTTATATCTCTCCAAGTAAAAACATAGAAAAGCTCTCTGAATCGCCAAAGCTCTGTAAAATCAATAAAAGTCCAAGCTGACTTGGGTCTAATGACAATTTCTTTTGAATCCATTTTATTTTTGAACCAAACTTAATGCCTGTCGGGCAATTTCCTGCCAGCCAAAATATCTCCTGATGTGTGATCGGGCTGCTCTTCCTGTTTCCTGCCTTAATCTCTTATTATACGATAGCTGGGCGACTTTTTGTGCCAATTGAGCGATATTTTTCCTGGGGAAAAAAAGAGAACCGCGACTTTGGGTTAAATACTGGGTACCGAACCATTTCGGAATTATCAAGGGCAAACCCGTCGACATTGCCTCAAGCATCCCTTGTGAAGGATCTCCCGGCCAGACCGCAATATCGGCAGCATTGTAATAATCGGGCAATTTATCATTGCTTACCATGGTCTCAACGATTAGTTGGTTATAGTTAAGAATTTGTTTCAAACCTGATATATAATTCTTTTCTCCGCCTCCCACCAAAAGTACCCTAATTTTAGTATCATTTATTTTTTTGGCCGCCTGAAGTAAAATCTCAATATCTTTTCTGGGACTGATTTTCCCGGAAAATACCAGTACAATATCGTGATCGGAGACGTCCAATTTCTTCCTCATGATTTTTCTTTTATTATCATCTGGAGAAAATAATTTCGTATCCACACCCAGTCTTATTATGGAAACCTCCTTATTTTTCAATCCAAACTCACTGCAGGCAAAATCCCTTTCCGCCTCTCCTATGGCAAAAATAGCATCCGCCTGTGATTTAATGACGGGCGCTGCAAATTTGCTAAAAAAGAAACGGTATATCCTTTTTGGGAAAGAATTAAATTTGGTATTGAAAGCTGCCGCATGATTGTCATATATCAGACGGAATCCGCGTTTAGCTTTAATTCTGGCAACCAAATAGGAAGTAAATGAATACATCCCGTGGCAAAATACTGTATCCGGCGCAATCTCTGTCAACTTCCCTTTCAACCCGGATAAATAAATCATGTTTGTTCCCGGAATTTCGGTACTTCTCAACCGGACTGTACTTATACCATCCTCAATCTTCTTTCCAACTCTCACAATTCTGTCACCCAAAAGAGGAAAATAAGAATCCTTATAATCGGGGAAAGGGAAGTACCGGTCTGATGTTACCACCCATACATCATGCCCTGCTTTTCCATGCTCACGTGCCAAAAATGTCTCTTGATAACCAACTTTAGGCTGGAAATAATCTATAAGATGAACAATTTTCATATGGCAAGATCTTCAAGCGTGACGTCCGGCCTCCCGATTTTTGCATTATCCAGATAAATGCGGCACCACAACTCAAACACAAATAATATCCAGACGCGCAAATGCTCACTCCAAAGCATCTTGCCCGGTTTTGACTCATAAAATTTATTGACCACTCCAGATATATATTTTTCGTTGAATATTCCTCTTTTTTTAAGGGACTCTGCGCTTAAAACTGATTTTATATAAGGTTTCAATTTTCCTTTCATGTAAATCACTCTCGGGATGGCAAAACCTGTTTTTTTGTGATTTATCACTTCCTTTGGCAACCAGTCTGCCACAGCTTTCTTGAGGATATATTTTGAAATTCCATCTCTAAACTTACGGGAAGGGTGAATTCTTGCTGAAAATTCAACAAGTCTGGGATCAAGAAAGGGCACTCTTGCCTCAAGAGAATTTGCCATACTCATCATATTCATACCCAAAAGCAAATCATCTCTGGTATAGCTTTTAAGGTCAATATAGTTTAATTGATCTACTGGATGCCAGCTTTTTATTTTCTGATACAACCCGTCAAAATAATTTTGTGTGCTATAGTTTCCGTAATGCTTTGCTAAATAATCCTGACTGTAAATGTTTTTTTTCTCCTCCTCCTGATAAGCAAAATAAAGATAAAGGCTGCGCCGGACAAGAGTCGGCAGATTAAAAAAATCCTGTGATACTGATAAGACTTTCTTCCAGTCTGACCGGAAAGCAATCCTTTTCATCAGTAAAAAAAGGAGTGATCTCGCGGCCGGAGGAATATGGTTGTATATGTCTCCTATAGATTTGGTATTGTAAAGCTCACTGTGGTATCCGGCAAAAAGCTCATCCCCGCCAAGTCCTGACAAAGCTACTTTTACATCCTTTGCCGCCAGACGGGAAATAAAATATGTTTCGAGTGATCCTCCCGTGGGCTGGTCGAAATAATAGATTATTTGAGGAAGACTCTCTACCAAATCATTCTGTGATACGGTAAACTCCGTATGTATTGTCCCGTAACGTTTTGCTACCATTCCGGCATATTTTCTCTCATCATAGGCGCTACCCCCTTCAGACCAAAGCGAGTAAGTCCGTACGGGATGTCCTGACGACATTGAAAGAAGCGCAACAACTGTCGAAGAATCCACACCACCAGAGAGATACGCACCTACCGGCACATCTGATACCTTGGCATAAGCTACCGCAGATACCAATTTTCTTTTCAGTTCTTCTATTTCCTCTTCTTTCGGAATGGTTTTATTCTGCCATAAACCAACCGGGAGTTCCCAGTACTTCTCAATTCCGACTCCTCTTTTATCCACTGTCATGACTCTACCGGGCAAAAGACTATTTACCCCTTCTATT
This sequence comes from uncultured Gammaproteobacteria bacterium, assembly GCA_964520615.1. GTDB lineage: Bacteria > Patescibacteriota > Microgenomatia > 2-02-FULL-39-11 > 2-02-FULL-39-11 > JAMCUI01. The sequence goes on from CAZFNL010000137.1 coordinate 86,212, forward strand.
ATTGTCATAGGACTGGGGATGGAAAATATAGAAAGGTAGTGATGTAAAGATTCCGAACTTATCTCCCTCTTAACCAAACCTGACGCCAATATAGATTTTAATTCTGAGGCAAAAATAAAAGTTTTACCTACTTTAGTCCAATAGAGAGGGTTTACACCCAATTGATCGCGAACCAATATAAACTTAGACTGCCGTTTATCCCAGATACAAAATGCAAATTGTCCATTTAGTTTTTTAACAAACATGAGACCATACTCCCTGTAGCCGTTCAATATTACCTCCGTATCAGTATGAGAAATGAATTCGTATCCCTTACCGACTAAATCTTTTTTCAATTCTTCAAAATTGAATATTTCACCGTTAAAGGTTATCCAGAATTCCCCATCTTTTGATGCCATTGGCTGACTACCAGCTATCGTTGGATCAATAATTGCCAGCCTGCGGTTTGCCAATCCGATATTTTCCTCCAAATGCTCACCGTGGCCATCAGGACCCCTATGAACCAGAACGGAATCCATTCTGTGAAGGATTTTTTTATCAACTTTATGTCCATCAAAATTAAAAACTCCTGCTATGCCGCACATAAACGATTAAATTATCTCTTTATAAACATCTTCCGTTCTCTCAACAATTTTATCTATAGAATACTCATTTTTAACCATTCTATTGGCATTTCTCCCGAAATAACTGCGGAAATTTTCCCGTTTCAAGATCTCTTCCAAACCCTGTGCTATCTTTTTCGCATTATTATCAACTATTTTGCCCGCGTCGTATTCTATGATTCTGTCAAAACCTGATTTATCAGATAACAGAAGAGGTAGATTGCAAGCGGCCGCCTCTAACGCGGAAATAGGCATACCCTCAGCGTAGGAAGTCAAAGCAAATACATGAGCAGCTGATAAAGCCGCCAGCTTAGCCCTTCCCGTAAGATTACCGGCAAAAATTACCGCTTTTTCCAAACCATTACTCCTTGTTGTCATCTTTAAGTCGTCCAGATATTCTTTTTTTTCTGCAGGCCCTGCAATCACTAGTTTAATATTGTCTTTTTTATAATGTATATATAATAGTGATTTTATCAGAAGCTCAATTCCTTTTTTGGGATGTATCCGTCCAAGAAAAAGAATGACACAATCGTTTTCTTTTAATCCCCATTGACTACGAAATTCAACTTTTTTGGGAAGTTTTAGGAATAGATTAGCGTCAATACCGTTAGGAATTACTATCACATTTTTCTTATTAATCCCCAATTTCAAATATGATTTTTTCTCTTCCTCTGTCAGGGCGATAATTTTTGCCGCTCCCAAAAGGAGTTTTTTGCCGCCAAATTGGTAAAATAACTTTTTCCTTCCTAGATTACCTTCTTTTTCCGACATCTTGGCCGTACCGTGTCCCGACAATATATAAGGGATGCCCTTTTTTTTTGCCCAAAAAGCCGCCCACAAATGCATTGGGGTATATATTTCATGCATATGGATTATGTCAAAATCTGAGATAGTTCTTATAAGTTTAAGGAAAAAAGCTGGCGGGGAAAAAATATGTTTTTTGAAGGCAAGATTTCCGGAAATATTTTTGAAGTAATAAACGCCAAATCCTTCAATCCTTATTTTTTTATTTGTCTGTGCTTTAATACTATCTGTATCGCTGCCTAAATCAGTAGTAAATACTATCACTTCATGACCATGTTTTACCAATTCTCGGCTTAGATTATATACTGCCGTTGCGCTTCCTCCAACTGAAAGAGCTGGAAAAAAGTATGGGACTAATTGAAGAATTTTCATTTAGTAATCAGATAATCTTCCAGTATCATTGCGTCCAGTCCTGAATTTTCAAAAGTGGAAAGAGCAACGTCAGGAGTACCCACTATTGGAAACCCATGCAGGTTAAATGAAGTATTAAGGAGTCCCGCAACACCAGTCAGTTTTTTAAATTCGGTCAATATGCCTCTGTAACCGGGATTCCAGTTATCTACCGTCTGCGGTCTACATGTTCTGTCATATGGATGAAGCCCGGCAACAATCTCGTCTGCTCTTTCTTTTGTGTCGAAAGCCTCAATCATATATCTGGCAGGTTTTTGGTAATCTTTCAAATATTTATCTGAATCCTCCTCCAGAATGGAGGCGGCAAAAGGCATCCAAAAATCCCTTTGCTTTATGGCAAAGTTTAATTTTGAAATCACCCGCAAATCTCTTGGATCAGCCAGAATACTGCGATTACCCAATGCTCTAGGCCCCCACTCGTCCCGGCCGGCAAACCTGGCGACAATTTTACCACTGTTTAACAGTTTAGCGGTTTCTTTTGCCATCCCCTTCTCCAATTTCACGGCTTTCTTTTTCCATTTTGATTTTTTTAGTAAACTGTCGACTTCTTCAGAGGAATATTTTTGTCCGAGATACAAATCTCCAAGCGGCTCAACCTCAGCCTTTATTTTCATCTCCTGACACAATCTGACATAACCTTCAATGGCAACCCCGGCTGGAGTCCCGCCGTCATCAGCTGCCGGATAGAAAAAAGCTTTTTTCACTTCTGGCATTTCCCTTATTACTTTGTTTGCCTTCACATTGAGAAATGAACCTCCGCTTGCGGCCACGTTATGCACTCCGGTATGAGCTATTGCATTTTTTACCCATTGTGAAACCAGATCTTCAAAATATTTCTGTGTTGCAAAGGCAATATTGTCAAATCTGCGCCCGGCAAGAATAGAAGCAAGATTTCTAGTGACATCATATAGATAAGCACCGAAAATATTCTGGAACTCCAGGGGTCTTCCCGGATTTATCCTGATGATTTTTTTGAATTCATCCATCAGTCCGTCATCCCTGCCGTATGGCGCGAGTCCCATCACCTTGTACTCATGTTCCCAGCGTTTCATCCCGAGGTACCCGGTTATCTCACTGTAAATATTGTTGGACAGGCTGTCATAAAATGTCGTTTCGGCAACTCTTTTGATTTTATTATTTTTACCTACTGAAACCGTAGCGGATAACCCGTCCCCCGACCCGTCCAGTGTAAGAATTAATGTTTCATCCTGAAAACCTGAACCGTAATAAGCGCAGGCGGCGTGGCTCAGATGATGGTCAATAAAAATGATTTTTTTCTCCCCAATCCCAAGACTTTCAAATAGATCCTTCAGTCGACCTGTTTGCCTGAACTTATGAAGAAGTTTTACATATGCTTTTGCAAAAAGATGTGAATGAAGGTATGGTGCCAGTTCGACCTGAAGCCTTCCCAGCCAGTTGATGTCAGCATATGGTGGACCCACACGGACAAAACAGCCTATGGCGATAAGGTCGGTTTGCTCAGGCGGTATCCCCGCAATTTCAAAAACTTTGGCAATGGCAAATACCGGCACGCCGGAATAATTCTTTATGTTATTCAGCCTCTCCTCGGATATGGCTGAAAGTATTTTCCCGTCACGAAGGAGTGCCGCCCCCGCATTGTGCCCGTCATGAATACCCAAAACAGTAAGATGATTTTTCTTATCCATAACTCTCTAATCTAAAAACTCTACAATTATACAATAGAACCTCTCTTCCTGCCCAAAAACATTCCAATTTCTTATTTTTAATTCCTAATTCCTAATTCATTATTCATAATTCCTAATTCATAATTCCTTATTCTTAATTCAGCAGACAAATAACTTACAACTAAATACTCTTTCTGCTATAATCCAGGCTATATGAAGACAATCATACTCTGCGGAGGAACAGGTACCAGGCTTAAAGAAGAAACGGAATACAAGCCAAAACCGATGATAAACGTCGGCGGCAAGCCCATCATTTGGCATATCATGAAAATATACGCCCACTGGGGCTTCAATGAGTTTATTCTGGCGCTGGGCTATAAGGCCAACTATATCAAGGACTTTTTCCTCAACCAGAAAGCTTTTACCACAGACTTTACACTAGAAACAAAAACACACAAAACTTCCTACCACTGGGAGCATAGAAAAGAAGTGGATGATTTCAAAATCACATTTGTCGATACCGGCATGGATACTCTTCCGGGAGAAAGGATTCTTCTCTGTGAGAGCTACATCCCCAAAAGCGATAAGGATTTTATGGTGACATACGGCGACGGCGTGACGGATCTTGATATCGTAAAACTTGTGAAGTTCCACAAGAAACAAAACACAATAGGAACCATAACCGGAATCCATCCCAAATTTAAGTTTGGAGTGGTAAAAGTAGGAAACAACAATAAGATACAGGAGTTTAAGGAAAAACCATACATGTCTGATTGGGCAAACGGAGGATATATGGTTTTCAAGAGGGATTATTTCAAATACCAGAAGCCGAAAGAATTGGAACACGCCGCTCTTGCCCGCCTAGCCAAAATTTCACAGCTCTCCATTTACAAACACACAGGTTTCTGGTTTGCTGTCGACACTAACAAAGAATATGACCAACTGAACGGCATCTGGGAAAGCGGCAATCCGCCGTGGAAAGTATGGAAGTGAAATTTGGTTATGGGTTGTCGGTTGTGAGTTGTGAGTGTATTTTTTAGTTCCAACTTTTCTAATTTCTGAAATCTAGAATCTATTTTAATTATGCCGAATAAATACAGAAACATTCTCGTCACCGGTGCCACAGGCTTTGTCGGCTCCCACCTGACAGAAGAACTAGTAAAAACAGGAGCAAAGGTTACTGCCACCACTCACCATCCTGTAGCGCGCAATTCCTATTTTGCCTCAAAGCATCTCGGACGAAAAACAAAAGTGGTACAAATAGAACTGGCTGACTATAAATCAGTTGGAAAGCTGATTTCAGAAACAAAATCTGACTGTATTTATCACCTGGCCGCCCAACCTGTAGTCGATACAGCTTTCCGGGATCCTAAAGCAACACTATATTCAAATATAGTCGGTACGATAAACCTTCTTGAAGCGGCAAGAAGATACGGCAAAACCCGAGCAATTGTCATCGCTTCATCGGACAAAGCGTACGGGAAAATGGAACCGGGAATGATGAATAATGAATTAAGAATAATGAATACAAAAAAAAATAACTACCAACGACCAACTGCCAACCACCAACTAAAATATATTGAATCCGATCCTCTTCGCGGCGATCATCCCTATGAAGTCTCAAAATCCTCAGCAGACCTTATCTCCTATTCTTATTTTAAGACTTACGGCCTTCCGGTAACCATTACCCGCTTCGGCAATATTTACGGGGAAGGCGACACGCATTTCTCCCGGATCATTCCGGGTATCATGGAGGCAATTGTGAAAAAGAAAACATTTCCTATAAGAAGCAACGGCAAATATATCCGTGACTATCTTTATGTCAAAGATGTCGTCAGGGGATATATGCTTTTGGCCCAAAATATAGGAAAAACAAAAGGAGAAGCGTACAATTTCGGCTCGGATGAATCGTTGAGTGTAGTAGATCTGATCAGCCTTCTGGAAAAAGTATTGAAAATAAAGATAAAATATAAGATTCTGGATATAGCCAAAAACGAAATCCCCTACCAGTCGCTGGACTGGACCAGAATCAGAAAAACCCTCGGCTGGAAACCCCAATATTCTTTTGCGGATACTGCAAAAAATATTTACCTGTGGTACGCAGGATATTTTCGATCTTAAAACTCAATTCTTTCTCCTGTGATCATTTATTATCCTCTCGATTATATATGTAGGCCGTTGCTTCACTTCTTCAAAGATTATCTGTATATATTTCCCCAAAATACTGATAGCCAACATCTGCGCTCCGCCGAAAAAGACAATAGAAAGAAGAATGGGGATTTGCGCCCTGATGGGATTACCAATCAGCAATACAGTAAATAAATACAATAAAAGAAAAATAAAAGAAAGTAATGTCAGAAAAAATCCTAAAGTTGTCATAACATCCAAAGGTATGAATGTAAATCCAAGAAGTCCCCTTTGAGAATCTCTAATGTAATCGAAAAATGTATTCTTGCTTCTACCATACTTTCTTGCGGCTCTTTCGTATTCTACTTTGGCTACACGAAAACCTACCCATGCTCTCAAGCCTCTAAAAAAACGGTTCCTTTCCGGTAAATCATTTATTACATCCAATACTTTCCTATCCAATAGACAAAAACTTCCAGCCTCAAGAGGCATATCGATATTTGAAAGTCTTTTAAAAACTAAGTAAAAGGATTTTCTGATTATTGTCATAACCGGAGTATCGTTGATTTTTTTCCTGACTCCGATTACGACCTGAGCTCCTTTTTCCCACTCATTCACAAACCTTAAAATTATATCGGGAGGATCCTGAAGGTCGCAATCAACTATTGTTAGCGCGTCCCCGATAGCATGCTTCATCGCCGCTTGTGAGGAATATTCGGAAGTGAAATTGCGTGACATAAAAAGCGCGGTTGCTTTTTTGTCATTCCGGCAAATTTTTTTTATCACTTCTCTTGACTTGTCCAAACTGGCATTATCCGCAAACACTATCTCATAATCATATTTGCCCAATTTCTTCATCGTTTTTACTATTTCTCCATATGCATAGGAAATATTATCCTCCTCATTGTAAGTAGGGACTATGATGGATATAGTTTTTTTCATTGACGGGGAAACTTAAAACTGATTCTTTTCTGGAGCATTTTTAACCTTTTATCATCCTCATGACATATTCTCTCGTAATAATTATTCTTATTCCTCAGCCAAAGCAGTTCAAATTCATTGGCAAGTATTATGCCTTCTTCGATTTTTCCGGAATTTCTGGTGGTTTTGAAAACTATTTTCCGGGTTTCGTAATAATCAAGAAGTCCTTTCCGGACTAATTTTTGGATAAAAGGTATGGCTTCTTTGGCAATTCCGCCGCCCATTGCTGTTTTTAAACGCTTTTTTTTAACCTGCTCAAACATATCTTCGGCAATCTTATACATTCCGGGACTATTTATTTCCTCCCGAGAAATACCAAGAGATCCGGACATATCCACCCGACCAAGCGTAATCTTCCCAATAAGTTCTAAATTAGGGGAACGTAATATCTCTTTTAGATTCTGGTAGGCCGTGTAAGTTTCAATATTTACTCCAAAAATTATCCTCTTCATGAGATCTTCCGGGAAATGATAATTTATTGCCTCAAGAAATTTTTTCATGGCATACGCGCTCTCTACCATAGGAGCAACAAGTCCCGTTACTCCTATATGCTGCGCTTCAAACATGTCGGTGATCGCTTCAGCACCGCCGATTTTCAATACAATTCCCAATTCGGCTTTCTCAGCAATATCTTTCAATCTCATTGCCTCATGTATTCTGACCGCCTCTGCTTCAAACTCAGCTTTCACTTCACAAACTCCATAACTCTTTTTCATTTTTTTAAGCAATAAAACCATTTCCAGTTCCAAATCCTTCATTTTATCCTCCTTTGATAAATCATTCGGTTATTATATCGTGTATGCCTATTATATTAGAAACATCCTGATGATGTCCAAAAAATTACCTAGGTCTTTCTCCAGTTCATCCGCGGTATAATCGGTAATTTTTACCAGAGACATATTTCCCTTCGGCAATACCAAGACCATTTTTTCCGATACTTTTTTCTTGTCCTTATTCATTCCCGAAAGTATGTGACCTTGTATAAAATTTTTTCCGTCAATTTTTAGATTGTCCAATTTCAATAAAGGGAAAAAAATATCATCGTTTATCCGTATATTCAGCTTTTTTGACAACCAGCCTTTTCTTACACTTACGCTGTTGGCATAAATCATACCCAGTAACACTCCTATCCCGTGGGATACGCTAAAGTTTGAAGCAGATTCCAAAGCATGCCCCAGCTCATGTCCGTAATTTAAAAGATTCCGCCTGCCATGATCAAACTCATCATTTTCCATATAACTTAATTTTATCCTTATGCAATCTTTTATTATTTCCTCTATATTTTTTTTATCAAAGAAGGACAAAACCTTTTTCAGTCTTGAGGATATTTCTTCTAACCTGCTTTGCGCGTTTTTATCCATCAAGAGCAATTTAGCAATTTCTCCCATTCCGTTGATAATATCCATCTTTTTCAGTGTTTTTAAAAATTCCGTATCTATATATATAAAATCCGGCGGGTAAAAAGTACCGATAACATTTTTATACTTATTAAAATTTAGAGATGTTTTTAATCCGACGGCACTGTCTGCTTGTGCAAGAAGAGTAGTCGGTATATATATCCAATGGACTCCCCTGTATAAGGTTGAGACGCAATATCCTACTATATCCTGGTTTATTCCCCCGCCAAAAGATATCACCGTCAGATTTTTTTTATACGGAAGAGGTAATAGCCATTTATAGATTTTTTCTACTGTCCTTAATGTTTTTCCGCTTTCGTCAAGTTCTAAAACTAAAAGCTTGCTTTTTTGGAATTTATCAAAAATCCTATTTTTATAAAAACCATAAACTACATTCCCGCAAATTATAACGGAATTCGGGATATTTTGGAGGTCATCCAAATACTCAAAATTATTTGAGAACCGGACGGTAAAATTTTTTATTGGAGATGTGATGAGAATGTCGCCGTTCATTTGGCAATAAATCCTCCGTCAATGGGAAGTACGGATCCGGTAATATAAGTATTTTTTTCTGAAACGAGAAAAGAAACCAATTCAGCAATTTCCGCAGCAAACGCAAATCTTCCCAACGGTATGTCTCCGGCTATTTCCGCATTCTTCCGCGGGGAATTTCTGCCTGTTAAATCAGTAAGGGTAAAACCGGGACACACTGAATTAACCAATATATTAAAAGGTGCCAGTTCCAAAGCTAATGCTCTTGTCATACCGTTTATACCGTGCTTTGACGAAGCGTATAAAACCTGTTTGCCCCTTGCGACAATTCCAAATATGGAGCTTACGTTTATTATTCTTCCCCATTTTTGCTTTTTCATATACCCAACAACAGAGTTTGCCAAATAAATCGGGGTGATGAGGTTGATTCTTAATGTATCCTCTATATTTTTTTTATCCAGTTCTCCTAAATACTGAGGCTGATTTATGCCGGCGTTATTGATCAGTATATCTATCTTCTGACTTCTTAATTTATTAATATATATTGAAACGGATTGTTCATCGGACAGATCCAGTTCTCCTCTGGATGGCGTTATCAGCAAATATCCCTCTTCTTCAAGTTTTCCCCTGATTGCTTTGCCTATTCCTCTTGATGCACCGGTCAGAAGAACTGTTCTTTTATTATTATTCATAAATCTTATTGTTCCTTTATTTTAATTTTTCCCAAATAAGGATCTTTTATTACCATTTCTTTATCAATCATGCCTAAATTTTTTTTATACCAATTATATAAACTTCTTATCCCCTCCGCCAAAGATATCGGTTTGAAGTCCGGAATTTCCTTCTTCAGCCGCGAAATATCAGCAGTGTATTCCAGATTCATGCCTTTATGCAATATATTGATATCCGATCCGTAATCACTGGCAGAATTTATAAGCTCAGCAATTTCTACAAGATCTGTTTTTCCTCCGCTTCCTATATTATATACTTTATATTTCGGCTCATGATTGATGAAATAGCTTACTATTTTTACCAGATCGTCAATATATAAATAGTCAAATACAACATTCTGGCCTATTTTAATCTCCTGCTTTAAAAGGTTTTTTACAATTGAATTTGATATAAACTTAAAAAGATAGTTTTCATATTTCCCGTAGACGCCGAAAAGTCTAAGACAATATATTTTTTCTGATTTTAGCGCAAAGCTGGAACAGACAAATTTATAAAAGCCGTAATCATCCTTGGGTACCCGCTTTCCGAATTCTTTCTCGCTTATATTTACCAAAGCCCGGCTTTTATCATATTCCGCACCCGATCCGAAATATATAAACTTTTCGATTAAATCTTCGCATAAAACAAGATTTATAAAAATCCGCAGATTTACTTCTACGACATTTTTATAATTTCGCGAATCTCTTCCTCCTCCGGCATTTGCACAATGCAGAATAATTTGAATTTTATTCTTTTTTATAAACTCTCTTAACCGGGAAGAATCCTTATAGTCAAAATCACTATGAGAGGGAGCCAATATATCAAATTTATCGCTTAAAAATTCCTTTATGTTTTTGCCTATAAAGCCCGATCCGCCTGTCAAAAAAATTTTCTTTTTCACTTTTCCTCCCAAAGCGGTATAAGCATATTGCTTTTAAATTCATCACGGGGCAAAAACGGACCCATGTCTTCAAGCGCAGGAGAAACAAACTGCCCGTTGGGTAATTTCCTGGCCATCAGTTTAGGATTAAGCGTCAGATTTTTGACAGAGTTTATGACACATACCATCGGGCCTTTACTTTTTAATACATTTTGGATTTTCCTTTTCATATCACTATGATTATTTATCTCTATAGCCGGTAATCCATAAGCTTTTGCCACTTTTATAAAATCCGGACAGCTCACTCCAGATTTTTTGTCTACCGCCACGTGTCTGCCCTCAAACAGATTGTCTTGGGTATTTCTTATGGATTGGTATCCGTCATTATCATAAATAAAAAGCTTTATGGGTAGCCGGTGATGCTTCATCACCTGTAATTCATGAATATTAAGTTGTATACTGCCGTCACCTTCAAAACAGATAATTCTTTTATTTTTTCCGGAGGCAAAAGCAGCTCCTACTGCCGCAGGCAATCCGTATCCCATTTGGGCGCAACCGTTGTTCAGAACTATACGCTGTTTGTTCCTGACCCAAAATGCCTGGTATGAACAATTAAGAGGTCCTACACCGTCAGAAAGTACTATTATTTCGCCTTCGTCAAGCATCGAGCTGATTGTTTCAATAAAACAATAAGGATTTACTGCGTTCTTCTCTTTCCAATACTCAGGTAAAACTGTTTTATATTTTCGATTAAGCTTTCTCCCGTAGTCCATCCATTTGTTAATCACCAATTTAAAATTCTTCTTGTTTAATTGCTTTATCATTTCAACAATAAATTCTTTCGCGTCAACATTTATCTTCAGGTCAGGTGACAATATTGGTTTATCTGTTTCCTTTCTATCAATATCAACCATCACGTGATATGCTTCCCTGGCAAAAGCCTTATAAGTAAATCCTATAGTCCGAATATCCAACCGTGCTCCGATAGACAGCAGAAAATCACTGTTTTGCAGGATGAAATTGGCAGCTCTTTGCCCGAAAGCGTGTCCCCTGCCGAAAAAATATTTATTATCAGAAGGAATCAAATCGTATCCGGCATAACTTGTCAGTACCGGAATTTTCAGGAGTTCAACCAGCTTTAAAAATTCTCCGGCAGCTGCCGACAGCCGGATGCCGTTGCCCGCATACAGAACCGGGCGTTTGGAATGGCTTAATCTAAATATGGTTCGTGAAACCAGCTTCGACAAAAGTAGTTTTTTATCATCTTCTGAAGGCAATTTCAGTTCTTCACCAGGAACAAATCTCTTTAACTTTCCTTTTTCTATATACCAACCTTGTATATCCAAAGGTATATCAAGCCAAGCCGGACCCGGCCTGCCTGATTTTGCCATATATACGGCCTTCTCCAGATGATATCTGATATCATCCGGCTTCAGGACTGTCACGGCATATTTTGTAATCGGCTTTACCATGTCAATGATATTTATTTCCTGATCTCCCAATTGCCGGGATATTTTTCCTGCCCCCATAGTTTCTCTTTTTACTTGTCCGGATATTATCAGCATGGGAATGGAATCAAGCCAGCCGCCAAGGACTCCCGTAATCGCATTGGTTCCTCCGGGCCCTGTGGTCACAAGACACACGCCCAAATTCCCTGAAATCCTCGCGTAAGCTTCCGCGGCTGTGGCACAAGCTTGTTCGTGATAGTTGCAGATATATTTCAGTTTTCCTGCTTTTCCTATAGAATCAACAAGGTGAATATTTCCGCCGCCTGATATAAGAAAAATGTGGTTTACTCCCAAATTTTCGATGAAACTGATAATGTAATCAGATAACTTTATTTTAACCATGGCACTCAACTTCCCAGAATTAATTGGATAAAAAAACTTCCTTACTGCATCAATAGTGTTTCTGGTATTATAATACGTTATTGTGGTTAATAAAAAGTCAAGAAATTGCCCAATCTGTAATTACCAATCAAATTTTCCCATTTTTACCCAGAAGTTTGCCGGCGGGCTTGAACATAAAATCGTAGTATGCGATAACTGCGGTTTCGTATTTGTAAAATATACATACGACCGGAAAACAGCTAACAAACATTATAAAAAAAATTCAAAATATAATCACGGCCGGGATGAAAATCTGCATGAAATATACGCAAAAATTATACAGCAATATTGTCCTCCAACCTCTAAGATACTTGACGTAGGCTGTTCAGACGGACATTTATTGTATCTTTTAAGACAAAAGGGTTTTAAGAGCCTTGATGGTTTTGATCCCAGCCCTCAATGCCAAATAGCCGCATCTAGAAAATACAAAATAAAAATACGAACGGCCGAACTCTACTCTTTTGACACCCGGAGAAAATACGATATTATTATTCTTGCCCAAGTTTTAGAACATCTGGTTGATATAAAACAGGCAATTCAAAAACTTTCTTCAATACTTTCCGGAAATGGCTACTTTTTTATCGCCTTGCCTGATGCAGATAATTTTTATAAGGATTTCGAAGAACCTTTCTATGAATTCTCTCTTGAGCATATTAATTTTTTTGGTGTTTCTGCCCTTCACGCTCTCATGCATGACTTTCAGCCTATCCATTTCACCTCGGACGGTAAAGTAATTTTTTCCCTTTGGCAAAAAAGCGGAGGTGTCAGGAATTCACTAAAAAAATATATCCGGCTGTCAAAGGCAAAAATGGCCAGGATAAACAGAGTAATCGACAATTGCCCTGACAGATTAATAGTCTGGGGAGCCGGATCGCTCACGGAAAGGCTTTTCACTTCCACAAAACTTGCCCAGAAAACTATCAAATTAGCAGACAGAAACTTGAATTTGGCGGGTAAAAAGCTGATAGGAATAGAGATCATCCCTCCGGAAAAGCTCCGAAGCTATAAAGAACCGGTACTCATATCCTCATTCCGCTTTAAGGACGAGATTCTCAAGGATATAAAAAAAATGGGTATAAAAAATAAAATAATTACGTTTTGAAATCAATAAACATTTATTTTGCAAAGCGTAAAAGAAGAATGCCTACCAGATTTCTAAAGGCAATTGATGGAATTTTATCTAGTGTATAGACTTTTGTCTTATCACCACGTTGAGTCTTACGGTGATGTATCGGTATTTCATTTATGGATAATTTAGCTTTAATAGCCACAGCTATAAAACCCCACCAAAACCCTTCATTTAAATAAGAAAGATACTTTGTGTAAGATAAGATTGCCCTCCTCTTGAATAAAACAAAAGGAGCGGATGGATCGTGTATTGATGCAGAAAAAAGTAATTTATAGATTATTCGGAAAAAAAGAGAAAAAACTTTTCTTTGTAGAGGATCGGACCTTCTCCGTCTCCAACCTATCAGTATGTCTGCCGACATTCTCTTCTTCCAAAACTTGGGAAAATCTTCCGGATTGCATTGGCCGTCAGAATCGACACAAAGTAAAAACTCTGACTGTGCGGACTTTATACCATCCAATACTGCACTACCGTAACCTCTCCTTTTCTTTTTCTGATTGAGGCTAATAGGATAATTCAATTTTAGTTTTTTTAATAATTCTTTTGTTCCATCAGTTGAACCATCCTCGCAAATTATGAAATTGAAACGGATTTTGTTTTTATCGAGAAAAATTTTCCATTCCGAAAGGACATATTCTATAACTTCTTTTTCATCATACACAGGCAAAATTATTGATAGTGAACTCATCTTAATGTAAAATCAATTTCTTTATATAATTGTCATGTATTATAATACAAAGTTAATATAATCTATGCCTTCCGATATATCATTTGTCCCGGGAAAGACTTATATTCCAGCCTCTGGGAAAGTATTTGGCGAAAACGAAATAGAAAATGCCGTATCAGCCGCCCGTGAGGGATGGTGGACGGAAGGTCATTTTGCCAAAGAATTTGAAAAGGAATTCTCCCGCTTTTTGGGCGTGCGCTACGTTTCACTGGTCAACTCCGGCTCCAGTGCCAATCTGACCGCTTTATTTTCCCTGACTTCGAGAGTTTTTGGAGAAAGAAGTTTGAAAAGAGGCGATGAATTTATTACAGGAGCTGTCGCCTTCCCCACAACCGTCAATCCCGGCATCATCTTTGGTATGACACCGGTCTTTGTGGATGCTGATCTTTCTTCTCTTAATATTAATACGGAAAAAATTGAAAAAGCCATCACCAAAAAAACAAAACTTATTATGGCAGCCCACACCCTAGGCAACCCCTATAATCTGGATAAAATAGTGGCACTAGCCAAAAAATACCATCTATGGTTGATTGAGGACTGCTGTGATGCCTTGGGAAGCCGTTATGAAGGGAAACTTGTGGGAACATATGGCGATATATCCACATTCTCCTTTTATCCTGCTCACCAGATTACCATGGGTGAAGGCGGAGCAGTCGTTACCAATAACCCCCTTATCCACCGCTCCATACGTCAATTCCGCGACTGGGGCAGGGACTGCTGGTGCGATACAGGAAAGGATGATACTTGCGGCAAGCGGTTTGGTTGGAAAATGGGAGAACTGCCCGCAGGTTACGACCATAAATATATCTACTCCCAGATAGGTTTTAACCTGAAACTTACGGATTTCCAGGCGGCAATCGGCCTGGCACAACTTCAAAAATTGCCGCAATTTATAAAAAAAAGGAAAGAAAATTATAAAGAACTATTTAAATTCTTTCGAAGATATAATAAGTTTTTTGAGCTTCTTACAACAACAGATAAAGAAGATCCTTGCTGGTTTGGCTTTCCTCTTCTTGTCAAGAAAGACGCACCGTTTACCAGAAATCAGCTCACAGAGTATCTGGAAAAAGAAAAAATAGGTACCAGAAATGTCTTTTCAGGAAACCTTCTTCGGCACCCGGCATATCTGAAAATAAAATACAGGACTGCAGGAAAGATTGTCAACGCAGATCACGTGATGAACAGGGCATTCTGGTTGGGAGTTTTTCCAGGAATAAATTTTGAGATGATAGAATATATCAAAAAGACTATCGAAAAATTTCTTAAAAGATTCTGATATCGCCTGTTCCTCCAAATAAAACTATCTGATAGAAGTCTCACCTTTATATTTCAACTTATATACTTTAAGGGAGTACCCGTCATCATCAAAATTCATTTCTTTCACTAAAGTATAACGTAATTTCAACGACGGACTATACATTCTGGTTTCGTACCACCGGAGATAATTTGCATTGTCAGTATTGGGCATTTCAATATAATAGATTATTTTAGGCTTATTATAAAGATAACTGTACCAGTTGATTATATATACAGCATCTATATTCTTATGACTTACAGTTCTCCAAAAGCCGCTTTTATCCCAGACTGGAAATAGAAATGGTCCTGCACGAAGATTATAAGCAAAAGCATCTTTTTTGAGAGGACGAATACTTTGGAGCAAATCATTTAAAAGGTAGTGCAAATGAGTATATTCCAGATTATATACGAGTTGATCACGTCCATATCCGCAACATTCACCCGTAATTGACGTCATGTCTAAGATATCGTGATTTCCAAATCTAAACGTCCCATATATTTTCTGAGAAATTGGATCAATTGTTTTAAAACATGATATAAAAAAAAGTGAAATAATGGATAAGAGTAAAAAATTTCTAATTATCCTTTTTTGAATAAAAACATGTATTCCGAAATAAAAAAGAATAATCAAAAAAGGATACAACGGTAAAAAATAACGCGGGTTGGAAAAGGTTTTGTAACTGATCATTACCAGAGTCATGACAAAAAAAATCGTATAAAGAAATATTATATTAAGATATTTTATATCTTCTTTGTAACTGTCCCCTCTTCTTTTCCTTACGATTTTAAATACTGATAAAATAATTCCCAAAATAAGAAAATAGGTTAGAATCCAGTTAAAATTAGCAATAAAAATTAGTATGAAATATGAGGCTGGTATTTTTTGCACAACGGAATGAGGAAAAAGTGGCATTTGTAGATTACCACCAGAGTCAGTCAGATACCAAGGCAATGGTTCCTGTCTCAATATAAACACTCTTACCATAAGAAATAGTAAATAAATTAGAACTGGAAAAGAAAAAAATGCATAATTCCACATTTTTCTAAAAACTTTGCCAAGGTTTAATTTTCTCCATTCGAGAGAAAATAAAAAGCTAATAAAAACTGAAATTGCGTAGAAGACAATACCTGTTTCTTTGGTAAAAACCAAGGCTGTGCCTGATAAAATGGTAAGTTTTTTGTGTTTAGTAATCAAAAAATAAAGAAAAATTGTATAGAAAACCAAAACTCCGTAATCAGGACTGTATTGCAGAGCATTTGCCACAAAAGGAGGATAGAACGCGTATAAGAATGTCAATAGATTTACTTCAATATTATGCTTATTTCCGGAAAAAAGGTGTTTTAATATACCGTAAAAAGCAACCATTGATAAAACTGTAAAAAAAGCTATGGTGAAATGGAGAACTGGCATATTCCCAAAACCGAAATATTGTGGCAGACTTGTAGGAAGCGTCCAGGCAAAAGAAACATGTTCGGCAAAGTTAAAATTCAGCAGGTTAAATGATGAAGTCACGGCTTTGTACATATGAGTATTGACATACTCATAAGAGTCCCAAAGAGGCACGAAACCGGAATATCGGTAAATAAGAAGTATATAAGCAAAAATTATAAAAAAGAGCGGAATATGCTTTTTTATTGCTGAGGAAAATATTCGTAACATATGAAAATGGAATAACGTAAGTATATAAAAACCTGCGGTCTGGTAAAAGGGGAAAATTAGCGCTCTAAAAGAATCTTTTTTAAGCTATTTCTGATCTGGTTTTTATTTTTGGTGGCAAAATACCATTCTATTGTCCTATGTAACCCATCCCTAAACTTCACCTGAGGCTCCCAACCTAGAAGATTTTTTGCCAGGCGGCAATCGGCTACCCTATTGTAAGGTCCTGTGGGCATGGAAGGTAAAATCTTTATTTTGGCATCAGATCTCGCACAACGTAAAATCTCCTGAGCCGCATCAATCACTTTTGTTCTTTCGGTTGTCCCCAGATTTATCGCTATACCATCATTTATCTTTTCTGCGGCCAAAAGTGTACCTTCCACAATATCGGCTACATAAGTCCAATTCCTTATCTGTTCTCCCGTACCCCAAATTTCATAAGGATTTTGCCTTATGAATGCTTTGGCAATCATAGCAATCACCGCATGGCTTTCTACCTCTCTTTCTCCATAGACGGAAAAATACCTGCATGAGACGGACTTTAACCCGAAATCTCTATAATATGCACTCAAAGTCATCTCACCCATAAGCTTTGCCCATCCGTACATATTATCTGCATCATATGGAGATTTCACCATTTCTTCTTTGAGATATATTATTTTATTCGGATCAGTCTGTAAAAAATTCGGATAAACACAACCTGAAGAGGCAAAAACCACTTTTTCCACTTTTTCATTTAGTGAAGCCAAAAATACAGATCCATCTAGAAGCAAATTAGATGAGGTAGAACCCTGATGAAAATCTATGTATCCTCTTCCTCCGTAATTACAGGCAAGGTGAAAAACGATATCAACTCCTCTTACACTTTTTCGTGCATTATCTAAATTACGAAGATCTCTAACAAGAAATTCCACATTTTTGTTTTTGACATGTTTCGAAAAATAGGGTAAATGAGTTCTGCTTATGTTTACCACTCTAACCTTAGTCCCCATTTCCACTATCCTATCTATAAGATGTGACCCTATAAATGAAGCACCCGTTACAAGTACTTTTTTCTTTCTCCAAAACATTTCGCTAACCATAAACACGAAGATATATTCATAAACTAATTTCAATAAGTAAAGAGTGAGCTCTCCAGGTTAAAGCCCGGAGATTTCTGCGAAGGATTAAAACAAAGGTTTATTTCCTTGAAACGTACTTTGTCTTATACCAATTTATTGTCTCTCTCAACCCAATCTCAAAATCTGTATGCGCATTAAAACCAAACTCTTCTCGCGCTCTTGACGTATCCAGTTTTCTTCTAGGCTGGCCGTCAGGTTTTGTCTTATCCCAAATAATTTTACCGGAGTATCCTGAAAGATTGCATACGAGTTCAACTAGATCCTTTATAGATATCTCAAATCCTGCTCCTAGATTTACAGGATTAGGCTTATTATATTTTTCTCCAGCTAAAATAATTCCTTCAGCAGCATCCTCAACATATAAAAATTCACGTGTGGGTTTACCTGTACCCCACACTGTAATCGAATTTTCCTTTTTTTGCTTTGCGTCAAAAACTTTTTTTATAAGAGCAGGTATGACGTGAGATGAGACCGGATCAAAGTTATCACCGGGACCGTAAAGGTTGACGGGTAAAAGAAATATTGAATTAAATCCATATTGTTGTCTGTATGCCTGTGATTGTACCAGAAGCATTTTCTTTGCTAGACCATAGGGAGCATTGGTTTCTTCAGGATATCCCATCCATAGGTTTTTTTCCTTAAAAGGAACCGGAGTAAATTTAGGGTAAGCGCATATGGTTCCCAAAGCAATAAATTTCTTCACTCCTGCCTTCCTGGCCTCCTCCATAAGATAAGTACCCATCAATATGTTGTCATAAAACATTTCACCTGGATGGGCTAAATTGAAACCTATTCCTCCAACTTTTGCCGCCAGATGTATTACCAAATCCTTATTCTTTACTACCCTGCGGCAATTCACTATTTCCCTCAAATCATGGTCTTTCGATCTGGGCACAAAAACTTCTGCACTCAAATCCTTTAACTTACGAGTCAAATGGCTCCCTAGAAATCCGGCTCCCCCTGTCACCAGTACTTTTTTGTTTTTCCAGAAGTTATTATTCATATATTATTTAATAACAGTGTAAGCGGTTAGAGTGAAAATATCATGTAACCTGTGTATTATAGGTAACACTCCCTTGTCGTGTTCTTTGACCACTTCATAACCTTCATCAAACAATTTCTTAACATTTTTTGAGCTTTTGGATTCATCATGAAGTCTGAATGACGCTAAATAATCATCGATAAAACCCAATTTATATATTCTACTCATTCTTAACCAATAATCATAGTCCATAGTATAATAAAGACTGGTATCAAATAACCCTACTGATTTTACCGTCTCACGTCTCCAAAAAGTCGCTGGTTGTGAAATAAAGTTCACTACAGAAAGGCTGACTGAATTTCTAAAATACTTCAACCAGAAGTTCTTGTATAATGTAATTAGCTTCCTAATTTCTTTGCCTTTTTCATTTATTATCTTACACATCCCAGTAGTCCAAAATATATCTGGATTTGTCGAAAAAAAGTCAGCAATTTTTTCTATACTTCCCGGTAATAAAATATCATCTGAGTTAAGATAAGTGACTATATCCCCAGTCACTTTTTCCATCCCTTTATTTATCGCGTCTGTTTGACCATTATCTTTTTTGGACATCCATTGAATTTTTTTACCGTATCTTTTTAATACCGGAATCGTATCATCTTTTGAACCTCCATCAATTATCCAATATTCCAAATTCTTATATCCCTGGGAAAGAACCGAGTCTATAGTTTCTGCAATAAAGTTACCCTGATTGAAGGAAGGGGTAATTACACTAATTTTGGGAAGAGGATTTTTTTTCATTTTTTCCATTCAACTCCTTCATAGCCAGCTTTTGTACTAACTTTGTCAGTTCATGACGTAAATCCTGAAGATAAACATAAAGCCTGAAAACAAGATAAAAAAGAAGTACAATTGAAGCGTAAATAACAAGATCTACTCCACGGCCTATACCCAAAATCCTTGCGATATCCCCAGAAATGGATGGATAAATGATGATTGCCAAAGCAGACCCGAAAAGCAAAACCCAAAATATAAACCCAAAAAATGTTACTTCTCCACTTCTGAAGCGTAAGAAAACACGCGACAAGGCAAATAGAACAAAAATACTTAAGATCGCTTGTGTAAATACTAAATGCATAAATCTATCTTACCAACCTCAAAAGCAAATTTATTAAGACTGTCGGAGCATTACTCAATTTCTGTCCTTTATTCAGTGAATAGTCAGAATAAACGGGATTTATAGATATCTCTGAAAATCTCAATTTGTTACTTTTTATTTCCTTAAAAAATTCGCTTGAGACTTCCATTCCGTCTGTCTGCAATTTAATTTTGTTTATTGCCTTATTATTAAATGCCCTCAGTCCAGATTGTGAATCAGAAGTCCAAATGTGGTAAAGAATAAAAGTTAATATGTTTGCCAATTGGTTTATCAATCTTCGGGAAAAAGGTACATGTGTCTTACTTTTCCATCTGGTACCTATAACCACATCTGATTTTTGAGAAAGAATAGGTTTAATAACATCAGATATATACTTTGACTCATGTTGTCCATCAGCATCAAAAGTCACCAAAATATCATAATTTCTCGGCAAAGCAAATGCAAATATAGTCTTAAGCGCTCCCCCTAATCCTCTATTTATTATATGATGCAAAACTATAACCTTTTTAGACTCTGCGACTTCCCTTGTCCTATCAATCGATCCGTCATCAACAACAACTACATCTATTCTATCAACTCCTAATAATCTTTTAGGTAGGGATGAAATTACTTTTCCAATCATTTTTTCCTCATTGTAAGCCGGTATTCCTATCAATAGTCTCATTGCTTAATTTTATAGGAGAATTAAGATGTATTCAATCAGCTTACCCAATGACCTCTTGTAAAGAGTACCGTGTAAAAAGAAAGAAGTACAATAAAAATTATCAATAACGCTATCTTCACCCATTTATTTTTAATAAGCCCAAGAACGATAAAAAGGGGAAACGCTACCAATATATATCGAGGCATACTGGAAAAGGTTCCGGTGAGCGTTGGTACCAATATCGTCAACAAAGAAAAAATGAGGTATGACAGCCGGATCTTCTTCAAATAAGAAGTAACTAAAAGTATTATTGATAATATCGTTGCTACAAATTCAGTAAACGCAATAACAAAAGGTTCTGTCAGAGGATTTAGATTTGAAAAAATCTTAAAATATCTCCAGATTACCTGCGGCAGCAGTATTATTCCTGCTCCGCTTCTCTGGGCACCAAAAACCGGCTGGGCATGCCAGAAATAGAGAAAATCTCCATATTTCCACTGTAGAAAAATCATATAGGCAAGAAGTCCTATGGGAAGAATATATGTTATTGGAGAGTGAACTATATAATTCAAATAACTAATTACATCATTAAAATATCGCGTGTACTTTGTCTCTAACTTGTTTGTTTTTGAACCTTTTCTGCCGATCTTTCCCCTCTTTGCAATAATTTCCTCCCACCATAAGGCAGGAATGAGAAATATACCAACAAGCCTAGTCGCTGAAGCAAGAGCACCCAAAACTGCCGCCAGCCTGAAATGTTTTTTTCTGGCCGTATAAAACGCACTGAATATAAATAAAAGAAAAATACCTTCGGTATAAAGGCTGCCTAAAAAAAATGATGTCGGGAAGAAAACAAAAAAAAGAATCATCCACTTTATTTCATCCTTTTTATAATCAAGCAACAATAACCTTTGAAAAATAAAAAGAACCGCCAAAAACAAAAGACTTGAAAAAATAATGCCCGTAAAAACCGGGTTTACAAAAAAGATTAAACTATGGATAAACCTAAGAACAAGAGGATAAAGAGGGAAGAAAACCTGAGTGTATTGGGCGCTATAACCCCCTTTTGCAATTGTCAGATAGTGTACTCCGTCAAAATTGGCAAAGGACCAAAACCATGCTGGCAAACCCGAAGGTATAAGAAGCATGTCAGCATAGGGAAAACGGGGGGAAAATGGTAATAGTCCAACACCCAATTGTGCAACAGCAAACAAACCGATTCTCCAAATTAAAAATAAAGCAAAAATAAACATTATGGATTATTTCTTATATGCTACTTCTTTGTATACTTTAACTGTTTCCGAAGCACATTTTTCCCATGTAAAAAATTCTGCTCTTTTCTTTCCTTTTTGGATTAAATCATATACCAATTCCTTGTTTCCCAATAAATTTAATACTTTTTTTACTACTAAATCGGTATTCTGCGGATCAAACATGACCGCTGCATCTCCTGCCACCTCCGGCAAACTGGCAGACTTTGCTGCTACAACAGGACATCCCGCCGCAAAAGCTTCAAGAAGAGGCAATCCGAACCCCTCGGCAAATGATGGTTGCACATATACTTGTGCCAATTGATATACAACCGCCAATTCGGATACGGCCAATGAACTAACTCTCAATACTTTATCTTCTATTTCCATCTCTTTCATCAATTCGATCGTTTGAACCAATTCTGTCGATGGTCGCGTAAATCCTTCTCCTACTAAGACTAATTTCAAACCAGAGTTCCTGGCAACTAAAACTGAAAAAGCCTTCAGAAAACCTGGAATGTTTTTGTTAAAATTGATATCCCCCACATTTAGTATGAACTTTTTGGGAAGCGACAACCTTTTTATAACTTTTTCTTTATAATCTTTGGAATATGCTTTGCCAAATTCCGGTGTTACACCCAGATAGACCACATGTATTTTCTCCTTTTTTATACCGGCAAATCCTTCAATATCAGTCTGTGATGAAATGGAGTCGGTAATTATTGCACCGGCACTCCAAAGAGAAATTTTCTGCAAATTCCATTTTAGAAAACCCTTCAAACCGGGTGGAAAATGATTCGGGTAACGAAGAGGGATAAGATCATGGACAGTGACTACGGTAGGCTTTGTCTTTATGAAGGGAAGAGTCAAAAAAAAAGGGTCAAAATAAGGAAAATGGATAACATCGACAGTGCAATATTTAATTTCATCGATCGTCCTTAAATTTACTTCAACATCCAGAAGCTTATTCAAAGCAGTATATAGATTTTGAGTGTAATTACCGGTTCCGCGCATCTTATGGCCTGCAATCGGAGGAACAACAATTGCAACTTTGAGCTTTTTTCCCTTTATCATTTTACTTGGAAATATTTCTAGCTTTCTTCTTCTCCCAATACTTAATATAGGAAACGGGATATCGCAAAGCGGAAAAGAAAGAAAAAACAAATCCGGGGAAACCGTCTAAGAAGCCTTTATGTCTTACAAAAGTCAAAAGAAACCATAAAGATGGTTTTATAAACATAAAAAAAACTATTGAAGAAAAAGAAATTGAAGTTTTCTTGTCCATCAACTCATCGGCAAATATATCGGTATATTTATTGAAATGCTCTAAATAATGCGCGAAATTTGGATACGGGTAATGTAAAAGTGGGTTTTGAAGATATGCAGTCTCTCCTTCTACAACCGCCTGTTCATGGACGCTTTTACAGGGTAATCTGCCCTTTCCCTTACGGTAAAACCTCAAAGTATAGTCAGGATACTGTCCTCCTTTTTCAAGAAATCTTCCCAGGAAAAAATTCTTGCGGGGAAGCCAGAAACCGTTTAACGTTCGCTTGTTACTGATAGATTGTTGCTGATCAATAGTAGAAAGGATTTCTTTTTTAAGTTCCTGAGAAACTACCTCATCGGCATCCAACTGTAGCACCCAGTTCCCTCCTTTGCATGCATCTATCGCTTTTTGTTTGTTAATATGGAACATATCCGGATTGTCAGCTGATATAACTTTTGCTTCTAAACCATGGGCAATTTTGACAGTATCATCGGTTGATGAACCGTCTACAACCACAATTTCCTCTACCCAATCCTTCACGCTTGTTAGACACTTGGCAATATTTTCTTCTTCGTTATATGCAGCTATGGCAACAGATATTTTGTTCATGTTTTCCTAAATTTTATTATGAGATATGACACACACAAAAGTGAGACAAGAGATAAAATATCGCTTGTCTTGCGAAGCGGAGTTTCTATAAATTTTACTTCAACAAGATTTTTTCCTGCATCTATTGGTATCTTCATAAAGCCATTATCCATATAATTTACGCTTGTCTGACGGTTGTTTACATAAACATTCCATCCAGGATAATAAATCCTGTTTATCTGCAAAACCCCTGACTGGGATGCGGTGACAGAAAGGCTCATATAATTTGATTTTGCCGTATTTATTTCTATTTTCGTGTTATTATCGGAAAATTCAGCTTTTGGCATGCCGGGTTTAAGAAGCTCTGTTCTTACCCAAATAGGAGTATATTCATCATTCTGATTAGTGGTTGATTCAAGACTAAGATAAAAGGGCATTGTCCAATTTTGCACTTGATTTATCCTAGTATCGTTTCTCACTGCATATAAAGTAATAAGAACTAAAAAGAAAGCAAAAAGTCCTTTCCAACGGACAATAGAAGTGGTAAATCCTGCTAGGTAGGAAGCGGCAAAAACAGTCACAGGAAGAACTCTCCATGTAAAATCCACAACCGCTACCTTGCTTATGAGCCTCCAAAAAAATAATGACGGCTGCAACATAAGAAAGATAGTGAAAAGAAAAATTAAAAAGAAAATCAGCGCTTCTTCTCCTTTGAGTTTTTCCTCTTTACCCAATTTGTTCCGAAAAAAAAGCCAAACTATTCCCACAAGACCCGCAACCACCGAAAGCCACTGCCCTATACCCAACTGAAGCGACATGGCTCCTTCCTGAGCTCTCATCATTCCGTATCCCCAGGGAGAATAAATCAGCTCTTTTATTGTCAAAAAGGTATTTCCGACAAATTCCGGACCCATAATATTGGCAAACACTGTAAAGTTTCTCTCGATAAGTGACGGGAAAAAGTAATATGCTGACAACCCTATCGAAAGAAACCCTATTGCTGCAAATGACGTAAATATAATCTTCCTGTTTTTGCTCATGAAAAATGAAATGATAAAATACAAACCTAAAGCCAATATAAAAAGAAAAAACACCATTGCGTGAGAAAAAAGGAGACCAGCTACAGATAATGCTCCCACAGCAATCCATCTTAGATTCAATTTTTTATCTTTTTTAATCTCATAAATGGCAAAAAAAAGAAGAGGGGGAAAAATAAAAGCGGTGGCATCTCCAATTGCCGCCCTAACAAAAATATTGGAAAACCTATAAGGAGCATATTGGTATATAATTGTTCCTACAATAGCCGGAAATGCCCCAAATACTTTTTTTTGGAAAAAGTACATAGCAATCCCTGAGAGAATATAAGTGACAAGAAAAGTCATCTTTACGCTATCAACCACTGAAAGTCCACCAAGATGAAGCGGTTCCCCAAAGAACCATGGCATCTGATAGGAAAAGCTGAAGAGCGGATAACCAAAACCGTGCAAAAGGTTTCCGACATAACGCGGCGGAAACTGTCCATCATGCAGAAGCTTATCAAAATAATACAGTCTGACAATCTGGTGAATACCGTCATGACTTGTATAAAATCCCGGAATAAAAAGATCCTTCAGAGTAAATACAGAAAAAAGGACAATTAAGGCAATAATTATAAAGTCAGTTTTTTTCACTTTTTCCCTTAAAATGGAATATTGGAAAATCTATGCCGTAATTTTTGAGTAAATACTTCACCAGCGTATACAATATCATTATTCCATATCTAGTAGAACGGATAAAATTTATTGAAGATGCTTCAGGAAAATAGCGCACGGGTACTGCAATTTCTCCAATGGTAAAACCGGCAGCATGGGCACTAACTAAAATTTCCTGGTCAAAAACAAAGTCATCTGAAAATTTATCTAAAGGCAACCTCTTTAGAACATTACTGCTAAAAGCACGAAAACCTGTATGGTATTCGGAAAGATTCAGATCAAGAATGATATTCTCAAAAAGTGTAAGAACTCTGTTGCTTATATACTTATATAAAGGCATCCCTCCTAAAAGAGCCTCTTTTCTGCTTCTTATCCTGCTCCCTAGCATGATATCAAACTTTCCGTCAATGATTGGTTGTACCAGATATTTAGTCAAAGTGGCATCATACTGATAATCAGGATGAATCATCACTATTATATCGGCATTTTTCCCCAACGCCTCCCTATAACAAGTCTTCTGATTACCTCCGTATCCCAAATTTTTATCATGAACAAATACGGTAAGTTTCAGCTTTTTGGCAATTTCCACAGTACTGTCGGCGCTATCATCATCTACAACTATCACTTCATCTACTGCGTCTTTGGGAATATCATTGTAGGTTTTTTTTATGGTCTTTTCGGCATTGTATGCCGGCATAACAACTACAACTTTCTTCCCTTTAGTATTTTTTGTCATATTTTGTTTCCTCATCTTCCGTCTCAACTGTCTCATCCTCTAAATTCTCAATTTTTTTCTCCTCTAGATATTCTCTTTCAATATTTACCGACTCTATGTCATATTTTTTCCGACCAGCAATAATATTCCAAGCTGCATACAATCCCATCTCAATCGAATGATCCATATTGTTATAGCGGAAAGTACCATTCCTGCCGACAATCTGGATATTAGAAAATTGTTTCAAGAAATCCTTAATCTTGAAGACATCGTCATTATAATTAACATGGTATACAGGATATTCTTTGGGTACCCGGTGGACATATCCGCCTAATATATCGCTTTTTTTAATAAGATTAAACTCCTTTATGTAAGAATTTGATACCATATCAATGACATTTTTATCATTTTTACGCCACACGACATCTCCCATCGTGCAGGCCACCTCAAAGACTAAAGTAGTTGTCCCTTTAGGAGACAACTCATCGCTCCAATTATCCATCTCCATCACCCTCATAAATGGAATCTCCTTTGGATGGACATAAATCCATGTGTCTGGAGTAATATGTGTTTTCTTTACAAATAACGCAACCTGTAATTCATCTCTGTAAGTGAGCTTTGAAGCTAAATTCAGATTTTTAATGTCTACACGGGGGGTCATCCGGTTGACCAATTCATTTAGGGGAATGCTTGAAATAAAATAATCAGCCGAAAGTCTGGTTTTCCTTTTATTCTTAAAGGATACTTCAACAGATTTAATGATGTTTTTTTCACTGGAAATACAGGTTACTTCAGCATTCAAGTATATTTTTCCTCCCTTTTTCTTTATTTCTTCAGCCATCTTCTGGGCTAACCTACCTACTCCCTTTTTGGGATAAGAGAATTCATCCACAAGAGATACTACACTTTTACTCTTAAACAACGTTTCTCTAATAAGGGTAAAAATGTTTAGCCCGCGGGTCCGCTGTCCCACCCAATCAATTGAAATAGTTCGACAGTCTGCTCCCCACAATTTTTCACTATAGCGCTTGAAAAAAAGCTCGTATAGAGTTTTACCGAATTGGTTTATATAGCCATCCTCCATGGTTAATAGTTTCGGGCGAAAAATCCTTGCGCGAATTCTGGCGTAAATATAATCAATTACGGCTCTTAAGGCTTTCCATATACCAATCCCTGAAAGAGCATTCATAAGTTTTATGGGATAATAGAAAAATTTCCCGTCAAAATATATCCTTGTCAGCCTTGGTACTTTTATTACCTCATTACCAAGAAGCTCCAGCATCCATCGGTTAACCATATTGCTTTTGGTATACCAGCGATGCGGACCCGTATCAAAACGGAAGCCATTTACATTTATGGTACGAGCCAAACCACCCACATCATCCCATTTTTCCACAATCTCCACGTTTATCCCTTTTTGAGACAATTCATATCCGGCGGCCAAACCAGCCAATCCTGCTCCTAGAACTACAACTTTTTTTGAATTTTTTATCATTGCAGAATAATTTTATTGCCTTAAATTTTTGAAATATTTGACTGTCAAATCCAATCCTTTGGATAAATCCACCTGCGGCTTCCAACCCAATTTTTCTGCTGCCATTGATGCATCCAAACAACTTCTCTTCTGCTCCCCATCTTTGGCTGGACCGTATTTTGCGACTATCTGACTGTCAGTAGATTTTTTGATCTTCTCATAAATTTTCACGACATCGGTCTCTTTCCCTGTCCCGATATTAAAAGCTCCAACGATAGACTTTTTGGCAGCCAAAACGTTTGCTCTTACCACATCAGCTACATACACATAATCCCTCGTTTGCCTGCCGTCGCCGTTTATAACAGGTACATGCCCATGCAATAGCTTCAAACTGAATATGGCAACAACTCCGGCTTCACCGTGCGGATTTTGCCTGGGACCATAAACATTGGAATATCTTAGTGCGACAAACGGTATACCGCAGGTCTTATAATAAAAATGGAGATAATACTCAGAAGCCAACTTTGATACTCCGTACGGTGACAGCGGCTGTAATGGCGTATAGCTTTCAGATGTCGGCATTTTTTGTGCCTCACCGTAGACAACGCCACCTGAAGAGGCAAAAATCGCTTTTTTTACTCCTGTTTTTTTACCTGCTTCCAAAAGATTTAAAAGTCCAATCAGATTTATCTCTGCGTCATTTATGGGGTCATCAACTGAGTTGCGTACGCTTATCTGGGCTGCATGGTGATTCAATATGTCCGGCTTTTCTTTCTGAAAAATCTTTTCAATTTCTTTTTTGTCTCGTATGTCTGCTTTATAAAAAACTGCTTTTTGGTTTACAAACTCCCTGTGTCCGGTTGACAAATTATCAACCACACAGACTTCATATCCTTTAGCAATAAAAGCATCAACGATATGTGACGCAATAAATCCTGCACCACCCGTAACTAAGATTTTCATATTCTGATATTTTACCTTCCCACTATCCTGAAGGCAACACTGCCGTCCAAAAAATGGATCTCAGAGAGAAACTTGCCGGCGGAAGCGGCCGGAATTTCATCAGGAGTACCCACAAAAAGTGTATCGCTTAACCTTGAATCCTTTGTCCAATCGATATTGCGGAACTCATATTTGCCAAAAGATCTGTTTGCTCTCTGAATCTGTCCGCTTCCCCAGTTTTTCTGATACCAGGCGGGGTCAGTTTTATTGTAAAAAAGGAAAAATATATACGGCTGGTCATACCTGTAGGTTACGATTATTCTTTTGTAATTTGCCGCATATTTATCTACAACCGAGACGGCTTGTTTATAACCATACTGCCATGACTGGGAATCCATAATCGGCGTATGCACCCAATACATATGCATATAATAAAAAAAGTTGACTAGCAGTAGAAAAACAGCCAAGGTTACAAAAGATTTATAAAATTCCGGTCTTATTTTTACTTTCAGGATATATAGGAATTCAAAAAATCCAACAGCTGTAAAAATCTGGTAAGTAGGAATAAACTCCAATGAGCGCACCGCATGAGGAGTACCAGTTGTTATTGAGGCCGCGGCAGGTGCCAGAAGAAACCACAGAAATATTACGTTTGCTCTTTCATCCCTATGGTTTAACATGTAATAAATTCCAAAAAGAATAAACGGAAGAGTCCAAATATAAAGCATACCCATATTTAATGCATGATGACGGCCGGGTGCATCACCATAGAGGAAAAGAAAATCAAAGTTAAAGTGGTCAAGATATCCAGCTAGAATATCAAATCCGTACACTACTCGCCTGTTATGAGTCAAAACACCCAGGAGATCACCTCTCCCACGATCAAATTCTATTTTGCCTATGCTATTACCCAACCTTTCCTGGTCATTCATTATTGTAACCGAACCAAGCCTTGCACTTGTAGTTCTCATTTCTATATAAACCGGGGCAACAAGAATTGCTAAAATTATGGCACTTGCCAAAAGCCATTTCAGATTCTTCAAAATATATTTTCTGAAAATAAATATAAGCCCCAGAACCATAACTGGACTAATAAGCCTCGGGCTATGGTAAGCATAGATTGATAGTGCAAATGAAACGGCGGAAAAAAGATAAAACCATCTTTTTTTCATCCCTTTTAGGAAAAACAGAACTCCGGACATGAAAAAAAACAGACCTAAATTAGCTTCGAAAGCCACGCGGGAAAACTGTATCTGCCAGGGAGAAATAGAGAAAAGAAAAGTAAAAAAAAGATGAAACCGTCGACTTCTTTTTGGGAAAAGCTCTTTGATAAGAAAATACGCTACGATAACGGCTAAGAATCCGAAGAATGCCGATATAAGCCTGGTTGAAAATTCAGTCAAACCCAGGATTGCCACAGGAATTATAGTCAAATAAGAATATAATGGTGGCTTATAATCTCCGAATGATTTTATCGATAAAGGCAAAAACCTACCATATTCATCACGTCCTGTTTGCAATATCGAATAGGCATTGTATCCCAATGAAGCCTCATCCCAATCCAAAGACGGAGGATTGGTTCCCAACTGCCAAAATCTTAGAAAAAAGGCAAGAGCAATAATTGAAATCAGGGTTATTTTATATCTCATATTTTTTCTCCGATGATAAATACAGTATCACCTTTAAGACTCTGTATTTCCTTTATCTCTTTAAAGCCTCCGGGCATATTTCCGGTTGTTGTCACAACTAGTATTTTCCCTTTGGATTTTTGAAGGTTGTCAAAACCGAAATGTATTTTACCTAGGTCCGAAACATGCCAAAATCCAAACCAATCCCGGGAATCTTTCTTTATATTCTGAAATTGGCTTTCGGTATACCGGTTGTAAAAAGCAAAATATATATACGGCCGGCCATAAGACTCTGTCACAAAAATATGGTCATATCTTTTTTCCAGTGGCGTCACATAGGAAACCATCTGTTTATACCCATACTGCCACTCCCCGCTCCAGTCAACTGGATAATGGATATAATAATTGTGCAGATAATAATAAACGCAGGCAACCAGTAGAAATACGACACTAATCGATAACGTCTGAAATAATTTAGGCGTTAGATCTTCCTTCAAGCTCCTAAATACCATATATACTCCAAAAGCAATAATAATCTGGTACACAGGCAGAATTGACACAATCCTTAATGCATGGGGGGTTTCCTTTGCCAGAGCTGCCGGGATTGGTACTATAATCATCCAAAAAAAAAGAGGCCAGAAAACATTTTTTCTCTTCTTAAACAGCCAAAATCCTCCGGCAATGAGGAAAAACAGGTCAAAGACATAAAGTTCACCCATATTTTGCACCGATAGTCTGGGATTGGCGTCACCCTCTACAAAAAGAAACCGTCCGGTAAAATTGTCAAAATAGTGCTTCAGGAAATCCATTCCGTAAAGCATCCTTCTGTTGTGAATAATTTTTGCCCACCAAACCCCTTTATCATAAGTTATCATTTCATTTGATTGTTTTAAGGGAGCAAGGTTATTGAAAATAGATACTTCCTGCAATCGAAGTTTGCTTTCCCGGCTCAACAGGTATGGAATGCTGGGGGAAACCAATATAATACCTATAAATACCGAAATAATGACCCATTTCTTATTTGAGAGCATATGCCGCCAAAAATAGACTGATAGGAATAAAAGAAGTAGCGGGGCAATTATCCTGTTGGCATTGAAAGTATAAAACGAAGCTATAAATAAAATCACTGATAGTGACAAAAACCACTTCTTTCTTTTTGAGAGAAGAAAAAAATACACTGCACTTAAATTCAAAAAAGCTGCCATATTGGCCTCGTATGCCGCACGCGACAGTTGCAGCGACCATGGTGAAACACCAATAAACAAAGATGCTAATAAAGCTGTTTTTTCATTGCCGAATAATTCCAATACTAAAAGATATGTCACCAAAACCATCATTATTCCGCAAACGGCAGACGGAAATCTGACGGAAAATTCATTCAGTCCGAAAAGATGGACTGGCAGGACATCTGCATATATGTACCCCGGGGGTTTATAATCTCCAAAGGCAATAAAACGTGCTAAAGGAAAATATTCTCCATGCTCATCATGAAGGGATGTCCCAATAAGAAATGCATTGTATCCTAGTGAAGATTCATCCCATGAAAGCGATGGTGGATTTATGTTTATCCGGTACAGCCTGAGTATTGCGGATAATACGAGAATTATAAACAGAATTGCTATATTTTTTTTAATCATATTCAGCAGGGAATTTTCGGATCAATATAACATTTTTTGCGCAATGTATCATGTATTACAAAAATAAGCCTTCCGTCATCAGGAGCAACTATCTGGTCTTCTCCTCTTGGTTCTTCGGGACGGCCGATATAAAGGCTATTGGGAGGTATTATTTTCTTTTTTAATCTGTTTGCATCAAGATCAAGAGAGCCAAAATAATATTTGCCGAGTTTAATAAGATGCCGGCCGTCAGCCATGGTGACAGGATGATCTATGGCGTACCTGTATCGTATCGGATCATAATGATTATAGACAGCAAAAGCCAGAGTAGCACCGCTGTAAAAATTTGAAATGAAAATCTGTTTATATTTGGAAGTTCGGGCTTGTGCATAATCAATAGCTGCCTTATTCTCCCATCCCCACCATGTAGCTGCATAAACCGGATACTCCAGATAATAGCGAATAAGAAGTGTACTCAATGAAACTGTAAAAAGAAGTACTAAAGATGTAACTAGAACACGTCTTCCTAAAATATTTTCTACTGCTTTAATGCTTTCATAAATTCCATAGCCGACAAAAATATATGGAGCGGGTAACAATGCCAATGTCCGTACCGCAAACGGTTTCCCTACAAGCGCTGCGGGTACTGGTGCCAAAAGAATCCATCCAAAGAAAAATAAGGCGACTTTCCTTTTTTTAACAAACAGCAGATACGCTCCTACAATAAAAAACGGGAACTCCAGAAGGTAGAACATACCCATATTGCCGGTAAAATACCGTAAAGAACTGTCTCCATAAATGTACCAGAAGTTTGGAGATAAAA
This sequence comes from uncultured Gammaproteobacteria bacterium, assembly GCA_964520615.1. Taxonomy (GTDB): domain Bacteria; phylum Patescibacteriota; class Microgenomatia; order 2-02-FULL-39-11; family 2-02-FULL-39-11; genus JAMCUI01. The sequence continues at coordinate 118,860 of CAZFNL010000137.1, forward strand.
GCTCTAAATAATTATCGGCAACTAATTGAACTGTGGTTAAATATCTGTTATGAAATACAGATTTCAACGCAACAGGAATCTTTGATGCATTTCTTTCCTTTATAACTGTCTGAACAGCTGTTGATTCCAACGATCCGGTAAGCTTATTGAAACGTGATAGTCCTTTTCCGAAAAACGTTACTTTAATAAGTGGAGAGATAAGAATTAGAAAAAATATGAAACTTATTGCAAACTTTTTCAGTAAATCCCGCTTCTTGTCCAAACTGTCCTCATATCTATAACTGTAAGCAAAAAGTGAAATTAGGAAAATAGGTACCAGAATCCGGGGAGTAAAATAAGTGTAAAGAGACATGGAAAAGAAAAACATTCCCAAAAGCATAATTTTCAACCTATTCTTACTGGCAAAATAGAAATAAATACCCAGTATAAAAAACAGTAGGCTCATCGTTGCTTCAAAATAGCCTCTGGACAGATGTATATGCCATGGTGAAATTGCCATAAGAAAAGCAATTATGAGCGAAGTTTTCTTCCTGAAAAATAATCCTGAAAGTAGATAAACCGCATAAACTGTTATCATGGAGGAAATTGCCACCGGAAGCCTTATGGAAAACATATTCATCCCCATCACTTTGAAAAATGGCACAAGTATATATACTGGGATTGGAGCTTTATAGTCGTCAAACGACCTGAATTCCAAAGGATAAGGAGTCCCATACTCATCCTTACCAGTCAAAAGAATATTGTAGGCATTCCAGGCAAAGGCCTGTTCGTCACCATAAAGTGTTGCCGGGAATTTATTAAGCTGCCAAAAGCGCAGAAAGATGCTCAATATCAATATCAGTGCTATCAAAATTTTCGTCTTCATTATTTATGAAGGGAATCGTAATCAGCCAAAATAAAGGCCTTAGTGTTATCAGGATAATATACCCTATGTATTGCGTTATTTAATTTCGGAAAATCATTTGGTGCTCCCACAAACAGTATGTTCTTCATACTCTCAAATCTTGGCGGGAAATCCCCAAACTTGTATTTGCCAAATCCGTCTACCCATCCAAAACCGTATTCGTTAAGATTCTCCAATTTTGCCTCTTTCTGATATACGCTTGGTGGGTATTTCATATAGAAAAGCGGGTATATGTATCCCCAGGCATTTCGGCTAAACCAAATCTGTTTATATTTAGGCTGAAGTTCAACTACCTCATTTATAACCGTTTGCATCCCGAAATGCCAATCTTTTGCATATCTGACCGGAGAGTTAAAATAGTACATATGTAAATAGTATGCTACGTTTATAGACATAACTACTGTTATGAGTATATAAAATACTCGATATATTACCGAGTATTTTCTGTTATCAATTAGTGAGACAATTCCTATTGCAACAATGATACTCAGAATTGGCAATAGCGACAATGTTCTGCTGGCTGAGGGAACGAATCTTGTCAGTGATGCAGGAATGAGCGCAATAAGCGTCCAGGCGATAATTACCTGACTATGGATATTTTTCTTTCTGATAAGAAAATACGCTCCACAGAGAAGAAAAGGCAAAACTGTTACATAAAGTAAACCGTTTCCCAAAGTACGGTAAATTGTAACCGCATCACCATTGAAAAAGAGAAAATCAGCAGAGAAGTTTTTGAAATAATTATCTAAAAATGTTATCGAATATAACATCGGTTTATTGTGGAATAAAGATGGAAGGAAAAAATTACCAAGTTTGTCCTCTCCTCTCTCCTGATTAATTTCATTTTTTAATCCTGCATCTGTTGTTATTGCTGTAAAACTTGGTCTTGACCAAAAATCAGGAGACCTAATTATATTTATAAACGGCAACAACAAAATTAGACCGGAGACAATTGCCGCTCCAACCTCTTTTCTCATACTATGTAACTGATGTCTAAATATAATCAGAAGACTTGTAAGAAGAAACGGAGCTATAACACGCGTATCATGATATGCATACATGGACAGGGCAAAAATAATAAAAGATACTATTATCAGCTTTTTGTATTTAAAAGAATATAAAAAAAGCAGGACTCCAAGTGAAAGAAGCACTACCGACAAATTATTCTCATGTGCCATACGGTTAAACTGCAACCCGAAAGGAAATACCGCAACAAAAAAAGCGCTGAAAAGTGAAACTGGGGTTCTCCGGAACATCCTGTCTGAGAGAAGATAAACAGTAACAATTAGAACCAAACCCAAAAAGGCGGAAGAATACCTTACAGCTTCTATAGTCAGCCCAAACACTTTTACAAACGGAACCATAAAATATATATAAAGAGGAGTTTTGTAGTCCCCAAACGACTTGAACGCCAAAGGGAAAGGAGTACCGTATTCATCTTTACCAGTCAGAAGAATGGAATAGGCATTATATCCGTATGCCGCTTCATCACTGTATAATCCCGGCGGGACAGTCGAAATCTTATAGAACCTGAGAAAGACGGACAGGATAAGTATCAGAACAAATAAAACTGTTTTTTTGTTCATTTTTATTTATAAATCAGTGTTGACGGTGTTACTTCGATATCCAATATATAAAACTGCGGGGTACCGTTTTTAAGCCTGATTGTTCTGAGAACTTTACTTGTAACCTCATCCCCAACTGTCAGATTGAAAGTGCTGCCGCCTAACTTTTCCTTAACATGGGAAAGAAGTTTGTTTGTCACGAGAACTGCACTCCGTGTGGCTCCGGGCGGGGTTGAGTCAACCCTGGAAACCAGCAATCTGTCTGGTATAACCAAATCATCAGCCCAATCTATTTTTTTATAAGTTATGCCTCCGAAACTTTTGACATTTTGGAATCCCTCAGCGTCGGTTTGATATCTGACAACATTTTCCTGATAGAGTTTTGGGTCCGTCCTATTATAAAAGAGAAAGTATATATAAGGTGAATCGTCAGGATTATCGACCACTATATTCCGAAATCTGGGAGAAAGATTGTCTACATCTTCAACCAACTGTTGGTATCCTCCCCCCCATTGCGCTTCCAGCAATTTGGGGAAATGTATAAAATACCGGTCGATATAAAAGGAAAAATTGACTATAAGAAGCACTCCTACTCCAAGCAAAAAGAGTCTTTGGAATGTCTTTTTTTTGACATCTTGAAATAACAGTACAAATCCAATTGCCGCCAAAATATAAGGTAAGGGCAGAAAAACCAACATCCGAGCAGAATGGGGTGCATCTTTGGTAATAGCCGCTGGTATTGGAGAAATTAAAAGCCAGAAAAGAAGAATGTAACGCCATTTTAATTTATCCCGAAAAATATAAAACAGGCCTAAAAGTAAAAACGGAGCTTCCCACATATAGAGATTACCAAAATCAGGTATATTGTGTTGCCAGTTATTCCCGCCTTTAATAAACAGAAATTCTGGAGAAAAACCCAAATAATATCCCTGCAGAAACCTTCCGATAAGGAATGTAATTTTGTTATGGTAGGCAAGAGTAAGTTTGGAATAAGGATTTATATGATCAAATCTTGGCAACACTACTTTCTGGTATACCAGTGATATATCCGATAGGGGCGTCAAGCCGGAAATTTTCGTCTTATCCGCAACAAAAAGAGTTTTTGCAAAAATTATTAATCCCAATAAAAATACTGGCAGAAGAAACATAAACAACTTCTTCAATTCCCTGTGGTATGTTAGAAGATAAACAAGAAGTGCGACTAAAAGAAGAGGTGTAAATACATGATTACCATGATATGTATACATACTAAGACCGAAAAATATTGAAGATAGCGCCATATATCCAGAAGTTTTTATTCCCTTCAAAAATAAATACAATCCCAATACGACAAAAAATACAGCCACATTTGCTTCTGCCGCTTCCCTGGAAAAGTGAATAGACCATGGAGATATCGATATGAAAAAAGCTGCCAGAAGAGCTATTGCCTCCATCTTTCTCTCATCCCTTAATAGTTCTTTAACCAAGAAATATACAAAGAGGATGGTAGCGGTTCCAAAAAGTATGGACGGAAGACGGACCGAAAACGGCGTCAGGGAAAAAAACTTTATCGGGATGACATCCATATAAATATAAAGCGGCAGCTTCCAATCGCCGAAAGACTTGAACGATAAAGGCAGAAATTTCCCGTATTCATCATTTCCAGTATTCAGTATGGAATAAGCATTGTAACCTATGGCCGCTTCATCACGGTTTAAGCCCGGAGGGGCATAATTTGTATTCCAAACCCGAAGCACAAACCCCAAAATAAGGATAAGGAGAATAAGAAAATACTTTCTCTTCATTTCAGCTGTTTTTGAAAATCTTAAATAACGACTTACTGGCCGGATTACGTATTTCTTTAATATAACTTTTATCACCGGCCGCCTGTTCAAAAGGTACTACATATAAAGTATTATTCTGCAAATTATCCTTGACATACTTCCATTCAAAATTATTAGGGAACCAGTATTTCCCGAATCCTTCCACATGCTCAAACCCAAAACGGTCGGGCACATAAGGCCTTACTGCCTGCTTTTGATAAAGTGCGGGATTATATTTATTATAGAAAAGAAAATATATATACGGCATACCGTTCATATCAGCAACAATCACATTGTCATATCTACCTTCAATCCCACTTATGTAATTCACCACTTGTTTCCAACCCCAATTCCACCAGTCGGAATGTTCTTTGGGCAAAACAAGAAAATACTGTTGCAAGAAATATCCAAATAAAATCGTATAAACCAAACTTATTGCGATACCCGGTATTATACTTCTGTTGATCCGGCCGGATAAATATACCGCACCAGTTGCCGAAAATATGACCACTGGTACAACAATATTGAATGTCCGGTTGCTTGAGGGAGTCATAAATGTAAAAGCAGCAGGAATAATAGAAATTAGTAATAATCCCAAGAGGAGACCTGTGCCCTTATATTTGTGTTTTATCAATAAAATTATTCCTGCCAGAATCAATATCCCGTCTGGAATATATAAAATTCCCATATTAGGTATCTGAAAAGGCTCAGCCATATCCCCGGTGAAGAAAAGGTAATTACCGTCAAAATGAGATAAATATCTCTTAATTATACTTTGCGCGTACATTGTGATGTTGTTGTGGAAAAATCTGGTAATTGCCGGTGAAATTTGTTTTACTCCATCCTGAGCAATATATTCCCATTGCAAAAGTTTGACTCCCTGATCATAAAAAACGCTAACCGTCTGCGCTCTTCCCAAAAGAACTTCCTTATTTTTCGCTATTCCTACAATAAGAGGAAGAAGTATTATACAGCCAGCTAAAAAACCAACTATGACTTCTTTTGATAATAAAGATATGTTTTTTCTGTCCCCCATATAAAGATACAGAATTACAAGTGGTGTAATGACACGCATGCCATAATAAGCGTATATTGATAAGGCAAAACAAATAGCAGAAAAAATCAACATTGACGCCCTTTTTTTAGACCAAAGGTAAAACAGCACACCGGTTTCAAGGAAAAATAGGCTTACCACTACCAACATCGCCGCCCTGCTCTCTAAAATATGCCATGGAGATATAGCTAGAAATAAAGCAGATAATAAGGCTATTTTAGAACGTGATTTTTGACCGGAAAAAAGCTCAAAAACAAGTAAATATGTAATAATAACTGTTCCTACTCCCAAAACCGCAGAAGGCATCCTAACCGCAGCTTCGTCCAATCCCAAAAAATAAATAAAAGGAATCATAAGATATGTAGGCAAAGGCGGTTTCCAGTCCCCGAATGATCTCAAAGATACCGGCAGAGATGCGCCGTGTTCATCCCTACCCGTCAGGAGTATGGAATATGCATTATATCCCTGGTCAGCTTCATCAGTGTATAAAGATGCGGGGAAGCTTCCGAGCCAGACAATACGTAAAACTGCAGAAAAAATTATGATTGCAAGGAGTAATAATTCTGCTTTTAATTTAATATGGCGCATGTATATTGTGTAAGTTACCTATAATAAATTGCGGATAATGGATTTGGTAGAAATGTAGAAATCCGGCAAAATCATAAATTAAAAAAAGAAAAAGAAAAACTGGTAAAACACTGCTCAAAAAATATTTATTTAGGAAAATGTTATAGATTCCAACAGATATAAATATAGTAAAAAAAGGTAATGTAAGGTAATACTCCCGGCTTTCAGGAAAAAAGGGGCTCACTGCGGAAATAATTAGAAGCAAAAAAAAGGGTAGAAGGATTTCCTTTTTTTGGGAAACTATAACCCGGTAAAAACCTACAAGAAAAAAAGGCAGAAATCCCAAAAGCAAAATTCCGTAGTCTCTTACTCCGCCCCACCAAAAAGTAATATTTTTGAAAAATAAAAGATCAGGTGATACTAATATAAATATATTTCTTACAATATCCTTTATTCCTGGCAGGTGATTGAAATGTCTAAAAATCCAAAATTGCGGGTAAACGAAATATAAGATTATTGAAAAAGGCAGAAAGATTCCTATCTTTATCTTTTTGTTAGAAGAGGAAAAAGAGATTAAGAGCGTAAAAATCAACATAAAAAGTGCAACAGTCGGTTGGGAAGCTATACGGTTTTGCTCTATCGTCCAAGGCAGTAAACTGAACACATACGCACCAATTAACCCGAGCTTGATATTATTATCTTTTATTTTCTTTACATAAAAATAGATTAGATAAACTGAAAAAATCCCGATTAGGAAAGATATAAAACGGGGAAATAAATCAGCCTGAAACTTTAGAGGAGGCACCGATCCAAGCTGATAAATCCGTAATAAAACAGCGTTGAGTAAAATAAGCGCCAATATGAAATTCTTTTTCATACTCCTCACAGGTTCTTGGCAATTACCAGAGCTTTCGTACCATTCAGGTACTTTATGGTTTTAAGGATTCTTGCATCCGGAGGAAAATCACCCGGCAATCCTACAAGAAGCAATCTTTCATTTTTTGGCAATTTATTGTAAGTGAAGTTCTTAAACTCATACTTGTCAAAATGATTTCTTTGGTCGGCAAAACCGCCTGAAACAGTTCCTCCTCCTGCCAGATATTTTGCCGGAGGGTATTTGGAATAGAAAAGCCAGAAAATATAAGGCATATCCACATGCATGGAAACCAATACTTTGTCATAATTGGCTTTCTCTTTTTCAGTATATTGAACTGCTTGTTTTCTGCCGTAAAGCCAATATTTTGACAACTCATAATTGGTATGGACATAATACTGATGCAGGTAATAGCTATTGTCTATCATAAAAGTGCCCGTCGCAAAAATCATAAAGAGTATAACCACCCATCTGGACTCTTTTCTGATAAATTTAAAAGCGATAAATAATCCTACTGCGGCAAATATCTGCCATAGAGGGAGAAAAAGTTCGGACCTGACAGCATGGGGAGCCTCCCTTGTAACAGCATCCGGTATGGGCACAAAAAGAAACCATAAAGGTAAAATAAGGGAATAGCGGTTAAGCCCGTTTTTCAATATATAAAGAATACCCAGTACAATAAATGGCAACTCCCATATATAGATAAGGCCAAACCCTGGAGCATGATGTAAAGGGACATCTCCTTTTACAAACAAAAACTCAAAGCCAAAATTGGACAAGTAATGATGAAATGCTTTAACTAAAGTATCGTAATCCGTATATATCCATCTCTGGTTATGAAAGATTTTTCCGGAAAGCGTATAACCGGCTTTGGCATCCAGTAATCTCTGATTCAGAAATATTTTTTCAAGGTCTTTCTCATCAAGATATCGGGCTCCGGCATTGAATATGTTTGTTGCCTGAAACCTGATCTCAGAATCTGGCGTAAGAAGTATTGATACGAATCCGGCAAAAAATACGGCAAATATAAGACCAAATCCGACTATATGTTTCCCTTTCGGAAGCAACCGGTTGAATATAAGAAAAAGCGAGACCAGAAGAAGAGGTGCAACTACTCGAGTGCTGTGGTATGAAAAGAGGTCCAGGCCGAAAAATAAAGCCGACAGTGTAAAAAGCCGTGGTTTTTCCAAACCGGCAATAAAAAGATACACTGCCACAACCGTAATAAATACGGACACATTTACTTCAAATGCCGCCCGTGAAAACTGCAGATGCCAGGGAGACACTGAAAGAAGAAATGCCACAAGAAAAGCTATATATGAGGCTCCTTTTGCCAAATTGGGTACCTTTGACATAATTGTAAAGACCAGAAAATAGGTAGCAATAACTGTCAGTATCCCGAAAAATACTGATGGGAACCTCACTCCGAATGAATTTAGGCCGAATAGAGCCACTGAGGGAACTGTAATATATTCATAAATTGGAGGCTTGTAATCATCAAGAGACCTGAAAGTCAAAGGCAAAAGAGTGCCGAATTGATCCCGACCCGTATGCAGTATTGAATAAGCGTCATAGCCTATGGCCACCTCATCCCACTCCAGGGATACCGGTGTCTTACCCAGTTGGTAAAGCCGCAAGATACTTGCCAGTATAAAAATGGAGACCAATAGAAAAATATGCCGTTTCATCTTTACTCTAAGGACTCGTCCATAAATAATTTAATAGGTATTTATATTTACGGCCTTCTGTGCGGCACCGCAAATAGTCATATTAGAGACGGATGCTGCCTAAAACCGGATCAAAATAACAAGTATTTTAGCACAAAATGAAGCTGAGTAAATAAAGCAGCTTACTTTACATCTCAGTCTTTCTTAAATAAGGAAAATATCTGTCCGTCTTTAATTTTAATCATTGACTTAAACTCGAAACGCTCCTCAAGTGCCTGGGGCAATCTGACTATTGCCTGTAAAAGCCCTTGTATAAAAGACTTATCAATCTTAATTAATGACTTGGATGTAATATAGATCAAATATAAAATATGATTAACCAGTAATCCAAAATCAGTAATATTCATCCAGACAAAAAGAATCTGATTCCGGTATGAAATTGTCTTTATCCGGCTGCTTTTATATTTGTTTCGGATAGCCCCAGTACTTTGTTTGTGCCAAACTGTGCTTTTCGGTTCAAATACCACTTTATATCCGGCTTTCATCGCTCTGTAAGACAGGTCTATATCCTCCCAGTAAAAGGGGTCATATATTTCCCGCAACCCCCCCAGATCATTCCATAAGTCTTTTCTGAAAATCCCAGCTCCTCCTGAAACCCAAAGAGTATTTTTCTTGTCGGGATTTCCTTTTGAGTGGATGAGAAATCCATTTTTAAATTCACCGATACCCCTGCCTCGGAGTACCGTCATGTTTTTCTCTTCTACGCTTTTCTGAAGGCATCCTACTGCAAAAACTTTATTATCGGCAAAATGGGGCAGAAGATATTCTAAAAAATCAGTTTCTGGATAAACATCGCTATTTAGAAGAAGCACTAATTCTCCTTTTGCCACCCTCACGCCATTATTTACCGCAGTGGAAAATCCCCGATTGATTTTACTTTGTAAAACCTTTATATGGGGAAAATTCTTCCGGAGCATTACCACGCTATCATCCTCTGAAGCATCGTCCACAACTATAATCTCTGCACCTCTTGCAGCTTCTGAAACCTCCGGCAAGTTTTTCGCTAACAAATTCCGGCCGTTATAGTTTGGTATAACAACGCTTACCTTTTTATTCATATTAAACTTCTCGTATCAAATCAAACTAGTGTAAAACGTTATTGTGTGTTCACCTTTGGGTACGACAATCGCCCGCAAAAGGAAATCAGCCTTGAGAATTTCCGCAGGTTTCTCATCAATTGATGCCTTCCATGACGGATAATAAATATCAGTCAAAACCAACAATCTGTCTTCAGTTGTAACCACCTTAATCTGGACATCATTTGCCTCATAATGAACAATCTCTGCTTTATCATTTTCTAACCCTTTCTTCTGAGGTTTGATATCCACATTCTTATTCAACACCACCGTATTCCTTAAATTATCGGCAAGTGAATACATCTTGTCCATCTCTTCCTGGGGATTTGAGGCAATGACAATATTTCCAGCAAAAAAAGCCCTCGGGAAAAACTTCGTATTTTCATAAAGGTAAGTATTTCCCTCAGTCATGATATATCTTAACTTTGATGATTTTAGCGGTCCGAAACTAAGTATATACTTTACCCCCAATAGATCTGAAAAGAAACTGTCGTAATTTGAAGGAGTTACAATCCTGTTGAAGGATGCGGCATCTATATCCGTCTTACCCCTTCCCCATGAAGCCGCAAACCGATTGTACAACAAAAGATATAAAGGATCATATCCTGCTACATCCTGTAATTTGTAGTAGACAGAAAAATTCGGAGGCATTATACGTCTGTCCGTAGCCATAATTCTAAAATTGCTTTTGTTGTCTCTTTTTATAAAATTAGTGACGGTTGTTGGAGGATAAAGGAATTCGCTTTTGGAAAATGGGGTAAATTTCCAACCAAACCTGAAAATCTCTGCAATAAAAATGATAATTAGCAAAAAAAATAGAGGGACTTTATTATTCATCTTCTTTGACGCTACCCACAGCAATAATACCGCAGAAAACAAATATACAATACTGGGCAAGAAAAGATTTCTTTTAGAGACGGAAATGTCCGCCGCCGAAATATTCAGCTTAAAAAGAGAAAATTTCAAAACAAATATCCAAAGAAGAATAAAAACTGCGGCAACAGGAATTAAAACACACAATATTTTCCTTATATTTTTATCTGATGAAATTTTTTCATAACCCAATGCCGAAAGAATTGAAAGAGAAAAATCCACAAGAAACATCAATCTTGTGGGCTGACTTGAAGAAAGAAGAGGAATATGCAAACTGAAAGGCAGCATTGAAAATACATTTGGCAAGGCAAAAATAAGACTGAGGAAAAAAACGGTACCGAAAAAAAGGACCTTCTTGCTATAGTGGAATACAAGTGCATACAAGGCAAAAATAAGAGGCAAAATTCCTATAAAACCTACAAACTCGCCATAATTCCAGACTCCCCAATAGTTATTTGTGGCAGGATTACCGAAAAAGTCAGGAGCAATAAACTGAACGAGGTTTTGCCAGGGAAGAAACCAACCAGCAACATGCGTATAGTTTCCCTGATCGACATTTCTAGCTGAAAGCAGGATGAAACGCAGTGAAGGCAACCATTGGACTAGTGTCAAAATAACAAATAACAAATAACAAAATAAAAAAAGCAAAATGATCCTGAGTTTATTTTTCCTCGCCAGTAAAATTTTGATCGCTAAATAGAAATTAGTGACTATAAACTCATAAAAGAAAATCTGCAAATGTCCGGCAAAAAAAGAGAAAATTAAGGAAAAAGTAAAAATCCCTACCCAGATAATTATCTTCTTTTTTTTTGCTTGTAGTTTTGAGTTTTGAAGATTACTGATAGCTTGAATAATTTTCTCAATTGATAACAGTAATAATGGAAGCCAGAGTGCGGTTTGTAAAACTGTATTCCACTCCAACCAAGCAATGCTGAAACCTGAAAAAGCAAATGCTACGGATCCTATAAAAGCACCCGTTTCCCCTACCCCGATTTCCTTCAAATAAAAATATAAAAACATTCCCGCAAGAAGAGGTTGGACAATAATAAGAATTGTCCAGGCGACATCAAACGGCAGAAATATAAATAAGGTATTCAGTGGATAAAAAGATGCTGACTGGAAATTGGCTAAAAGTGGCGTACCGGAAAATGAGTAAGGATTCCAAAGAGGCAGTACACCATTTACCATTTGTGACATTGCTGCATACCGCCAGACATATTGTTGTCGTACTGGATCAGTCGTCAGAAAGTTTTTGTAGGGAACACCTGCCGGATAACCGGCAAAAGACACATCCTTAAAAGGATAATACATGCCTGTTATGGTGTCGGCAGGAATGGGAAGTTTACCCTGCAAAAAGACCGGGTAAAAAAAAATGATAATTAAGAATAATATAAGAAATAGGAAAAAACTATTCCGAAAGAATTTGGTCAATCTTTTCATAGAATTTTTTAGGTCCGAAATCTGCTGCTCTTTTTACTGATTCCGAAGACATCTTTTTCCTAAGATTTTCATCATTCATTAAAAGCGTTGTTTTCCCTAACAATTCTTTCTTACTTTTCCAGAAATAACCGTCTATACCATCATTTATTATATCCACCTGGCCGCCGCCCTTAAAAACGACCGGTACGCACTGAGCCGACATTGCCTCCAGAGTAGTAATGCCAAAATGTTCCGCCCTTTCTGGATATAACTGTAAATCCTCTCTGTAACCTGTCGCATGCCAATATATTTTTGATTTTCTATAAAGCCGTACCAGTTCATGAAAATTAACGTTTGTATAGAACTCTATAGGGAAATCCCCAATTGTCTCTTTCAACCTGTTCATTTCAATATTGTTTTTTTTACTTGGCAGAAGACCTCCAGCAAGAATCAATTTCCATCCTGAAAAATATTTTTTATAGTTTTGTCGGAAAACATCAATAAGTAATTCCTGCTTCTTGTTGTGGGGATTTATAAAAAATCGGCCAACAGACAAAATTATATTTTGTTTTTCCCCACCATCATACTGCAACTTCTCAATTTCAACCGGAGGGGATAAAACGGTGGCTTCAAGTCCCAGCCTGTCAGAAATCATACCCGCCATAAATTCCGAATAGCACAGAATTTCCCAATTATGCAATTTCACTTTATTCAGCAACGATTTTTTTGTCAGATGAATAGGTGATTGCACTATTAGAAAATTCTTCTTCGCAATCGGAAAAAAGAGGCTACCGTCCGTCATGTAAAAAAATATGTCATACATCCGAGGTCTTATGATTTTGGAAAGAGGTCCTGTCTTTATAATTTGTGATTGTGGCAAAAAATTGACGCCGGAAAGATCAATATTTAGCATTGACTCAATTTTCTCCCGCACGCGCACATCCCCATAGATATAGACGGCATAGTCTTTTTGGCTTTTCAGATACTGGGCAATAGACAATATATACCTTTCCCCTCCCCCCAATGTTTCAAGGTATGGACTGTATATCCCTACTTTCATCTTTTTTGTCTCTTTATTTTTCTTCACCATCTAACTTATCGCCTTTTGCTTTTCCCACAATTTAGCATAGGTGATAAAAATGCTAAATGATTGATAAATACTCTCTATAAGACCGGTAGTACCAACTTTATAACCTCCGTCTGTAACATATGATTTTATAAAAGCAGTTGACATCACCCTAAAAAACCGCCACGGAGTCATTTTAGGATGATTGCTCTTGTAGCGGAGTTGCGCCTCAAGGTTGGACCATTGATTTGTCTTTTCCACCATCTCGGAAATGTCATTATGTGTAAAATGGAGTAAAATCCCCTCTTTTATATCAGCTATCCCGCCAAGTACCTGGGGCGTCTCATGCAGCGATCCGTACCATCCCAGAAGATCTTTTTTCCTGACCAATCTGACCATTTTTTCCTCATTTGGCCATTCCACCCCCAGGTAATAATTTTTCCTCCTGACAGCATAGGCACAATATTTTCCCCCTATATTTTTTACTGCTTCAACCAGATATTCCTTAAGTTGCGGCGTCACCCTTTCATCAGCATCAATATAAAAAAGCCATTCATTTTCGGCCTTTTCGCGACCCAGATTGCGCAGATAGGAAAAATCAAGAGTACCGCTTACAACCACTTTTGCACCCAAAGATTTTGCCTTATCGACTGTCTTATCAGTTGAACCATTATCAACAACAATAATTTCCTTTACAAAGGGCAACGTTTTTATGCAATCTGCTATGTCTTTTTCTTCGTTCTTGGTTATAATAACTGCGCTTATATCTGCGTTTTTCATAATTTTCCCTTACCCATCCTACCTTTATAAAAATCAGCTACTGCCTGCCTGAAGATATTTCCTTTAAATAAATCCCTGAAGCTTTCCAAAAGAAGGGATTTTTTTGCCCTAAGCGGGGCATACCGGAAGCCAAAATATAGTCTATTGCGAAGCTGGTAATAAACGTGCAGTTTTGATCCTGGTTTTCCTGAAGTCTCTGCATTTTTGTGCCATATGGAAACCCCCGGATAATATTTTATTTCAAATCCTGCTCTTTTTGCCCTCAGTGAAAAATCCACATCCTCAAAATAGAGAAAATACCTCTCATCAAGAAAGCCTATTTTATCTATAACTTTTCCATTTATAAACATGCAGCAGCCTGTGGAAAAACCGGTATCGCAAATTTCATCATATTGACCTGTATCCACCTCATCCACTCCCCTATGTGAAGCATAAATGTTTTTCCAGTCCACAATACCTCCCGCATACCATATGACACGGCCCTTTTCATCCACTGTATACCTTTGCGAATGGTATTCGCTGCCGGCGGCAAAATAAATCTTTGGGGAGACAAGACCTATCCGGGAGTTTTTTAGGCCAAAAGCGGCTAAGTTGTCTAATGATTTTGCAGATACCAAAGTATCGTTGTTCAACAATATGAAATATTTACAACCATCTTGCAAGGCTTTCCTCAAACCGACATTGTTGGCAGCTGAGTAACCGATATTAGAATCGTTAACAATAAGCTCTATTCCCCTATACCTTTTATCAATTTCATGAGGAATTCCAAAGTCTCCCGAATTGGAAACAATATATATCTTTTTATTCCCCAAATCGGAACCTCTTGAGTAAATAGAAGACAAACATGCGTCTGTATCCTTCCAATTTATGTAGTGAAGTATAATTACGGCTGTTTCGGAAATCATAATTTTCTTTTTATGCGCCAGATTAAGGACTCAAGGATGGAATGAGGTTTGGAAAGAAAAAGGTCGTATAGCCAATATCTTTTATGCCTGTATTCATTTTCTATCATAGACCGTACATCCTCAATGGATACTTTTTCCTCTTTGAAGTTTTCCAGTTCCCAAAGCTTCAGATACATAGAGAGCTCCGAAAAAGACTGCAAAAGAGACAAACCCAAACCGTGCACTCCGTCCTTATAACCTTCCTGAACAAAATACCTTTGGACAAACTCACGTACAGGCGGGTCAAAAAGATATTCAGGCTTAAACCTCTTGTCGGAAAGATACATTTCCTTGGCAGCAATCCCCGAATAGCGGTTCATCCTTTCAATAAACTGTTCGATAGTCTGATAATTATGATGAACAATGCTTAAAGACTCTTCAGCAGGAAAGTCCAAACCGTTCCCCCTGGTCAAAGGAATCCCATGTATTTTATCAGTCCATGACACCATGCCTTTTTTGAAAAACCTGATCTGGTAATCCGGCCACCATCCTGCATGCGTTATCCACTTGTCAAAAATGATATTTTTACGCGGTATTCGACAGAAATCTGCGTTCTCTCCCTTTGCAACATCTTTAATATAATCCGCCAATGTTTTGGGAATTTCCTCATCTGCATCAAGTATTAAAACCCAATCGCCTTTGGCTTTAGAAATGGCAAAATTGCGGGCCGGTTCCACAAAACCGGTATATGCGTGTTTGAAAAGCCTGATTGAGAAAGGTTTGGCTTTTTGGCATGTCCTGTCGTTTGACCCCATATCCACCATAACTATTTCCCCGGCTAAATCCGCTAGAGAAGACAAGCATCGCTCAATATTTTGCTCTTCGTTATATGTGTTTACAACTGCAGAAATCATGGTACTAAAACTGATACGCCGAAACAATCAAAAATGTCATTCCGATAGCTTTATTCTACACTTATTAGCCTCATTCACCAAATATCCCGACAGTATTCGATAGGGGTCAACATAAGGCAATGCACGAAACCTTACAAGGGTCTGGAATGGGAAAGAAAACTCACCAAAAAATGGACTCGTGCTTTTTATACCAAACAGTTTATCTGATCCTGTCATAAGGCCAAAGTATTTTACATTTCCGACATCGGCAAAACGCAGTCCCCCCCTGAATTTATGGTAAGAACCGACATAATGGGCAATAACCAATTGTTTTAACCAATTATTCAGCTTTTCCCCAACGGAATAATTCATACTTGTAGTAAATATTTCTTTACCATCCAGGAAAATATCTTCTTTTTTCAGCTCTAACATATATTTTCTCTCTGAATCTGATTGCCCCTCTGTCACCTCAAGTTTTATATCGCTTCCTACACGTTTTGATTTAATGCTGGTGACATGTGAAAGAAGCGTCAGGCTTTTTTTATTTTGAGCTTCGTCTACACAGGAAGGCATAAATCTTTTCAATACGGTACTTACGTCTCCTGCAGAAATATCGGAAAAAGTGTAACTACTACCATATGTTTTCAGGTCACGCAGTATAAGTTTATCACCGTCCATGAGGAGTCCCGCACGATAATATGCCGATGTATACCAATAAGCGTGCTGCCGCTTATTTTTGTAATCCGGAGACTCAATAAAATATGAATAGTCGGAATTTTTCTGTACTTTATCAAAAATTGAGGCAAAATCACTCATTTTCGAAAATACAATTTGAGTACCGCTCTTATAAGATAGGAGATATTGTATCTGCAGTTTCAATTCATCGCCGTACTTTGCGCTTTCCATCCCTGTCTCAAGACCTATTGTCAACTGGTTTAAGTCATTATCAGCAAATAAATACTGACTGGTCAAATAGCCGAAATAAGAAATATTAAAACCGTGCGATATATAATCATTTGCCTGAACCGAATAAGTGGAATTATTCACTGTTGTACCGTATCCCCTAACAGAATCCCTTTGGGCCCACTGCAAAACCACAAGAGGCAGCACTCCACTTCCTGAAGCCGGAGTAAGGGGATTGAGTTTTGAAGGCGAATAAGGCGTCCCCCAAGGCTGTCCCCAAAGCCCGTATTTATCTGTACTGTATTGGTCGCTACAGTCTAAAAGCGCAGAAATTTTATACTTTTGAGACATATAATTTACGGAAACTGCATCAATATACCAGGCGCCAACCGACTTTGGATAATACCCAAAAACCTGCCTGAATTTTTCAAAAGCAGCATCAATCATCCTTTCACGCTCAAAAGGGGTATAACCAGACAGAAAAACCTTATCCGGTCTGGCCCAGTCACCCTCTCCAATAAGATACGGCACCTGGCTATCTGTAGCCAGGTTTTCATCAACCTCAAGAAGTAACCCTACCTCCTGTCCGGAAGGAAGATTTTTGAGAATATCAATAACGCTTTTGTCTTTTAGGTTTCCGTATTGCACAAGCCATGTACTGTTTACTTTGAGTGAAGCGACCATGCTTGCTTCTTTTACCAAACCTTCCTTATCCTGCCAAAGATACTTATCCCGGACAGGACTTACTAAAGTCACAAAAACTCGCGGTTGGAAGGCAAAAATTTTTTTGGCGGGAATTGCCAAAAAAACAAGAAGTATAAAAATTGTTAGAAACCTCTTCACGGCTTTAACTTGAAAGATTTGGGTATATAAGGCAATATCTGGTTTCTCATCCAAAACCAGGTTAACGCTAGATAGACTGATCCCGAAAGTATCATTGCCAAAGCAAATGTATATATGCTTGCCGCGTGCTGTATCAATATATATAAAGGTAGAGACATAAGAATTGTGGCTATAAGGGGTTTTTGCATAGGTTCCCACACTTTGAAAACTATATAGCGCCTCATTATAACTATCGGAATAAATCCTGTCGATGAAATAAGAAGTGCTGCCAATGCCACACCGCTATAACCTATCTTGAGCGTAAAAAGTGGCACCAGGGCCCATGTCAGAACTGTCCACATCACCATTAGAACCAGAGTGGTCTTTATTTTACCCAGAGCGTTCAGGGCATTGACAAGGGGACTCGAAAAAGCGGCAAATATACTGCCGGCAGCAAATAAATAAAAAGCAAAGACTGCCGGTTCCCATTTGGAATATTTGGGAATGATATGTATAAGTGTCTGCATGGAAAAAACCAGGACGACTGTAGCCGGAAATATAAAAAACGCTAGGAAAAAAATTGTCTTTTCAAGAGCTTTTCCGAGCACTTCCTTATGATTCTGTAGTCTGGAGTAAGCCGGAAATGTCACCCTGATAACACTGTCAATTATGGCTCTCAGAGCCGATTCGCCCCATTTCTTTGCCCAACCGACATATCCCACTTGAAACGCAGGCAAAATACTGCCCAGAAAAAGCGTCATAAGATCATCCTTTATAAGCGCCAGAAAAGAATTTGTCTGAAAAGGTATTCCAAAAGATATTAACTCCTTTATGGGTTCAAGAGAAAGTCCTATTCCAGGCTTCCAGGGGGAAATATAGTAGATTGCAATAACCCCGACAATCCCCCTGACAATTGCCCCCCAGGCAAAGCTGGCAATACCAAAATTCATAAAGGCCAAAATCACAGTCACGATATAATAGGCTACCGTCTCAACAATCTGTGATACGGCCAAAAGGGCAAAATCAAGCTTCCTCTCAAGAAGAAGTGACGGAATTGTCTTTAGTGACGACAGGAAAAAGGAAATAAGAAGCGCATATAAAAGGAACATCCCTTCCGAACTTAACTTATAGATATGGGATAAAAGCGGCGACAGGAAAAAAACTATGCCGACAATGGTAATGACCAATAGTTCCTGCAAAGTGAAAACTGATACCAGTTCTTTCCGGCTGGGCTCCTGCTTTTTCTGTATCAGTGCAGCTGCCAGTCCGACATCGGAAAAATAGGAAAGGAATGAAATCACTGCCGAAACTATAAAAAAGACTCCGAAAATCGCCGGCGTCAGAACAATTGTCAGAAGGAAATTTGCCACGAAGGAAAATATGTTCAGAAGAATGTTTCTGGTTGACAGCGCCACCACCCCGCTTATGATCTTGCCTTTTATCGTGACAATATCTTCCTCTATCATTTGCTAATTATACTATAAAGAAAGATATAAATATGCGGTTTTATTAGGGATTAACTGATAATTTTACACCTGTGTATTAGATAATTTTTGAATTTGATAATTTCATTTAACGTAATCAGTTTTAATCTTGTTGTTATGGAAGAATGTCTGAAAGCCATCTTGATCGTTGAGGGCTAGACGGTTTTCTGAGTTATCCGGAATATTAAATATTAACTTTTTGTAACCGGATAAAACCATTTCCTGCTTTGCTTTCTGCGTCAACTCGGCGGACAACTTTGCCCTTCGTGGGGCCCAATGAACTTTGTCATTTAGGGATACCGAGACTACGGAAAAAAGAAACCACACCAACATAAATATACCTAAAGATGCTTGTTGAAGTGCTTTGTTTGTCCATCGGATATAAGAGAATAACCAAACAAAAAAGATTATCAATCCCAAAAGAGATATTGGTAGATAATAAGCAAACTTGTGTCCGGAAAAAAGGAGTACCGGCAATAGACCGATCGCAAACCATAAAAGGGGAAAAGCTGTATACTTTCCCAGATTGCCTGCGTTTGCCTTTACCCTGACAAAGTTTAGTAAACCGATAACGATTAGTGCTAAAAGTGCGATAAAAAGAAAATCGCTTACATATGCATACCAGGGATAATTGACTGTAATAAGGCGGTTGAAAAAAAGTATCCTGGTCATCTGTTCGGTCAATATTTCCGACCAGTTCAAACTCCAAAAAAGGTAAGTCTTTATGTTGGAGACTATATTCCAACCGACTCCAAGATGATAGTTTCCCGAAGTTGGAGGAGAAAAAAGCGTGAAGCGCAAAAGGAAAAGCACTAACCCGGTTACAAAATAGATGAAGGTTGTTAAAAGCCGCTTTGCTTTATTGAAAAACAGAAGATATAAAAACAGGATAGCAGGTAAGACGACTATAATTTCATTTACCAGGAGTCCTGCGGTAAAAACAATAAATGAGAGGGCATAATCGATTAAGTTTTTACTTTTTATATAGAAAAGAAAAAACAGGAAGGATGCGAAAAAAAAAGTTGGGCAAAGAATGAAAGCGTAAGTCGCAGACCAATACATGGGAATAAAATAGACACTTGAGACTGCATAAAGGAATGAAGCCGCAAGCGCAGTCTTTTTATTCTGCAAAAGCAAGAAAACTAGAATATAAACTAGGACAATATTCAGCGCGTGAGTAAGGAAAGTAAGGATATGAAACGGGAGTGGATTTATGCCAAAAAGCGTCTGCATAAGAAAAAAGGGTAACTGCATTCCCAAAGGCCGGTAATAGATAACGTCCTGTCTGGGAATAAAAAATCCGGCAATGTTTGCTATGCTTTTGACCTGACTGATTTTCAAAGAAAACCAGTCATCCTGAAAATAAAAAGCGCCAAAAGAATTGCGGTATAAAAAGGCGCTTGAGAGAATCGACAGAAGCAGAAAAAGAAGAGTTGTACCACTGAATAATTTTTTAGTCATACCTTTCTACATTTACAGTTTTACCGCCTTTTCCTGAAGAGATACCAAGGGCAATATAGTCTATGTCCTTGTTGCTATTATTATCCATACGGTGGACAGTTTTTCTGGGTATAAAAATTGCGTCACCCTGATATAAAATATCCGACAAACTGCCTACTTTAACACAAATATTACGGCCAGACAGAATGATAAATATCTCATCCATATCCTCATGATAATGGGGAGTAAAACTTTTGCCGGCAAGAAGCCTTGCCCAGTTTACCATCTGTACCCTGCCCTTTATTTTCTGTTCACCAAAGCTTATCAAAACTTTTTTCAGGACTGAAGGATTTTCGGAGTCTTCATGTCCGGCTGGGATAAACTTCAATTTGTTTCCTCTTATTATTTGAGGTTTCATAAAATTATCTTTAATTCCAAACTGACTTTACCAGGTCTACTGTATCAGCATTCCTAAACACTACTCCCTCTTTTCTCAACCGGGCTGATTGTGCAACTTTACCCCCGAAAGCATAGCCATTTGCTATTTTTCCGTCACTCCTAACCACCCTGTGGCAGGGTATTTTTTGCGGGTCAGAATTTTGATGAAGAATTGCCCCAACCAACCTGGGATTTATTTTACCTGCTTTTACCGCAACAGCTTTATAAGTCATCACTTTGCCCTGGGGTATTTTTGCCACAATATTGTAAACTCTTTTAGTTGTGTCGCTTTTCATAGATATGATTATACAGGAAAAAGTCAGCTTTTTGACCCTGCACCTTTGGAGACGAGTGAAGATTGCGACCTGAGCCTGAAGTCATAAAAGAGCTTCATATATAAAAGCAGATAACTTTTGGTCATCTTATAAAGCTTGAAATTTGAAACACCTTCAACCCTATTGGTATAAACTGTAGGCACCTCCCCCAACCTGAATCCCGAAAGCTGCGCTTTTATGGCAAATTCAGGAGAAATGCCAAAACCCACCGATTCCAGCTCGATTACGTCAAACACTTCTTTTTTAAAAGCTCTGAAGGCGTTTGTGATATCGTGCACGGGAACGGCAAAAAGCAACCCAGCCATCCTTGTCCCCCAGGAGCTCAAAAAGGCTTTTAGAAAATCAAGATTTCCGCGGGAGCCACCTGGCATATAACGGGATCCGAAAACTATATCGTAGCCTTTCTGGATTTTCTTTATCATCTTCCCATATGTCTCCACGTCATCAGACCTGTCCCCCATCGTCCATATGATTATTTTCCCTTTTGCGGCTTTTGTGCCTGCAATAAGTGACTTACCCATAGTGTTACCTTTTTCTTCTTTATCGGATTTCCTATATACAGGATGCACATTCTTGTACTTTTGGGCGGTCTTCCTCAGAATTTCGCCTGTCCCGTCTGTACTTCTATCGTCAACCGGTATTACCTCAAAATTTAATTTTTCTTTTTTTCCGTAGGAAACTACCCTTTTGATCATGGGAAGACAATTTTTGCTTTCGTTATGAAAGGGAATAACAAAGGATATTTTCATCGCAGGCCACGTTTTTCTAATTCTTTGAGAGCAAAGTCCGTCTTGTCTACGGCTTTTTCATTCCTACCCCAATCAATGAGCTGGGATATGCCTTCTGTAAAATCCACATTTGTGTTCCAGCCCAATAATTCCTGTATTTTGGCTATGTCGGCATAGCAGTGGCGCACATCAAGCCTACGCACTTTATAAGTGACATCCGGCTCCAACTCGCTTTTGTGAAGTTTTATTATTATTTCTGCCACCTCTTTTATAGAAATTGGCTTGCCGGACCCGACGTTGAATACCTGGTAGTTTGCTTCGTCCTTTTCCAGTGCGGCAATATTGGCAGCGGTCACATCTGACACATGAACAAAATCCCGAGTCTGCATGCCGTCTTCATTTATAATAGGCGCCTTCCCGTTTTTTACCCGGCTCATGAAAATTGCCGCCACCCCGTTGTAGGGATTGGAAAGGCTTTGCCTGGGACCGTAGACATTGAAATACCTCAAGGCCACGGAGGGTAAACCGTAAGCTTTGCCAAAAGTCAAAACCATCTCTTCCTGCTCCTTTTTCCCTATTGCATATATGGAATTGGAATTCTGTTTGGCATCCTCATTTGTGGGAGCGGGAAAAACCATCTGTTTACAATTGAGACAATAGATGTTGAAATCTTTTTTTGCCAGCTGTTCTTCGCTTCTTAGTGGAGGACGAACCAACCCGCATTTAGGACACCGGTATGTACCTTCGCCATAAGAACTCATTGACGCGGCGACAACTATTTTTTTCACCGTATGCTTTTCGTTAGCCAGTATATCAAGAAGAAGTGCGGTACCAAGGCTATTTACTTTGACATAATGCTCTATCTCATACATACTCTGTCCCACACCAACTGCCGCAGCCAGATGCACTACCGCATCCACTCCGGCTATGGCCTTTTTCCAGTCGGCACGTCTTGTAACATCGCCTTTCATAAACTCTGCTTTTTTATTGAAATATTCAGGCAGTTTACCTGTCGGGTGTATTTGCCTGTAAAGATTGTCCAAAACACGGACTTTATAGCCCTTCCCTATAAGCCCGTCTAAAAGATGTGAACCGATAAACCCAGCTCCACCCGTTACCAAAATTTTATTAAATTTAAGCATAATAAATCCTATCTTTATTATTTATTATCTGAATATTTCAAACAATTTTTTGTTTTTCGTCACCCACATATACAGTTTTTCTATACCCTTCTCCACTTTTATTTCCGGCCTCCAGCCCAAATCGCGGCCCACGAACCTGATATCGCTGACATATACTTTCTGGTCTCCCGGCCGCCAATCTGCAAATGCAGGCGTAAGCGTCTTTCCAAAAAGTCTTTCTAATATCGGCCCAAACTGGCTCCAGACCGACAGTATATTGTCCTTCCCCCCGCCCACATTATAGATCTTCCCGGCGGCTTTACCCTTTTTGGCTACGGCTGTTTCAAAAAGCCTCACCAGATCATCAATATAAAGCACGTCTCTTACCTGTTTGCCATCACCATAAATTGTGATTTTCTTCCCCAAAACCGTGGCAATTATAAACCAGGCTATCCATCCCTGGTCCTCTATGCCAAACTGCCTGGGACCGTATATACATGACTGGCGGAAAACTACTGTCGGAATCCCGTAAATCCTGCCGTAATCGCGTACGTACTGATCTGCCGCACCTTTGGAGCAGCCGTAAGGCGAGTGGAAATCCAGATTCATCTTTTCGGAGATTCCCTCTGGATAATCCCGGTATGCATACGTATCCTTTTTTTCCTTTATGACCACGTCTTCCATCCCACCATATACTTTGTTGGTGGATGTAAAAATGATAAGAGGTTTAGACTTTGTCGACCGTATAGCTTCCAGAAGATTAAAAGTACCAAGTGCATTTATGTCAAAATCAGTGCGGGGATCAAGAACTGAGGTGGTTACTGCCACCTGTGCCGCAAGATGGAATATGATATCTTTATCTTTTACCGCTTTTTTCAAATCATTATATTTCCGGATATCCCCGGTAACAATATTCACATTGGGATACTCGGATTTCAACCATTTGGCATTCTCACGTGTACCCAATCTTTCAAAATTATCAAAAATTGTAACATCAAAACCTTTTTTGAGAAATCTGGCTGAAAGGTTTGAACCGATAAAACCCGCACCCCCCGTGATCAATAATTTAGTTTTCATATTATTAATTCTGCCTATGTTTTAACTTATTCCATGGTCTTGTCAAAAACAATCTCCACAGACCTTCAAGATCACCATACACTGTTTTTAACACCCTGACTGTTGAACCAGGATTATCTACCCAAAGAACAGGCTGTTCATATATCCTATATCCCAATTTCTCGCCCATAATCAACATTTCACTATCAAAAAACCAGGCATTATCCACTATATGGGGGATAAGTTCTTTCACTGTTTTTCTGGTTACCGCCTTAAAACCACATTGTGCATCGGAAAACTTTGTCTGAAAGAAAAGCTTTATTAGTATATTATACCCTCTTGAAAGTACTTCCCGCTTTATAGGCCTGCGCTTTACTTTTGATTGCAAAAGAAGTCTTGATCCAATCGCTATATCGTAACCTTCCAACAAAGATCTCACAACCGGCTCAAGATTACGCAAATCGGTTGACAAGTCAACATCCATATACACAGACACGTCGGCGCGGCTCTGCCGCCATACCTTTTTTACCGCCCTGCCGCGTCCTTTCTGGTCCAGATGGAAATATCCCACTCTCTTGTATTTTTTTGCCAGCTTTTTCGCAATATCAAGACTTCTGTCGGTCGAGGCGTTGTCTGCAATAGTAATTTTCCAGTCATAAAGAGTAAGATTTTTTTTGAGAAACGTCTGCAATTTTCTGACATTTATTTCAAGCTCTTCTTCCTCGTTAAATATCGGTATTACTATCTCTACTGATTTTTTCTTATTGGCCATCTTAATTTTGTGTCCCGAAATAATGATACATATACTAACAAAATTAGGCTTAAAATGGAAATGGCATTTGACAGTGTTCTCACAAGTGTATTGCCGAAATTGAATTCCAATATATGATTCCCGGAAGAAACAAAAACATCTATAAGTCCGTTTTTGACACTTATTACCTCATTTTTTCCGTCAATTTTGGCCTGCCAGCCGGGAAAATAGGCTATTTGGGAAGTAAAACTTCCTTTTTGTGAGACATATATACTATATTTTTTCTGCGTGGCCGACTCCGCCAAAATACTCAATATATTCAAATTGCTGCCCGATATCAGATTGTGGTAGACAACTTCTGACTGCCTTTTTGGGATAAAAATTCCCGGTGGCAAATACTCATCTGATATTTTGGAAATCTTAAATCTCAAATTGTCAGAACTTGTGTAGTAAGACTGCTGAAACTGGACATATTCTTTAGGCTGGAAATACTTATAATTCAGAAAAACAGCGGGAATAACAAGTATTATAGCAAGTGGCATGGCAAATTTCCTTTTCAAAGGCAAAAATACGACGGCTGATACGGCCGAAAGGCTAAAGACGGCAAATGTCAGAAAACGCCAGGGATACTGTATAAAGGAAAATCCCGGAAGAATCCGCCAAAATAGTGATGACTCCTCCAGCATAAAATAAACCGATATGGGAAAGATGGCAAATATCAACAGAATGAATCTAAATATGCCCTCCGACAGCTTTTTGCGGAAGTATAGGAAAAATAAAACCGCAACTGACAACAACCCCAAAAAAAGATTGTACTTCCCTATCTTAAAAGATAATCCATCTGCCCTACCGGGAGATGAACCGCCATACCCCCACGGGGAATTCCACAGCTGGTCTGGATAGACAAAATTTGACGAATAATTGCTTCCACCCATTGTAAGGCTTTCCACCCTGGTGTATCCTTTTTCAATTACAGCAGGTATGGTAAAAAAAGCTGACAGACCGACTCCCAATGCAACTGTAAGAATAAGTGAAAATAACAGGCTGAAACCCCTCTTTTTTATTAAACTGTAAATAAAGAGAAACAAAAGCCCGCAAGAAATAAAATACAGAGTGACCATTCCCAATATATTGTGTGACAAAAGAATCCCTGCAAGGCCGTCAGAAGCCAAAAGGAGACCCAAACTTTTGTCTTTACCCCTTTTATTCTCTTTTTTATTTTCGCTTTTTTGGATTAAAAAGAGACCCAAAAAGAATAGCGGCAAAAAAGCCAAAGCATAATACTCTCCCACTGCTCCCCTGACATATATATCTACCGCATGATAAGGAACATATGTAAAAATGACTGCAGATACAATACCGGCCATATTTCCGGCAATTTCTCTGCCTAAAAAATACATTGATACTAAAGCCAGAAGGATTCCGACTGCGTACATCGTCTTAGTTGCAGATATCGCATCCATTCCGAGGATGTTAAAAGCAGCACCTACATAATAAGGCAAAGGCGCATAAAAATTGAAAATGGGATAACCGTATCCATATCCCAAATCCTGAACCATTCGGACCGGAAACTGTCCTTCTTTCAGAGCTTTGGCCATCTCATACACACGGGAGGGCTGGGTATCGTCGTGTACAGGAAAAAAACCGCGGACAAAAAGCGGCCTGACAACCAAATATGATAGCAGGAAAATGACAGCAATGCAGACGACTTGCACAAAAAATCGTCTCATAAAAAGATTAGGCAGAAGGGCGTTTAATTAATCGAAGGACAAGAGATCTTAAAAGCAAGACTGCTGCAGCCGATAAACTAAACAGGGATATCATATCAGACCAGAATCTGACCGGGGTTTCTGTAAATTTGCCCTCCACCAATTTGTTACCGACAGGAACATTAACTGTAATTAACCCTTGGGGACTTGACCGGTAATCTATGGGCACTTCAACTCCCCCAACATAAAATTTCCATCCGGGAAAATATATAGTGTTTATCGTCACTGTATTGGGCTGTTCCGTGATGGTTCTGAATGAGATTTCATGGGAATTATACTGCAAGTTGTACAAGGTAGATTTGGCTTTGGCAAGAATAGCTTTTGGTCCAGTATAGCGGTTTTCCGGTTTCTCTTTTACCCATATAGGCATCAGTTCATCTTTGGATGTAGTAGTAGCATCATTGGTAGCATAATAAACATCAGGTTTATTGATATATACATCCGGATGGGCGAAATTCAGACTGAATATCACTGTAACAACTACCAGTATTCCTCCTATTATTCTAGTATTCTTATGAGTGGAAAGGAAAATTGACGACATCGCAAGGAAGAATGCTAAAGGCGTCAGAAGCCTCCAGGGAAAATCAAGCCATGAAAGAGGAGGAGCACTCCAGAAATCAGCCGAAAAGGGATGGGCGAAAAAGATTAAAACCGCAATTGAAGAAATGATAAAAATCGCAAGTGGCATATATTTTTTACGATCAATCTCAGATGAAACCATTAGGCTTATAAAACCCAAAATACCGGCCAATATATGCGCCCAACCCAACTGGAATGAAGGCTTGTCTCCCCAACTCCAAGGCGAAAGAAGAAAGTCAGGTAATCTGATAAAATTCTGGGAAACGTCAGCAAGCTTTATTTGAGAAAGAATAAGGTAATTTTTTTCCAAAAGTGCAGGTATATAAAAATATGCCGCCAGTCCCAATCCCAATAAAATCATAGGAAGAAAATACCGCCAGGAGTAGAGTTTTATATCTTCATAATAAGAAATTACGGAAACATAAAGAAATACTATCCAAAATGGAAAAAAAACCAAAGCCATGATGTTATGAGCCAAAATCATAAACGCCAAAACAAATGAACACAGTACCATTTTTACCGAAGTAGGTTTTAATACATACTTCAAAGACAGATAAAATAGAAGCGGAAAAATAGCCAGACTGAGCGATTCGCCTATAGATCCCCTAACATACAAATCAACCAGTCTGAATGGAGCCACAGTATAAAACACAGCAGATAGAAACCCGGCATAATCGCCTGCCAGTTCTCTCCCGAGAAGAAACATAAAAATCGCAGAAAAAAAGACGCTTGCAACAAATATAATTTTTATAGAATCAGTAAGACCTATATGCACCAGTCGGAAAAGTATTCCTATATAAAAAGGTGCTGGGTAGGTAAATGAAAAAAGAGGGTAACCGTACCCGTGGTTAAGATAATCTGACCAGCGAGGCGGAACCTGCAAGTCTTTTATTTCACGTTGCATTTCAGCCAGGCGCACTATCGACCATTCACCGTCCTGAGTGGCAAAAAAGCCTGTTCTGAAATATGGCTTGGTATATAAAAGTACGACTATTAATATGACAATAAAAGGCAGAAATCTTCTCATTTATCGTTTATTTATTATACCTGGCTGCACCAACACCTGGTAAAAAAGTAAAAATGTATCACTGTTGCCTCTCCTGTATTTCCCGATAAGTTTTAATGGCCAGTTGGAAGGTACTTGCTGGGTTTCCTTAAAAACCAGGTATGTCGGATACTTTTTTGCGCTTTCCAAAAGCACGGATGGAATATTCCCTACTGGCCAGTAACCGTGTATATCTATATTTTTGTCATTACCCAGATATATCTGAAAAACCGCAGGAAAAAGCCCAAAGGTACCTTCGGTCCCCAATACGATTTTACCATATGATGATTTATCTTTAAGATATGTTATTACCTCATTCACCCCGTAACCAGAAGGCCAATTGTTAAATAACTGATTCCTGTCAGTGACAGGTATGGCTGCATTTACCGGATTTGTGAGCAAAAGAAATGATTGATATAAAGGAAAGATCACTATAATCGGAATCACAATAAGAAATGCCTTCATTTTTTTCGACGAAAAAGAACCAAAAGCGGTAAGAGTATAACCAACTATAACAAGAAGCGACATTGTCATAAAAAGAAGAAATCTTGGAAAAAGCACCTTACCAAAGGCAGCCAGTGCCAAAAAAGGCACTAAAAACCAAAAGTATAAAAGAGCCAATCTATTATCTTTTTTAATAATTGCAAATATAAAAATGACAATAAGCACAACATCAACAGGAACAGTCATATAAGGAATTAAAAACTGAAGCAATCCGTGTAGATTCGGCAGAAATACAGAAAATGGTGCATGAAAAAATTCCGGCACTGTGTATATGAAGGAATAATTCTTTTGCTTTATAAGATAAAACCACGGAGATAATCTCAAAGAGTTATACATTACTTCAGCGATAAAGGTACTTATCAGGCTCAGACCAACCCATTTAAGAAGCCTTCTTATTTTTTTCTTTGCCTTAAAATCAAATAAGACTAAGCTGAAAGGCAAAAGCAGAATATAAAAAAGGGCGGAAGACTTGGTCAAAAGTCCCAATCCTACAGTCATTCCCAAAAGAAGAGCAACATCAAGTCTGATTTTTTTAACTAGAAGAATTTCCAGATAAAGACTCCATATTCCTATAGTTGCCAAAAGACTGTCCATAAGCGCCAACCTATCATACAGAAGGTTAAAAGGTGCTATCATATATAATATAGAGCTTGCTACAGCAGCTTTCTTACCAAAAAGATTTCTTGCCACAAGATATATACCCACTACCGCTGCCACTCCAGAAAGCACCGAGACAAACCTACCGGCAAAAAGTGGGTCATGAAAAAGCTTGA
This sequence comes from uncultured Gammaproteobacteria bacterium, assembly GCA_964520615.1. Classification (GTDB taxonomy): domain Bacteria; phylum Patescibacteriota; class Microgenomatia; order 2-02-FULL-39-11; family 2-02-FULL-39-11; genus JAMCUI01. Next base: position 148,092 of record CAZFNL010000137.1, read on the forward strand.
ACATGGGATACATGAACCATGTCAAAAGGGGTTGTTTGCCGTCGGTAAGTGCTATATACCTTTGAGCAGGATCTGCCAGCCCGATTTGGGCCCAACGGATGTATATAGCCTCATCGGTAAAAATAGGTATATTCAAGAGATTTACCACTCTTGTAACAAATGTCACAATAGCAATACCAATAACCAATAATACTTCCATAACAATCTCAAGCCATTATAGCATTTATAACTCATTAAAAAGACATTTGTCAGACTGACTTTACGGTTTTGGGAAACATAGCTGACGAAGAAGTACAAGTATAAAAACTGTAAAAACAGGTAGTACAAATAGTAAATTCTCCATGGGAAGTACACTACCTGAATAATCTCCCGCAAAGATAAAAGGAGCATACCGCAACATTGCCCCCAAAGTTAGAAAAACCGTAAACAGCTTCAGATTGAAACTCTTGCGAATAAGAGCTGTTATTCCCACAAGAGGTATGAAATACCATGGGTACGGCTCCCTATAAATTATTTCCGCTCCTATTCCCAAAAAAGTTAAAAGGTACAAAGTGTATAAACCCCATCTGCCCAGTTCTACTTTCCTAAATTTATGCAGAATAAAAACCGGCAACAGTAAAAGCGTGGCATATTTTACGCCTGCAGAGAGGAAAATTGCCAAAAAGCCTGAGATTTCTTTTTTTTTAAGGAAGAAAAGATAAATAGCCGCTAGAAGAAAAGTTAGCATCAACACCTCGTTATGAGGACTGACTATTGACTCAATTATTACAAGTGGGTTAAGTGCAAAAAAAGCTACAGATGCGGTAATATTTGTCGGCGTCATCTTTTGGGTTATTTTATAAATTAAATATACGTTTAGAAGATATGATAGTAAAAACATCAGCTTGAAATTTAGAAGTGTCGGAACAAACTTTCCAAATCCCAAAAAAGAAAAAGGTAATGTCACGAGTATCCATATCGGTCCGTACGGGTAGGTCCTGTGTGTCCAATGCATAAATCTGGTCCAAAGGTCATTGGGATAATTGAGTGCTGAGTGGCTATAGGGATTGGCATGATAAAGTGTAATAATTCTGGCGTCAAACATATAATTGAATATATCATACGAAAAAGCCGGGTATGAAAAGAAAAGAAAAACGCATGCTAAAGTAATTATGGTTATTATCTGACGGAAATTTATCTTCTTTTTTCCTATCAAAAACAATGTCAAAGAATACAAAATATATAGACTACCCAATATTACACAATAAACTGCCACTGATATTGGCCTTTGGTAATAACCCAGATATATCAGTTGTTTTTGGAAAAACTGGTAGATATGGTTTGAGGAAAGCGTAAGGTTTAAGTCTATCTGAGAATATGAATAAACCGACAAAAAAAGAAAAACAGAAATATAAAGTGCGAGGAAAAATAAAAATTTAGCTCGGTTCATAATCTTTCTTCTCAATGTAAGTGCCGTTTATACTATTCCACCTGATTCTTAAAAGATCCAAGAAACTTTCAATTGAATCCTTTATCGGATTAATGTGCCGTGTTTCCTGGTAATGCCACTCAACAGGAACTTCAATAATCTTATATCCCAAAAGCTTTGCCAGATAGAGTACTTCTACATCAAAACCTGCAGTAACTGTGGACCCGCTGACCCGACGTTTTAGGCTAAAAACTTGCAGCCTAGGAAAAATATCCAAAGCTGCCTTCCGGCTGAAAGCCTTAAAGCCACATTGGGTATCAGAAATTCCCAGATTAAGTATAAAATTGCGTAAAAAAACAAATCCCCTTGCCATGGCCAAACGGAAAATTGGAGCTCCTTTTCTTTTGTCTTTGCGGGAACCGATGACGATGTCAATTTTTTTTTCAAAGTACGGCAAGAGGCTATTTATCTGACTAATGGGAGTTGCCTGATCCAAATCAGAAAATAGAATTACTTTGCCCTTAGCATGCAAAACTCCTGCAGTAACAGCTGCTGCTTTACCTTGGTGTTTTTTTCTTAACAAACTGAATTTTTTATGGTCTTTGATAAAACTCTTTATAAGTGAAATACTATCATCAATACTACCGTCATCTACCAATATCACCTCATATGAAAAATTCCTTTTCCTCAGAAAATGTGAGACGCTTTCCAACGCACCCAACCTAATATTTCTTTCTTCGTTATAACAGGGAATAATGACTGATAAAAAAATTTCTTCTTGCATGTCGGATCAACCTTGATAATGTTTTAACAAAAAAACTCTAACTGTAACAACTTTCCATTCTTTCACTACTTCTGCCCTCCCGAATCCGGCTATCTCCCAAAGAGGATTACCCAGAGGATTGCACTCTTTATCTTCACATACCACAATGAGTGTATCTGTAACGGTTTTACGTGCAGGATCAACCGATGGAGTCTCAATTACCTGCGGTGGACGCCCCCACACCTCCAGAAAATATCTGTAAGCCTGGTCAGAGTTCCTCAGTGCAATAAGAGCGAAATTATAAGGTTTTCCGTCTGCCATTTTATAGACAAACCTGGAAACATCTTCAGTATTTTTGAGCATATTATTTGGAGGAATAAGAAGCGGATTTTTCTGGAGATTAAAAAAGGACAAGGCGATAATTACCAACACAACCGCAATCTTACCAATATTCCTATGCTGCCATATGATAGAAAATGCAATACCGGTTATAAGAAACGGTGCGGCAAAAAGAGAACCGAAATAATAATCATATATTACTCCCCTATATATCCCAAAAGCGATAATTCCCGCAATAAACCAAATTCCTAAGATCGAAATGGACGATATTTGTTCTTTTTTCATTCTCACCTTATTCCAGTAAAAATAAATTAGAACTGCTAAAAAAAGTATAAAAATTTTAGTCAAGTCAGCATCGGAAATAACAACCAACCTCCAGAAAAGTCTAACAAATACATCTGAAACAGTATTCCAAAAAGAAATTATAAAGGGCACGTTATGCACGTGTTGCTCCTCTACCAAAAACCTAAGGACAGCTTTGGTGTTTACAAAACTGTGCCGCAGTTCAAATAGAACGAATGGGGAATACGTCAGTAAAAATCCAAAAAAAGAATAGATATAATATTTCAACGGGATCCGAAATCTGATAAGAAAGAGACACGCTAATATGATTGGTAAAAACATGAATGTCACGTAGTGAAGCTGCAAAAGTATCCCCAAAGACAAAGCTATAATCACTAACCATCGGTTTTCTCGTCTTATGATAATTTTTAGAAGTCCGTAAATGATAAGAAGGGCAAAAAAAGGCACAACGTTGGGATTCCAAGACGATCTACCGTATGTTATCGTCAATGGAGATATTGCATAAAGAAAAGACGCTACCACTCCTGTAAACGGATTGAAAAAATCATTGCCTGTTCTGAATAAAAGATAAATCGTAGCTACGCTAAAGAGAGCCACCATGACAGCCGGACCGACTGGGTTTAACCCCCACAGAAAAAGAAAAGGAACCATCATATAGTAATATATTGGCCCCATATACATGGCTCCAACACTGGTGATTGGACCCAAAAGAGTCAACTTATGATCCACTATAATCCTTTTGACCACCAACACATCCCGCCCCTCATCTCCTAGAAATGTCATATATTCATTTATCCTGTAAAGCCTAAGGAATGCACCCAAAATGAGTATGCCAAAAAGCAGCAAAAGTGGTATATATTTTTTCCAATTGGCGGATTTTTTTGATTTATCCATAAACCGGTTTTAGCTTTTAATATGGGTTTTCCATATAAAACGGCTGTAAGCAAAATAACTGTAAGGTATAACAAGGAAAACTATTGAAAGCACCATAAATACAAACCAGCTGCCCACTCCAAAGAAATGAGTTCCCACCCCGACAACAACTCCTTGAATCAGGATAGCACCGACTGAGACAAGATTAAACTGTATGAATTTTGAAACAATACGGTTGTTGTTTATTTTCTTATGGGAAAAGGTCCACAAGTTATTCAGTATGAAATTGGAGATTATTGCACCTTCTGCTCCTACTGATACGGAAACACCCGGATTAAAAGACGACAATATAAGAATTTTGGAAACAAATGTCTGAATTAGAAATCCTATACCTCCGACTACAACATATTTGAAAAAACTGGCCGAACGTTCCAGTCTGATAGAAATACTGTTATTGACATATTCAACAATATCACGAAAATAATAACGGTTAAATCCGATTTTTGACTTTCCAAACCGTCTTTCCTTAAATACCACCGGCACTTCGCAAAACTTAGCTTCGGTTTTTGACAGTTCATAAAGTATTTGCAGCTGAAAGGAAAAACCGGCATTCTTCATCCTATCCAAATCCACCTTATCAAGAATCTTTTTTACCCTGATCGCCTTAAAATTACCAGCGTGATCTTTGACTTCACGAACGCCTGCCACAAACCACGCAAGAAGGGTATTTGATACATCATGATTTAATTTCCTAAACCAATTCCAACCCAACACTTTGCCACCGGCAACGTGACGGGAAGCTACCACCACATCAAATCCTTCATCAATTTTTTTGACCAGTTTGGGATAATCAGCAGGATCCCATTGGAAATCGGCGTCATTGGGAATGACGATATCCGCCCCCAATTTCGTCATGGCATATTTATATCCAAGGATAAGCGCCTTACCCAATCCTTCCTTTTTTTTCAATAACAATCTTACGTTCTTACTTTTCTCCATATATTTCTTCGCTACATTTGCTGTACCGTCAGGAGAATGATCGTCAACAACAAGTATCATATTTTCCCATTTAGGATATTTTTTCCCAACGCTGTTTATCATATCGATCATTTTGCCGATATTTTCTTTCTCGTTGTACGTGGGAATTATATGAACAATTCTCATACTTTCTTAAAATAGGTTACTGTTCTGACCAAACCTTCCGAAAGGGGAACCTGCGGCTGCCACTTTAGAAGTCGTTTAGCTTTTGTGATGTCGGGCTTTCGCCTGTCTGGATCGTCTATCTCCTTATCTTTCACATTTATTAGATGTGACTTTGATCTTGTAAGTTTTAGTATATATTCTCCAATTTCTCTTATGGTTTTTTCATCAGGATTACCCATGTTTATTACTTCTCCATCCAATCCTTCTTTCTGTCCTGCAATAAGCAGTCCTTCAACCATATCGCTAACATAGCAAAAAGATCTCGTCTGAGAACCATCTCCATATATCGTCAAGGGCTTATCCGATAGGACCTGGTTGATAAAGTTTGAGACAACGCGGCCATCATCAGGTTGCATTCGCGGTCCATAAGTATTAAAAATTCTCACTATCCTTATCGGCAACTTAAACTTTCTGAAAAACTCCATAGTGAGCGACTCGGCAAAACGTTTCGCCTCGTCATAACATGAACGTGTTCCGACAGTGTTTACATTGCCGTAATATGTCTCCTTTTGTGGGTGGACATGGGGATTACCGTATACTTCTGAAGTGGATGCTAAAAGAAATTTAGACCCGTTTTGACGGGCTATCTGAAGTATGTTAAAAGTACCCTCAGAATTGACTCTAAGTGTTTCTATAGAATATCTTCGGTACTGGGGCGGGCTGGCGGGAGAAGCAAGATGATATATACACTTTGTCCCACCAAGTTCTTTTTGGACTTTTTGTGATAAAGGAGAAATGATATCGTGTTTGATAAAATGAAAAGATGTATTTTTGAAGAGGTGGCTGATGTTCTTCTGGCTTCCGGTCAAAAAGTTATCAATACAATACACTTCAAATCCTTGCTCCAGGAGCCTGTCACATAAATTTGATCCTATAAATCCCGCTCCACCTGTAACAATGCATTTGTTTGATTTCTTCATTATTTGACATTTGCTGATAATTTCCTTTTTTTATCTCCCGACTATTCAATAAAATTATTCTTATACCCTTGCCCTCCAATAATTCAAAAGATCTTCCATTGTCTTTTCAAAAGGGATTTGCGGTTTCCAGCCGGTTTTCTTCATGAATTTTTGTGCGTCTCCCTTGAGTACCTCTACGTCTGACGGCCGCATCCTGCTTTTATCCTGCATAACTCTGATTTTCTTTTTAGACATCGATAAAAGAAGATCAAGTACATCTCTTATTTTTATTGTTTTTCCTGAGGCTATATTGTAGACTTCTCCAGGATCACACTTTTGCACTGAAAGATAATAAGCCTTAACCATATCCCTCACGTCGGTATAATCCCTTTTTGCTTCAAGATTACCAACATACACTATCGGCTCCGCCTTACTCTTTTCTATCTCAGCTATCTGCTTGGCAAAAGTTGACTCGGCAAAAACATTTCCCCTTCTAGGACCGGTGTGGTTAAAACCTCTGGTGCGTATTACCCGCAATTTATAGCTTTCCCAATACTGATACCCCAAATAGTCCATCGCCAGCTTGGATACGGCATAAGGTGATAGTGGCCTGAGCGGATTTGTCTCTCTTATGGGCAACTCATTTGCAAAGACACGTCCGTATTCTTCAGATGAACAGGCAATCTGAATAGGTATATCAAGCTGGCTTTTTCTTACAGCCTCAAAAAGATGTACAGTCCCCGTAATATTAACCTCCAAAGTGTTTGCAGGCGACTGCCAAGATGACTGGACATAAGACTGAGCGGCAAGATGGAAAATATAGTTAGGCTTTATCTCATCAACTACCGTATAAAGGGAGTGTGCATCCAGCAGATCTGCTTCATGTAATTTGACCTTATTTTTAATATGGTCAATATTGTCGCTTTTTGATCTCCAGCGTTGCACTCCATGCACTTCCACTCCCTCGGAAAGCAACAGTTCCGCCAAATGGCTGCCTGCAAATCCGGTAATTCCTGTTATTAACGCTATTCTATTCCCTTTCTTAGACATATAGCCCTCCAAATATACGCGCAAAACCAGTGATGCCAGTAATTAGCGCAACCTTTTTAGCTGATTTTTTCATAAATTCCTCCTTTTTATTCCCTTCCAACGCCTTTATAAGTAAATCCAAGATTTTTAACCTTCTGAGGGTCGTAAATATTGCGCCCGTCAAAAAGAAAGAAATGTCTCATCACTGATTTCAATGCAGATAGATCTAACTGCTTAAACTCATTCCATTCAGTCAATACCAATACAGCATCAGTTCCCGCTACTGCATCCATAGCGCTTTTAGCATAAGTGACATCTTCTGGCAACACTTCACGGGCTTTATCCATAGCTACAGGGTCAAACGTCTTTATATTGGCGCCCTCCTGTTTCAGTTTTTTTATGACGTCAATTGAAGGAGCCTCTCTCATATCATCAGTATTTGGCTTGAAAGCTAAACCCAATACAGCAATAGTCTTACCTTTTACTCCCTTTAGAGTCTTTATCACTTTTTCAATAAACCTTTTTTTTGCTTCTTGGTTTATTTTATATACTGCCTTCAGAAGCTCAAAATCATAACCTTTATTCTGGGAAATGGCAATAAGCGCCTTCACATCTTTTGGAAAACAGCTTCCACCGAAACCCACTCCTGGGTAAAGGAAACTCCTTCCCAACCTTTTGTCTAGCCCCACACCCGTCAAGACCACTTCCACATCCGCCCCTACATGATCACAGATAAAGGCCATTGCATTGGCAAAAGAAATTTTAGTTGAAAGAAGCGAATTTGAAGCGTATTTGATCATCTCTGCGGATTCAATAGAATTCACAATTCTTTCTCCATCTATCGGTTTATGGAGATCCAGAAGTAAATCTTTGGCTTTCTGGCTATCTGCACCAATCACTATTCTATCCGGGTTGAGCGTATCCTGTAAGGCTGTCCCTTCACGCAAAAATTCAGGACACGATGCAATGTCATAACTGGATTTTTTGGGGGCAAACTTTTTCAAAATTTTGGTTACCTCTCTGTTGGTTCCCACAGGCACTGTGCTTTTAGTGGCAACCACAGTATAACCGCTTAGGCTTTTGGCAATTTCACGGGAAGCTGCAAAGACGCTTGAGAGATCCGCCTCACCGTTTGTCTTGGGTGGTGTACCGACACAAATAAATACTATCTTTGAGGATGGAACTGCTTCCTTATATTCTAGGGTAAAATGGAGTCTGCCTGCGACAATATTGCGCTTGACCATCTCAGCAAGCCCCGGCTCAAAAAAGGGCATAACACCCTTTTTCAGCTTCTCAATTTTTTCTTTTGTCCGACCTACTACCCATACATTATTGCCCAGATCGGCAAAAACCGCCGCTGAAACTAGCCCTACGTAACCATGTCCAATTACTGCTATTCTCATATTTCTCTAGGTTTATCTAAAGAGATACCATCTTTTGATTTTTCAGAGGTTTCTCTGACATAAGGTCAATTATGAGCGAAAGTTGTCATTTCTGTAAAAAGAAGAGACTGTTTTGCTTACAGTAATGCTAATTGCCTTTTTACTTCCATCAAACCTTCGCAAAATGTGCGCATTTTAGCACCCAATTTGGTTATTTTATCATTTTTCAAAGCCAGCCGACAAGGGCGAAATGCCCTACCTGCAAAATATTTATGACGCGTTACCTTTTCGTATTTTCCGTTCAAATTGAAAGTTTTCGCAATCATACCAGTAGCCTCATAAGGAGAAAGGTTTTGGCTGCCCACTACATGAAAAATACCCTGAAATTCCCTTTCTATGAGCATATCTAGCGCTCCGGCAATATCATCGATAAAAGTGGGTGTGAAAATATGATCAGTAAGAGAAAGAAGTTTTTCGCACTTTGCCATCTTTTCCATAATCCGGCGGACAAAATCAGTTCTTTCATCAAAAGAAGACCTATATGGATAAGACAGCCTGACTACCGCATGGGATATACTTGCGCCAAGCACAGTCGTCTCCCCTTCATGTTTGGTATATCCGTACCAGTTGACGGGATTAGGTTCATCTTCTTCTGTGTAAAAATCTTTTGTTCCGTCAAAAACAAAATCAGTTGATATGTAAAGTACCCTAAGGTTTAATTTTTTGGCGGCATTGACAATGTTTTTTGTCCCTTCCACATTTACCATGTACGCGGGACCGTCTTCCCCGAGTATCTTGTCATCTTCACACCCGTCTACATCTGTTTTTGCAGCCATGTGAAGTATAGTTTTTGCTGCCGAGCCTTCACAGACATTAAAAACTTGGTCGTAATCGGTAATATCCACTCCTGTCTTGAAACTCAAATCGGTAAAATCGTATTTATCTTCCAAAAGCTCCACAACTCGCGTCCCTACGAGTCCCGACAGCCCGGTACCCAAAATAGGAATTCTCATAAGTTTTATATATCGCTGTATTGCTCTCTGTAATATTTCTGAAATATCTCGGACTTCAATCTTTTCCACCAGTCTTCATTTTTTTGGTACCAGTTGACAGTTTTCTCCAAAAGGGTATCAAAATCAGTAGCAGGCACCCAACCTAGTTCGTCTTTAATCTTAGACCAGCCCACGGCATATTTCCTGTCATGCCCAGGACGGTCTTTCACAAAAGTGATAAAACTTTCGTCTTTACCCAATATCCTGAGAATTTTCTTGATAATTCCCAGGTTTGATATATCGCAAGTCAGACCTCCCACGCAGTAAGTCTCTCCAATTTGGCCATCATGCAATACCAAATCAATAGCTTTGCAATGATCTTCTACATACAACCAATCACGAATATTTTGCCCATCCCCGTATACAGGAACCTTCTTTCCTTCAAGAATGTTTGTCACTGCAAGGGGAATAAGCTTCTCGGGATACTGGTAAGGGCCGAAATTATTGGAGCAATTGGTGATGGTGATAGGCAAACCATATGTATGGAAATATGCCCGTACCAGATGGTCTGAAGCGGCTTTGCTGGCTGCATAGGGACTTCTGGGATTATAGGCAGTCTCTTCACTAAATTTACTTTTATCATCGAGTTCCAGCGAACCGAAAACTTCGTCTGTTGAAATATGGTGGAATTTTTTGACTTTATTTCTCAGGGCCGACTCCAAAAGTACATGGGTACCGATAATATTTGTCTCTATAAAAGCCGAAGGTTTTTTTATCGACCGGTCTACATGGCTTTCTGCGGCAAAATGGCAGACAATATCCGTATCACTCATCAATTTATCAACCAGTTCCCTATTGCAAATATCCCCTTTTACAAATTTGTAATTCTTCTCATTTTCGACACTCTTGAGGTTTTCCTGGTTTCCGGCATAAGTCAACTTATCAAGGTTTATGATCTCATCAGCCGGGTATTTCTTCATCCAATAAAGTATAAAGTTGCTTCCTATAAAACCGGATCCACCAGTAACCAAAATAGTCATAAATTATTCATGCTGATTTTATAAAAGTGAGAGCTTAAATCTTTTTCCAGTCAAAGCCAATTATTCTGTCGTCCTCCGGTATCCTTCCCTCCTCATCAATACTGTACGTTCCCGATGTGACATAAAAAAGTTCTGAGTCAGGGGAAATTACCTTGCATCCATGGGCTACTCCTGGCGGTATCTTTAGGACAACATTTTCCCCTTTTTCGCCAAGTATGAATTCATTTAATACTCCAAATGTCGGAGATCCTTTCCTCTTATCATAAAGGCCGACATGTAAAGTTCCTTTTGCCACGTACCACCAGTCAACCTGGGTTTTATGTATATGCCAGGCTTTCACTACCCCTTTGTGCATATAGGAGTGGGACAACTGACCGAACCCCTCGGCAAACATATCGTCAGTCACCCGTATCAGTTCTTCAAAATAACCCCGCGCGTCATGATGTCTGACAAGTTTTTTTATTATTATCCCTTCAATCATTTTTTTATTTTTCATTTGCTCTCCCTTTCTCGGCCCAATATTTATTTGCCTGGTATAAAGTATCAAAAGTTCCTGTATCCGACCAAAAACCGTCCAGCTTCGCCCATCTTAAAGTCGACCGTTTTATATACTGGTTATTTACGTCTGAAATCTCAAGTTCATTTCTCCATGACGGTTCACAATCCCTAATATAATCAAATACATTATTATCATATATATAGACTCCAGGGACGACGTAATTACTTTTTGGCTCTTTAGGTTTTTCCTCGATTGCCGCTATTTTACTTGGGTCTTTGGTATCAAAGACGGGGACTCCAAAACGTCCCAGTTCCTTTTTATCCCCGACTTTCTTAAGAAAGATAAGGGCACCTTCCTTAAATGAGTCCACATCTTTCTTGATATTAGCATCAGTCGTATTGTCGCCAAGAATCACGGTAATATTACCGTTGTCAGAAAAGTCCTCAGCCAGAAGTAAAGCGTCGGCTATTCCCCCATCCGGCCTTTCCTGGTAAGCATATTCCAAATGCTTGACCCCTAACTCTTTCCCGTTTTTCAGGACACTTATAAAGTCACCTGAGTGCGGACCGCTTGTGACAAGGATTATTTCGGAAATACCCGCTTCAACCAAAGTCCTTATGGGATAAAAAACCATCGGCTGGTTATAGACCGGCAAAAGATGTTTGTTGGTGGCAAATGTCAGAGGATAAAGCCTTGTTCCTAATCCGCCTGCGAGTATGACGCCTTTCATAATTGGTACTTTACACGCTTTTAATGATAAATCGCACCTCTCAATAATATTACTGCCAAAAGCGAGATGAGTAGATATTCTACCACAATTTTGGGATGCAGGTCATCTTCAGCCTGGTGATGTATGACCCCCCATATAAAGTAAGCAATACTTGTGCCTATCGCGACCAAAAACTGGCGATCCGGATATCCGGCAAAAAAGGAAAAAGTCAAAAGGCCTATGGCCAGAATAAAAATTAAAATCATATAGTGCATCACATGGACATGTGCGTTTGTGCTTTTCATAAGAATACTCCACTAAATTATAACGTAACTCCGATACACGAAGCGCCTAAATATTGCCAACTGCATAAATAAACAGACTTATCAAAAAATTACAATATTACCCCAATACCGGTAGCACCCATCGCCCCAATAAGAGCTGCCAGAAATATTATGTGAGCGAGACTATGGCCTGAAATCCTGGCTGGCTTAAATTTCCACATATAAAGGCTGTCCAGGAAAAGCACGATCAGAAGAACCTCTGCCAGTACTAGTGATACTGATTTGGAGACAGAGGCAGAAAGGATCAGAGGTTTGTTGCTGACCACGCTTGCTGGCGGTGGATTCTCCGCCTTGGTTTGTGTTGAGACTACAGGTAGGATTGTTGGAGTAGCTGTCGGTTCAGGCAAAGGATTATTTGAAGCAATATTATTTGTCTGTGGCTGGGATTGGGATCCAAACTCCTCAACCACGAGAGTAGTATCCTCACCTGTAAGCCTGCCGTTCATGACGGCAATACCGATATCAGTATATTCGGGCTTTAGAATATTTTCCCTGTGTGAGGGAGAATTCATCCATGCATCCACCACTTCCTTGGAGGTATTAAAATCCTTGGCCAAGTTTTCACCTGCATAGACATAATGGTAGCCTGAGGCTGTAATAAAAGTCCAAGGAGTTGTCCCCGTAGGGGAAATATGGGCCCAATAATTTTTGTCAAACATATCTGTTGCTTTTTGTGTTGCGGCCGCGTCCAACTCGGAATTCAGTTTCAGGGATGAAAGCCCCCTACTGGTGCGCTCCTGATTGACATAGTAGAGTACCCTGTCGATATTTATATCTGTTGCATACCCCAGGACATTACCTCCGCTTCCTTTGTACAAACCGATAATCATCTGAAATACGATAAGGAGCATGATGTAATAGACTATTACCCTGTGATGGAGGAGCCGCGCCCGGAAGTTATTGCTCTCATGAGGGAGAAAATAATGATGAACGATGCGTCTGAATTTTTTCAGCATTAATTACCATTTTTGCAGAATTTTCCCTTCAGTTCAAGACAAAGATTAAAGTGGTTTAATAATTCGCAGATTTGGGAGTAGCCAGCTCAATTGCTCCGGAGTCAAGATTTGCTGAACCGGTTGATGTAAACCAGTTTTCGGCAAGTATCCCGTCACCTGGTGGATCAGCCCTCACCATGGAGCTTTTGGGGTCGATAGAACTACCTTCAAACCAACCTCCGGTATCATTTGCCACATCTATCACCGTATCCTTATAATCTCTAAGCACCAACTGTTCCCCGCCATTGGAAAGATTCATAGACGGAAAAATAAAGTCTGGATCAATATCCAGTACAGAATTATCTTTATTGTAATGAGAGATAAGAAAATATCCTTTCCCTAATATGGTACTTTCGGGCAAAACCGCATTAAGCGTTGTGGCGTTACCCAAATTTTCCACTGTCCATCCGGTCAAATCTATACTATGTGTGGTGGTATTTCTCAGCTCTATCCACTCATCTGCAGTGCTTTTACTGCTGCCTCCCCACATCACCTCATTTATGACTACATCTCCCGGTTGGGCCTCCATCGTCACTGTAGATGTAGGAGTCGGAGACGGAGTCATCGAGAGTGTCGGAGTTGGAGTAGAAGAAGGAGTCGCTGTCGTTGTGGGAGTAACTGATGGTGTAACTGTGGGTTCGGGATTTCCTGTTGGAGATGGTGCAACTGTAGGTTCGGGAATGTTTGTTGGAGTCAAAGTCGGCGCAGGAACGTCTCCTGGAAGCCGCGGGAGCGGTCCTAGCGCCGGCAAAGGACGAAGTGTAGGTAGCGCCCGAAGAGTCGGCAATGGCGCGAATGTAGGAAAAGGATAGAGCCTGATTGTATCAAAATAATTAGTTGCCGGAGAAAATAAGGAAACAGAACCGGATGGTAAATACTGGGCATTTACAGTCATTACCTGACTAAAAAGTGTAAGCAATCCTAGAAAGGCTCCGAGTAAAAAATAACCTATTTTTATCTTGGGCAGCATTTTTTCTAATAATCAATTTTAAGGACAGTAATTCCCTACAATACATGAAACAAAAATAAATATCAGTAACTTATCATACGTAAAAGCAAACGTGACAATTATTACAATAGATGGCCAAATCCTATGAAAAAAGGGGTTACCTCAGGGAACGGAGAGTGGGCAGAGGCCGGAGAGTCGGCAGCGGTCTTAGTGTCGGCAAAGTTCGTAATGTCGGCAAGACTGTATTTAATGTAGGCAAAGGTTTGAGTGTCGGCAAAGGCGCAAATGTCGGAAATGCCCGGTCGGCAGAATCCACTCCCGCAACAATGTCAAAAATTGTGCTTTTATCCTGGTACTGGTTGCCGGCGGCGGGATCCATGCTAACCGTAAAAACATATGTTGTCTTTGACCTTTTGGCTACCTTGGACAGCCAGACTGGACCGCCATTATAGAAATCCGAAAGGGTTTTTATCCCCGTCTCACTGCCTTGTCCGTAAAGGACTGTGCCGTTTTCGGATATGATAATAAAAAGCGCCTGCGACAATTCCGGGGTGCCGGAATCGGAAAAATTGTAAGCCTCTATCCCCACAGTCCTTGTGTAAAGGTCAGTATTTTCCACCTCAATACTTTTTGTCACTGTTTTACCCGGCAACCAGTTGGTCTCGGAAAACATCGGGGTGGAAGGGAATGTCACTTTCAGCGGGCCAAAAGCGCGCACTATACTCATCGTATCACGGCTGGTCTGGTAGGCATTTATAGCTATACCCAAAAGTATAATTGCCAAAAAAAGTGTGATTATCCTTCTTATTATTTTTATTTTATTCATGGTTTCTCTTTTCAGCTTCTTTTCCCGCTTTTATTATTGGTTCCCGCTGCCCGTACTTTCACCTGTAGTATCCGGCAAAAGTCCTGCTGATACTGTAGCGGCATTACTCTCGCTTACTACATTTGGTGTTGGCGTCGGCGCGGATGTTGCAGCCGGTACTGAAAGATTTCCGGCAGCCAGCGTCCGGACGCTTGTAGTGAGATTTGCCGTCCAAGTGCCTGTGGTAAACACGTTTCCCGTGACTTGCGTATGAGCGGTAAACTGCGCGTATGACACACCCACAAGCATATCCAAAACCAACCCCAGCATGATTGTCAGAAAAAATATCTTAGGCGAAAACTTTATCATTTTTTACTCTTTCCTCCAGACTCCTGATATAGCGAGTCAGTGAATAAAGTTCTGAAAGTATCAGAACTCCCCCGGGCAGCAATATGAAAAGCGCAAATCCCTGCAATGTCTTTATAAATGCCACAAGATAACCTATACCGGGGATGACATTTATCATCCTGCCTTTAACTGCCGCAGCCGGCACTTCCCATGTGTCGGCGGCCGTGTTGGCATCCCCCTTCGTCCGGAAAAACTCTTGATTTCCTTTTTTTTCAAAAGACGCAATTCTATGCGTTATTATCCTGCCCGGAATATTGGGATCGTCAAAAGCAATAATATCGTTTACTTTAAGAGAAGATACAGGCGTTTTTGCCACCATCACTATATCGCCCGCTTCAAATACCGGACTCATGCTGCCTGAAAGGACCACAAAAGATGAAAGCCCCAATATGGGTATCCTTTGCGCGAAAGTGATGAATGTAAAAAAAACCAGAAGGACCATCATCGTCCCGAAAAAGACATCCTTTATATAGTCAATGATATATTTCATAATTTATTTTTTAATTTATCCCTGGTAGGGGATAGACCTCGTACCAATCGTCTATCCCCCACCATCGTCCGCTTACAACTGACTACCGCTAAAGTTAAATGTTACGTTTGATGTTTGATTCTGTACCGTATTGCCTGCGTCCAGTAACTGAACATGGAAAGTCAATTGATCCTGTAACCCATGATTCACATTCCTATTCGGTATTACCAATGAATTTACACCGGTAGGTCCAGCTATTATTGTGCTATTTGATGTATCATAAACACTAACCTCAAGATATGGATCCAGTGTGGGATTAGTTCCGGCCGCCGTCCCGTTATATGTCATATTTAATGACCCGCCGTTAATGACGTTTAATGTAGCGTTCACGGTGTCTCCCGGCTTCATATTTGACGCTGAGATAAAACCGGATGAATTACTTGTTGATAGAACTAGATTTCCTGTTGTAAATACGTTTCCAGAATTTGTTGCTGATGCTGTAAACGTAGCAAAGGTTGCTGCACCGATAAAAAGACTGACCGCCCCGATAGACAGGACACTTGTAAGTATCCTTTTCATTTATTTCTCACCTCCTTCCCGCAAAAAAATACCACTCCATAAGGAGCGGCTTTCACCATTGATAATTCTATATTTAGTTGTGGAACCGGAGGCGGGCAGAGCCATCGTATAAAATAAAAAATTTACCTCCGCTGGCGGTCGGCAAGTATTAAACCGTTCCCCATCATAATGTAAAAAAAATGAATGTCAACTGTGAAATAATAGAGAAAAATATGAAAAAGTATATCAATTTTCAGAACCGATATAGTGTGTTCTTTTTATTTATATTTTGTTCCGTATGATCTTCTACGGACGTTCACAAAGGCACAAAATGGAGCGCTGTATCCGATTTTATTGAAAAGTTGTGTTATACTTCTTGCACTTGAAATTGCAATCAGCATGTACCCTTCTAGACTGATTTAGTAACATTTTTCTTGCGAAAAAGTTTCAAAATACAGTAAGAAGGGTATATACTCTATTACTCATATTGATATGAAAGACTGGATCAAACAGCTTTTTAGCGTATATTTTGTCCGATTATTCCCTCTTGCAGTTGTCTTCGTAGGATCACTTTTTAATCCGGCCGATTCGGACCTGGGCTGGCACTTGCGATACGGCGAGTATTTTTTCCGGCACCATGCCATCCTCACCAGAAACCTCTTTTCCTCAGAAATGGTAAATTACGACTGGGTCAACCACTCATGGGGGACTGATATCATCACTTACTTTACATACCACCATTTCGGCTTTTTCGGCCTCTCTGTACTGGGGGCTCTGGTGGTAGTAGCAACTATGTATTTTTTCTCCAAGGCGGCAAAACTCAACTTTTGGCAACAGGCAGTACTTTTCCCTATCCTTTTATACCTTGAAGAACCCCTGACAATTATCTCTTTCCGCTCGCAGCTGATGACTCTGGGATTTATTGGACTTGTATATTTTTTCATCTCCAAATTTGAAGAAAAAAAATACAAATGGCTTTTTGGGGTAGTACCAATGTTTCTTGTCTGGAGTAATCTTCATGGGGAATTCATACTGGGGCTGGGAGTTTTTGCCGGCTGGATAGGGATATACACATTGAGGCTTCTTTATGACAAATATATCAAAAAGCTGGAAACCGATTTCAGAGAATGGCGGATACTTACCACATCATTCCTGCTTTCTTTTGCCGCTACATTTATAAATCCTTTTACATGGCGCGTCTACCAGGAAGCGATGCACCACTTTGACAATCCTCTGCAGAAATATATTGTCGAGTGGACGCCTTTTGATACCGGCAGCACCCTCTGGTGGCGACTGGTCTATTGGGGAATACTCCTTGCCCTAAGCCTTATTATAATTGCCAAAAAGAAACAGCTAAAAAGACTCTTTCCGTATATAAGCCTCATGCTCCTTCTTTTTGTTTTTTCCTTTTGGATGAGGAGATATACCTGGCCGATGTTTCTTGTTTCCATCCCTGTTGTCGCTGTATTTGTCAAAGCCATAGAACCGCCAAACAAAAAAATATCGGCAATCTTTGCTACGTTCCTTTTGGCTGCTTATTACTTTTATTCCATATTTATACACAACCAGTCAGCACTCCTAAGGTCCATGTCTTGGGATTTTTACTGCAAGATATATATATTCTGTTCACCCAAATCAGCCCAATATCTTGTGGAACACAAACCTGCCGGCAAAATGCTGACTTTTTACAACTGGGGAGGCTGGCTCATCTGGAATTACCCCGATATAAAACCGTCAATGGACGGACGCATGCCTTTCTGGAAAGATGACCACGGCTATAGTGCTTTTGCACATTATTACCCTCTCGAGCAGAATATGGCAAATGTCGACGCTTCCGAATATGACGAAATCTATATCCCGCCGACCAAACCCATATACAAACAGATGCTCAAACTTGTAGATGAAGGGCGCTGGAAAATAGTCTACCAGGATATATATGCGGGTATATTTGTCCGCAACGATATAAAACAAACAATCGGACCCCCGCTTTAGAATCTTCCCTTGCAAAAGTTAGGGAATCTTACGCACCAGCGCGCAAATGGATTATACGGAGTAGGTGTCGGTGTTGATACTGATGGAGGATTGAAATTCGGTGTCGGAGTAAGTGTTGCAGTCGGTCTGGGAGTCGGAGTCAATGTCGGTGTAGGTGACGGAGAAGGAGTCGAGGTAGCTGTAGGAATCGGTGTAGCGGTAGGTACAACAATCTGGTTGTCCAATGCTTTTTCTATGCTGGATAAAGCATCTATCCTGCCGTACTGCCAGTAAAATCCCGTGCCGGGTATGTAGTCGGCCCCGCTTTCAATATCGTTTACCGCCGCTGTATTTGTCATCCCGTTTATACCAAAAAGAAGACCGGCTAGACCGGCCACGTGAGGAGAAGCCATGGAAGTACCGGAAAGATAACCGTAATTTTCCATCCCGATGGCATTTGGATGGTCCGGAAGAGTCGAGTAGACAGATACGCCGGGTGCGGCAACTGCCACCCAGCGGCCAAAGTTGGAAAATGAAGCACGGGAATCATTAATATCAGTAGCTGCTACCGCAATCACATGGGAATAATAGGCCGGATAGAAAGGATAGGGTGAATTGTTGTTTCCTGCTGCAGCCACTACCACCACACCTTTATTCCAGGCATAATTTACCGCATTCTCAAGAGTCTGTGATGGATAAGGCCCGCCCAGGCTCATGTTTATCACGCTGGCTCCGTTATCGGCAGACCAGATGATACAATTTGCCAACCACGAATAATATCCTGAACCGTCATCTCCTAGAGCTTTGGCGTTTATAAGAGAGGCATTGTAACCAACTCCCGCCACACCCACGCCATTGTTTGTTTCGGAAGCAGCGATTCCTGCCACATGCGTTCCATGTCCGAAAAGGTCATCCACTGTAGGACTATCAGTGCAATTGTGATTGGCGACAATCTTTCCCTTCAAGTCTTCATTGCTTTGGTCGATACCCGTATCCACTATGGCAATTCCCACTGAAGGACTACTTTTAACCAGACTCCAGGCGCTTCTACCCCTTCCGGCAGCATTTATTTTATACATCCCCCACTGTAATCCCTGCAAAATCCCCGGATCATTGGTTTCCTCAGCTGTATATACCTTGTAGTCCGGCTCTGCATAAGCGACTCTGGGATCTTTACCCAATAATCCAACTGCTTTTTCCGGCGTCTGGCCGGAGGATAACCTGACCACTTCGGCGTCAAGCTTGGCTATATCTCCTTTTATTCTTTGGACTCTAATAAGCCGGTGGACGGAAAGTCTCTCATCTGAAGATAAATTCCTCTTGTATTTGATGATTACCGAATCAGTCTGTTCGTGCAAGTTGGGAGGAGATGGTAATTCCAAAGCGGTCAGTTTTGCCGGAAAAAAAAGGAAAACCAATAAACAGGATAAAAAGGCAAAAAGGAATATGGGCAGTTTCCTCATGCTTTCTAAAGCGTACTACCTCACAAAACTCTTGTCAAACTGATAGGAAATTAGGACCTGATTGTCACTCGTAAACCGGCTCTACTTGAGAATCTTTACCCCCATTGACCGGTATAACCAACAATTTGCCCAGAGCGTTTGCTACCGCGACCCCCACACGCAGTCCCGTGAAGGACCCGGGCCCGCGTACCACTTCAATTGCGTCTATATCCATTGGCTTAAGTTTATGCTGTTGAAGAATATTTCGTAAAAGAGGAAGAAGTGATTGCGATACCCAAAAGTCTTTCGTTTCCTGTGATATCTGAAATTTCTTTCCGCCGGTCACAAGGCTGACTGCAGTTTTTTTATTGTCGCTGGTATCAATATAAAGAATATTTTTTAGCATGACTAACTTTTTTCAAATATGTCGGCATACCTGTAACGTACGTCTACCGCGCCCTGCCTTATAATTTTCCATTTTTCGCCTGAACAGTCAACAACAGTAGAAACATTACCCCCACTGCATTTGCCATTTATCACATAATCAACCTTTCTAATCAATAAACTATCAATATCCTCAAAACGATAGGGAGTAGGCTGTCCGTGAAAATTGGCGGAAGGACCCAAAACCGGTACTCCCGCTCCGGAAATTAATTTCAGAGCTATTTTATGATCCGGTATTCTCAGACCTATATTTTCCCCGTTGCCCCGCACTGACGGGGGAATGCGGTCAGTTTTCCCGGGCAAGACTATAGTGAGCGCACCCGGCCAATAATCATTTATCATATGTCGCACAATATCCGAGATGGGGTAGAGCAGGTAGTCTTGAGCCATCCTAACGCTATTAACAAGAACCGGTGTTGCTTGTGTCAGCGGACGCTCCCGCAGCTTAAACAGTCTTGAAACAGAGTCAGGAAGATCTATCCTGCAACCTATACCATACGCCGTATCTGTTGGATATATTACTATCCCGCCCTGCTTGAGTATTTTTATTGCTTTTTTTATTTCTTCCATCCGCTTATTTCAAAAAATCTTTTATTATCCTTCGTCTCTATATGAATATCTATCCTTTTCTGGGGCAAAAACCCTCCCAGCCTGCCGGCCCATTCGATGATATAGACTTTATCTTTATTTTTCAACATATCCGGCAAACCCAATCCTTTTATCTCAGATTCATTGTTTATCCTATATAAGTCTATATGCAATATCTCTTTTATTTGACTTTTTTGTGGATAATAATGTCGCACAATGATGAAGGTAGGGGAGAGGACGCGTTTTCCGGGAAGAAAATAATTGATCACGCTTGAGGCAAAAACAGTTTTACCCGCGCCCAAATCGCCATAAAGACAGACCACTTCTCCACCGGAAAGCGTGGCGGCAAATTCTGCCGCCAGTTTTCTTGTCTTCTCTTCCCTATTTGTCTGAATGTTCATAAATTCAATTTGTATGCAAAAAAAGCATTTTTTACGAAAAGGGTGATATTTTATGATACCAGAAGATGTGAAGTAAACGCATCAATAAGATTTCCCATCCTCACGAGCTTAGAAATTTGCACTACGAGTATCTTTTCCTGTCAGAATCAACAAGTATGATCAGTGTATAATATAATTCATGCGTATACGCCACGCAACTATTGCTGACACTCCCAATATCGTCAAACTTGGCCGACAACTCTTGGAATTGCACACCGGTTTTGACTTTGAATATTACCAACTGGAACCTGACTTTGACACCCAGTTTGCGCGATGGGTACACCAGCAACTTGGTACCCCTTACCAATTTATATTTGTATCGGAGGAAGAAAATGGCGGACAACCGATCATTTCCGGTTTCATCTCAGGTTTTATGAAGGCTTTGTATCCCTGGTTTAAAACCAAAAGTGTTGGCCACATCTCATACCTTATCATCAACCCAGCATATAGGAAAAAAGGCGTAGGCAAATCCCTGGAAAAGATGGCAAACGCATGGTTTAAGGAAAAAAATGTCCGGTATGTTGAGCTTTATGTCGAGGAAAAAAATCCAGTCGGCCAGAGGGCCTGGAAGTCTTATGGCTATATGCCTTTTAAGAAATTCCTGAGGAAAATGATTTGACTATTCCACTTGCGGTTTTTTAATTTTTTTCAGACTTACAAACGCCGCGCTTCCCATAAAAAGTCCGCCTAAGGCCAGAAATATTGCGGGGAAATTTATATCAGCCTTTAGATCACCTATTTTCTCCATCTTTCCACTTACTGAAACCTCTTTCCCACTTTTGGTAGAAACAAAACCTGAAGATAATGTCGACACGACACTGGTGGAATCACCCGTTTCAGCAGCGGCCTCATTTTCTAAGGATAAGACTTCCCCATCATCATTGAACATTTCCGCAGTGGGAAAAATAGATTTTTCTGTGGCCTTTGGCAAAGGAGTGTCTGTTGGCCGAGGGATAGACTTTGTAACTGAAGGTTTGTCGTTGATTGGGGTAATACTTGGCGGCACGGCTGTAGGAGGAATTTTAACATTTACAGAGAGCATATTCTGATTGTCAAAACTGGAGGAACCAGATTGGGTATACCGCTGGATCTTAAAATTGTAGACACCATTCCTTTGACAGCGGGAGTCATCCGAGTCAAGTTTGGCTTTCAGATTGACTGAGGCTGATGAAGACGACATGGTGACAGCCATTAGTTTTGTCCAACCCTCCCCTGATGTATATGGACCATTATACCAGTCTGAACCATTCCAAGTGTAACCGCAGTACCGGCTAGTATCCGGCTCGAAAAATACGCCTCTTAAGTAGTACTTGGTACCATCTGCAGAATTAATATCTATTCTGACACCTACTTCATATTCATCTTCATACCCTTCAATTTCCGAATCGCCGTAGTTATCTATAATGATGTTAGCAGAAATTACTTGGGATCCCGTCAAAAAAAGACAGGCAGAAAAAACAAACAGTAAAGAAATTATTGCCCTGAAAATAAACATGCTGCCACCATCTATCAATTGGCTAGATGCCAGTATAATGTCATTTTTCCATTGGGATGGAATATAAATACTCCATTTCCGGCAGTCTGGCCACCGTGATAATAATATGCGTCGCCCGAATCCACTGCCCTTATGAGCGTATCTGAATCATCATACATATCCACTCCGCTATGGATACCCGATTGGTATCTCCATGAATAGGGTGTATGTCCGAAACATTGGGATATGATTGGGTCACTAAGAGGCCAATCCCATGACCCGCTGCCTATAGGCTTTACAATTCTGCCAGTTGCCGACACATCATCACATGAATTTGGCTCAAATATAAGCGGTCTGGTAACAAGATCGTTCAAGGGGTTTTCGTACCCGCTCTCAAAATTGAATTTATTCAAATCTGCCTCGTTCAGATTATATACGGCAAAGTGAAGATGCGGACCCGTAGAAAAACCGGTATTACCCATTATACCTATCACATCTCCTTTGGAAACATATCTGGGTACACCAGCTTGGGACAATATAGAGGCAGCCTGCTGGATGCTCTCAGCCTCCTTTTGTGCAGCTTCAAGTTCGCTTCTATAGATATTTTCGTTGTTTTGGGTTGTCTCCAGAAAAAGTTCCTTTTCTTTTTTCTGTACTGCTAATGTCGCCTGTTCTGCCTGCAATGTGGTTTGAGCCCGGTTCAATTCCACTTTTTTTTCTTCCCGCAGCTGCTTTTGGTCCTGATAGTTTATCTTGCTGTTTTGCAACTGAAAAAGAAGCCTCCTGTCATGGGCTTGAACTATCTGGACATATTTATACCTATTGAAGAAATCTGAAAATTGGTTACTTTCCAAAAGCAGATTGAAGAAAGAAAAGCCACCGTATTTATATGTTGCCACCACCCGATCAATAAACATGGATGATATAGTAGTCAACGAATTCTCTAATTGGCTAATTTTACTGTCTAAGTCAGCTATCTGCTGTTCCAACTGATTGATATTGTCTTGTGTTGCGGCAATTTTGGCATTGGTTAATTCAATTCTCGTTGTCAGGTAAACTATTTGCGATGCCATACTCTCCCTTTGACTCGCACAGGCATTAACCACATCCGTATAACAGGATACTCTTTCATTTGGATCAGTCCTTATTGAACAAGGATCTGTTTGCGGACATGATGAAGCTTTTAAGCTTTTAACATTCAGGAAAAGAAAAAGGGGAATGCAAAGAAGTATTGGTAACCAGAATTTCCTCATACATAAGGAGGTGTATCACATTATTACTGCGCGATATCCAATCTTGATTAATATCTCAAATATCTGGACACTGCTACCAAACTGCTAAAAAGTCCGATAATAAGACCTGACAAAAGCAGTACCACCCAAAGAAGAAGAAAGATTGCCCCAGAAAACGGCCATATTTGCAGGGTAAATCCTGACATTTCCAAAAGCGGCAGGGCTGGGATGCCTTTCAAAAATGAGGTAATAAAAGGAGATAAATAAAGCATTATGACAGAAACTATCACCCATGCGCCCGTGGCACCCATAAGTCCGTAAGTTACGCCTTCATAAATGAAAGGTTTTCTGATGTACCAGGGAGTTGCCCCAACAAGTTTCAGTATCTCTATTTCTTCTTTTTTCAGCGCTATCTTCATGCCTATGCTGGTAAAGAGTATAAAAAATGTGGATATAAAAAGGAAAAATATAAAGACTATACCAATCTTTCTAACCGTTGAAGTCCAAGATACTAATGTATCAACAACATCTTTCTGGAAAACTACCTCATCTATACCGGGTTCTTTTTTTACTATATCTGCAAGGCCTGACAGATACTCTGGAGAGGTAGCTGATATTTCAAGGGATGCCGGAAGTATATCCGCTGTCACCATCTCCAATAGAAGCGGGTCATTCTTGTTCTGTTCACGATATATGGCAAGCGCCTGATCTTTTGATATATATTTGTAAGTAGCAACCCTACCGGTTGCTTTTAATTTATCAATTAAAGCATCTATCGAAGCTTTATCTTTCTCATCTTTGAAAAATACGGTCAGTTGCGGCTTTGACTCAAAATAAGTCAATATACCCGAAAGTCCTCCAGCAATAAATAGAAATACTCCCATCACAAAAAGCGTGACAAAAATCATAAATATCGCGGCAATAGACTGGTATGGCGTGCGACGCAATCTTTGAAAGAAAGAAATAGATGATATTGAACGGCTTTTGGGCATATTAAGAATATTTTCCCTTATGTTCATCACGAATTATTTTTCCAG
Source organism: uncultured Gammaproteobacteria bacterium (assembly GCA_964520615.1). Lineage (GTDB taxonomy): Bacteria > Patescibacteriota > Microgenomatia > 2-02-FULL-39-11 > 2-02-FULL-39-11 > JAMCUI01. The sequence goes on from CAZFNL010000137.1 coordinate 172,687, forward strand.
ACGATAATACAACAACTCTTTTTTTTAGACTGTTTACTATATCCACGTTATGGGTAGCCATCACTACAGTCGTTCCGCTTTTGTTTATATCGCTTATGATTTTAAGAATTTCCCACGATGTTTTTGGGTCCAGATTACCTGTAGGCTCGTCAGCCAGAAGTATTTTTGCCTCCCCAGCTATTGCACGACCGATTGCAACCCTCTGCTGTTCTCCATACGATAATTGCCCTATAAAATGGTTTTCCTTACTATCAAGATGAACAATTTTAAGTACCTCGTCAATTCTCCTGTCTATATCGCTTCGGGATTTACCCAATATCTCCAAAGATACGGCTATATTTTCTGCTACAGTCCGATCCGATAAAAGCTTAAAATCCTGAAAGACAAATCCAACTTTTCGGCGCAGGTATGGCAATTTCCTCACTGGCAACTTATTTATCTCCCAATCATCCAAGAGAATAGTCCCATGGTTTGGTAATATATCCCGTATCAATAGACGCAATATGGTAGTCTTACCTGCTCCGGATGGACCTACCAGAAAAACATACTCACCATTTTCAACTTTCAAATTGATATCATCCAAAGCGGTAGTACTCCTGGAGTATTTTTTGCTGACAGAGTCAAAAAGAATCATAAAAGAGGAAAATATATATAGTCAAAAAACGAGTTTTCTACAATCAAAACTTTCTGTTTAATCTTCTACTTCCACTTTTCCTATAGCCGTTAATCAGCCGGCTTTTGCAAGTTTAACTCACTATTTTAATTTTCTACCTCTAACTTACCAACATCCATAAACCATCCAGCTTGTTGTGCTGCAAAAGTCTCACCCCACACCTTCACTTTCTTCCCTACAAACTGATTTAGATCAAGTACAGAAGAAGTCAGGTAGACGTTTTGACTGGGACCGCCCGGCCTGACCAGATGATGTGTCCCTTCTCCATCTACACCACCGGCTTCAAGCGTACCCTCTGCAGAATCCTTGAAGTTTTTGGCATTACTTGATCCCACTACCACTTTACCCCCGCTGACAGATCCTCCTGAAGAACCTCCAATTATAGCATTTCTTGATACTGCTCTTGATAATAGATAGCCTGTCAATCCACCCGCAAACACAATAGTCAAAAGTACTACAAGAGACTTTCTGGTAAGAGTTTTGCTTGCAGAACTGGATAATTCATGTACCAAAGGCTTACTGGGAATATCATTCACACTTATCCTTTTGGAACCGAATAATCTTTTCATATAATCTATACTATACGACAGTGGCGTATTTTTTCAAGTAGTTTATTATAAAATCCTCAATTTGTCCGTCAAGCACTCTTTTACTATCAGAAGTCTCATACCCTGTTCGCAAATCTTTCACCAGATGGTAAGGATGAAGCACGTATGAGCGGATTTGGTTACCCCACGAAGCCATCTTGAATTTCCCCCTAAGTTCCGATAGATGTTTTACTTTTTGCTCTTCCATTATTTGCCATAGTTTTCCCCGTAGTATACGAAGGGCAGTTTCCCGATTTTGTCCCTGATAGCGCTGCTCCTGACATTCAACAATAATGCCGGTAGGTTTATGTTTCAATCTCACAGCGGTTGAAACTTTATTTACATTTTGCCCTCCTTTACCACCGCTTCGGAAAAACTCCCATTCCAATTCATCGTCTTTTATTTCCACCTCTCCCGTATTTTCGAGTATGGGAATAACCTCAACGAGTGCAAATGAAGTCTGCCGCAATTTGTCTGCGTTAAAAGGAGATTGTCTAACAAGCCTATGCACTCCCGCCTCCCCTTTCAGAAATCCGTATGCCAAATATTCACCGACCGAAAAAGTCACGCTTTTTATACCTGCTTCATCTCCCGCTACGGAATCAATAATCTCGTAACTCCAACCTTTGGATTCGATAAAGCGCATATACATTCTCATAAGCATCTCAGTCCAATCCATTGCTTCTGTCCCACCCTGCCCGGCATGTATGGACACTATTGCTCCCTCTCCATCATGAAGCCCTGAGAAATAAAGTTCCATCTCTAGAGATGACAATTTTTCATTGGCTTCATCTAGCTTGCCCCCACTTAGTAACCCGCGAACTTCGTCTATTTCTTTTACTTGCTTAGTAAGATGGGTCAGCCTCTTCATCTTCTTGGTAGAGTTTTCCCTATCCTGCCAAAAAGCAGGGTTTCCTGATGCCGTTTCAATCTCTATAATCTGCTTTTTTTTCTCTTCAAGATTCATTTTTAGGATGATATCCTGAAGTCTTTTCTCCAAGTCTTCCATAGCTCACAATTTTCTCATAAAAAATTCAAATAGTAAACTCATATCTTGAAATCTGGCTGAAAAAGAGTTAAATATACACGTTTTGTATAAAAATAACTGATACAATTACACCTTCCTATTGCATTAGGCAAAAAGCTGAGAGTAGACTGAAAATATATTAACAATCAGTAATTATTAGATAGAATAACAAGATTCAAATAATTATTGATATGAGAAAATTTCTTAATTCAATCAAAAATAAACTTACCAAACTGGGGCCTGGCTTTATCACTGGTGCTGCCGATGACGACCCTTCTGGAATTGCCACCTACTCTATCGCCGGAGCGCAATTTGGATACCGTCTGAATTTCCTCTCCCTTTTCCTCACTCCAATGATGATAGCAGTCCAGGAAATGTGCGGAAGGATCGGTATGGTCTCTGGTATGGGACTGGCAGGAACTATAAGAAAATACTATTCCAAGAAACTTCTTTTTTTTTCAATCATACTTCTTTTTATAGCCAATACTGTAAATATCGGAGCAGACCTTGGTATTATGGCTGCTTCCCTTGAAATGCTTCTGGGAGTTCCTTTTGTATTCTGGCTTTTTACGGTAACAATTTTCACCATACTAATGGAAGTTTTTGTCCCCTATGATAAATACTCACGATATCTTAAATGGATGGGACTGACTCTTCTTGTATACGGTATTACGGCAATTCTGGTAAAACAAAATTGGCTGGATGTAATTAAATTTACACTTATACCTCACATCGAATTAAACATGACTTATCTTATGACTATGGTCGGATTCTTGGGCACCACTATATCCCCTTACCTCTTTTTCTGGCAGGCGGCAGAAGAGGTGGAAGAAGAAATAAAAGAAGGCAAGATACAGGAATTTGAAGAAACCCCGGCTGTAATTGAAACTGAGGTAAACCGGATGAAAAAAGATACCATCGCAGGCATGATCTTTTCAAATCTCATTACAGTTTCAATTATACTCACTACAACCGCCACTCTTTATAACCACGGCCTACATGATATCCAAACTCCCCAACAGGCAGCTTTTGCGCTCAAACCTCTTGCCGGAAACTTTGCCTATATACTCTTTGCTTTTGGAATCATCGGCATCGGGCTGCAAACTGTCCCTATATTAGCCGGAAGCGTAGCCTATGCATTTTCTGAGGCTTTTGGTTTCAAGGAAGGTCTGGCCAAAAAACTAGCAGAAGCCAAAGTATTTTACGGTACCATCGGTCTTGCAACCATCATCGGGGCGCTTATGAATATTATTGGTATAAACGCAATTAAAGCACTTTATTACACTGCAATATTAAATGGCATTATTGCCGTACCACTTATTGCCATAATCATTAGATTAGCTGATGACGAAAGGATTGTAGGCAGATATAAAAGCGGAAAATGGTCCAGAATTATTGCCTGGATTACTTTTGCCTTTATGGCTATTGCTTCAGCCCTCATGATCTATTTCCTTATCAGGGCTTAATCTTATAATATCAAATTCTTTATCCATTCCCCCAACTGGCTCGGCTTTTCAACTACTCTATCTTTAGTTTCTATTCGAGATATTTCTGCATCTTCACTTTTGACAAAATGTTCGCTCCGGCGGGAAAAGATGAATTCTCCTTTTTCAAGTAAATAAGGTTCGTATTCATCCCGTAAATACACTGCCGTCTTACCCTCCATCCTGAAAACTCCAAAATTTCTTCCCGAAATATATTTTGGTTGAACCGAAGAATTACGAAGGATAAGCTGTGAAGCGGACAAATTTTCATTTTGTGAATAGTGAAATGGATAATCTCTGCCTAAAAAAGTCGCCAGGTGAAAAGAGACCATTGGTACTAGACCAGCTTCAGCTTCAAGCCTGCTAAAAAAAGCAGATGATGCAGTAAACCTGGCGTTGCATTCCGAAATATATATTTTACCGGAGTTTTTTTCCACCATAAAATCCAATCCGAAAAAACCTCTGAAACCATCTATAAACATTAATTTCCCTACTTTTTCAGTTATTTCCTTTATCAGCTTATTCTGATCAGCCTCAATAAAACCAACCAGCCACTGTCTGCCGCAGGTCACACCTTTCTTTTCCCGCAGCTCGGGAATATCGCTTATTTGCAGTGCAACAGGACTCACTAGAATATTTCCGTCACTCAAAACACAAACATTATTCAATAATGTATAACCATCGATATATTTATTTACTTTAACTGTTGTATAAGGAAATCTGTCTGCTATCTTTTCAAAGTCATCCTCCGAGCTGATAAAGAAAGTCGTCTTACCAGCCCATCCGTGGGCAAACTGCACTACAAAGGGAAGATTCAATTCCTTGGCCATCATTTCAAACTTCAGATCATTTAACTTACCAGTTAATCCCGGAATACTATTTTCTACTATTTTGTCTCTAACCAATTCATAAAAAAGCACCTTATCTTCAAACCGATCGTTTAGTTCTCTTGTGTTCACCAAAGGTCTATAACCCCTTTTGCTGCATAAGAATTCCACTTTCTTTGACGGCTTAAAAACCAAAATATTTGGACGTTTGCTGTGTATTTCAATATATTGGGAGACTAAAGGATGTGCCAGAAGGCCTCCGGATGTGGCATAAGATCCCAATTTAACCAATTCTTCATTTTCAGAAAGACAAAATATATTGGCTCCTTTTTTTCTCAACAGTGGAATTATAGGGTCCGGATACAAACATACTATATGATAATTTGACAATACAGTGTCCAATCCTATACCCCTTTTTACATCAGGAGTGATGTAAAAAATTTGTTCACCTGAGAAGCTATCTTGCCATTTATTCATAACAACCAGAATATTAGTAATTTTTCCCCGTCAAGATGCACAAAGGATTCTTATATTTATAACCATTCTTTGCTGCTTTCCTCACCGCCCCCAAAGTAAGACCGCCTTCTATGGAACAGTTATAACCTTTGCCCAAAAGGTATCTACATTCTCCTTCCGCCTCTTCATCGGATATAACCCAACCAAAACCTTTACTCCTTTCTACAATATCTGATACCTGAAGTTGTCTTGGAGTAAAACGAGCGACAATCGCATCCACAACACTTTTTTTACGCTCAATAAAATCTCTGTCATATAATCCGGCCAAAGGATGAATAGATTGCGATTGGACAAAATGAATGGCAGGATGGTAACCCCACTTCTTGCATCCCATCGAAAAACCAACAAGAGTCGTACCGCTACTGACAGGCAGAAATACAGCGTCCGGCTTTTCCTCGAAATTGCCTTCTGTAAACAGTTCATAAGCTAAAGTTTCATATCCGAAAAGCGCATTTTCGTCTTTGGATTGTCTGAGATTATATACATTATTCTCCTTTGCAAACTTAAAAGCATTACTGACTGGTTTATCACTTATCTCCAACCTACATTCTGATTTTTTCAATACTTCAAGTTTTCTTTTGTTTATATTGGGAGAAACGAAAACCGTTAACTTGATCCCATGAAGATTGCAATAACAGGCTGCAGATATGGCTGCATTTCCAGATGATGAGATAACTGCAGAATTTATGCCTTTCTCTTCCAACACTGCCGTTTGATAAGCAAGACTTCTGTCCTTTACGGAACCAGTAGGATTTTCGTATTCGCACTTAAAATAAGTACTATTATCCCTTTTTAGAGATGTACTTCCCTCACCCAATGTCTTTTGAAAATTCCTCTCTACTTTTGGAAGTAATTTTTGGTATTCCCAAATCCCTTTTTTCACTTGTCTGTCCATATAAAATATGATTTAATTATAATATGGATAACCCTTCGGACAAAGACATCAGTGCAAAATGTCCTGAATGTGACACGCCTCTTACCCTTCTTCAAGATACAAAAGCCGGGCAGGTAGTGGAATGCCCTGCTTGCGGCACTGAAAGCGAAGTTGTTAGCCTCGAGCCTCTGCAGCTCTCCCCTTTGGAGGAAGAGAAATAATTATATCTTTCAGCGACTTTTTCCCTTTTATAAATTTTGTATAGAAAAATGCTGCTGCCGGAGAGACAAGAATTGAATCTCCATTTTGCGATTGTAGGAAGCAATTTCTGAGTGCTGATTCTAAATTATTTTCAATTATCAAATAATCATCGTCTAAACCCTTATTTTTCAAAAAATCCGATAATTGGCTTGACAAAGCGAATATTTTTTTAATATTTCCTTTCATTTTTTTAATCCTTTCAAAAAATGCCAGATAATCTATACCTTTTGTATTACCCCCAACAATTAGGAATATACCGTTAGAAATTCTCTCCAAGGCCGCCATAGTCGCCCAGGGTGTAGTACTTTTGATATCATCATAGATTCCTATACCAGACACTGTATCAATCAATTGAAGCCTCGCTGGTAATGATTGAGTTTTTCCTAATGACTTTAATATCTCCTTATTTGGAATATTCAATAAATTTGCTACAGTTGATGCAGCAAGTATATTCCCAAAATATTGATCACTATTTATATTCTTTAGTATATGGAATGAATTTTGAATACTTATATTGTTCTTATCTTGAGATTTAACGCTGTAATATATGATTTGTGATTTAATTTGAGCATCAATATTCCTCAATTCTAAATTGTCATAGTTTAATACGACATAATCACTTTCTGTTTGACGCGATAAAAGAGATAGTTTTAATTGCTTGTATCTATCCCAACTCACTTCATCTTGATGATTGGGAAAAAGATTGGTGACTACCGCAATATGGGGACAACGACTTATTCCATCCTGAAGCTGACGGTGGGAAACTTCAAGCACAAGATAGTCATCTTTTGTCATACCGTCAAGCTTCTCGGCTATCTGAGTCATCCAGGTATCATTCCCTGCAAAATAGACACTTTTACCTGCTGACTGTAATATGTTAACTATTAAATTTACAACACTACCTTTCCCGACTGTTCCTGTCACGCCTATTATGATTGCCTGGGTCAACTCAAGATAGAGCCTGGTGAGAGAAAAGAAAGGAATTCTTTTTTTTATTGCCTGCCATAAAGGTGCGTTTTCTTTAGGATAAAGCCTCCAGGACTGGGGAACAAAAATAATATCGGCTTCCAATACATCTGATAAATAATCTTTTCCGAATCTGCCTTTAACAAGATTAAGATCAGACATGAATTGACTAAACATTCTCTTTCTTTCATCCTTTGAGACACCCTTATGCCAAAGTTTGTAACTTTTTTCCAATGTCTCAGAAGTTGAAAAATCGTGAACTGTAATATTTCGCACCTCATTCTTCTGAAGAAAACGTAGTATTCCACTACCTTCAGAACCCGTAACACCAACAATATGTATTTTTTTACTGTGTAGAGAATCAATAAATTCCGTTACGGCCATACTTAGGAGAAAATTCTTAAACGATAGATTCCGTCTTTTGACTCAGGATGGAAATATTTTCTTCCAAAGTTTTCACCTTTTCGAGTGATTTCTTGCCATTTTTGCTTTTCAAGAGATTTTGACCAATCCTTTATTTTTATTATCCCTTCATGAACACCATAAATTTCGGTCGATTTAGATGAATGGATATATTTTATTTCCGTGCTATTTTTTGCAAGTATGACAAGCATGTGCTTTCCTCTCATCATGCGTATGATATCACCCAATTTAACTTCTGAAATCTTTTCTACTGGAACGGCATATTCACTACTTGTAAACCTGATCACATTGGTTCTATCGATTCCCCCGGAAAATACTTCATCTAAAGAAAATCCCGGCATTGTCTCTTTTGCATAACCCATATCCGAAAGCTTATCCAATATTCTGTATGATAATCCTGAACAGTCAATACCTATTCTTTCTCTTTTAGCCAGCTTGTATAAACTGTTTTTATCATCCATATATGCTTGCAAATCTTTAATATTCCTTAGAATCTCTTCTTTTATTTCACCTGCCGTTCCCTTTCCGTTGGCAAATCCCCTCAGTACCACCTTTCCTTCTCTTATCTTATTCATCCAGTAAGGACATGCTATTTCTATTCCATTAATTTCCATCCTCAGATATTCGTCCAAAAAAGGCCTGATTAAACTATAATAGTCATTCATATTCTTACCAGAAACTGAGTGAAGCAAAAGCTATTCCTGTCCCTAAAAGCGTCCCTCCCAATACATCTGATGTCCAGTGCTCAGCAAGATAAATCCTACTGATAAACATCAGAATAATAAAAGAAAATATTAATAAAGCTATTATTTTCTTAGTTCTCTTACTCCACCCAGACGTAAAAACTATAAAAAAGGCGATAATAGCGATAAAGGAAGTTCGAGCCATATGCCCCGAAGGATAGGAAAAATTTGTATCAATTATCGAACCGCTTGGCAAGCTGAAACTCAAGGCGTATCTATGGAACACTTCAGGAGTGACGGGATGGTTTATATACATTTTGCCAAAAACCTCAAAGACGAAAATAAGAAAATAAAGAGCAAGTCCGATAAAAATATGATGCCTTTTGAATAGGAAATAAAAAAACAACAATATTAAAATTAAAATTGTCGCTTCCGTTGAACCTGCTAGCGAAAACAAAGAAAAGGGCATATCAAATAATCTACTCAAGTGATTTTGAAGAATAAGAAGAAAATTGTAATCAAAAGCGCGGAAAATATCTCTGTTTACAAGTATGCTTAGAGAGAGAAAGCACAGTATAAGGATTAATGCCAATCTGATAAAAACCCATCTCAGCCTGTCAGTCATAATTTAATCAAAATTACTATGTAGTACACCACGTTATTCTATTTTAAGTTATGGGGAAGTTTATTTCCAATTATAGTGACCATCTTTAATTTCCAATATGGTAAAAGCAGCGGTTTTTAGGTAATTATCCTTTTTATATTTCCAGGTGAAAGGAGTATGGTTGATTTCTGCCTTTAATATTACAATCGGATCACCATGGGAAACCACAAGAATTTCTTGACCATTGTGTCTTTTTTCAATCATTTTCAAGAATTTTCTCATTCTTTCTGTGATTGACTCCACACTTTCCTGACCTTTAAGGTAATATTTGTTATCATATAGACTAGGCTGGATTTTTGCCTTATATTCCACAAGGGGCATCCCTTCAAAAATAAGTTTGACTTCGTTTAAGAAACTTGAGATCTTAACTTTAATTCCCAATTCTTCTGAAAGTATTTTTGCGGATTGTCTTGTTCTAAGCATTGAACTGGCATAAATAAAACTAATCTTTTTCTTTTTCAGATTTTCAGCCTGAAGCCTAACGCTTTCTCTACCATACTCTGATAATCTAAAACCGGGCATCCGCCCGTATAAAATTCTTTTTGGGTTGCGGACTTCACCGTGCCTCATAAAATAAATTTTAGTTTTCATATAGAGTTCAATTTGCTCCGAATTTTTTATAAACTTCAACCACCTTTTGCGACTGCTTATCCCAGCAATAATTTAGGCTTTCCCCTACTGCATTTTTCCCCAATTCTAGACGATATTTTTTGTCGTGTAATAATTCCCAAAGCACCGACGAAAGTTCTTTCATATCGTTATTTCTGAAAAATCTTCCGCTTTCACCATCTCTGATGATATACTTCATACCTCCCGTCTTTGAAGCTATGACCGCGCATCCACATGCCATGGCTTCAAGTATCACAAGACCAAAAGACTCATATAAAGAAGGTAAAACAGTTATATCAGCAGCCGAATAATAATAGGGTAATTTAGAATGAGGTTTGCTACCTATGAAATGAATACAGCATTCCAGTTCCTTCTCTTTAATCAATTGTCTTATTTTTTTTACTTCGGTATTTTCCCAAAATTTACGATTTTCTATATCTCCTCCTATAAGAAGCACTCGGAATTTCTTTGAAAAAGATGAGTATAATCTAGTCAATTTTCCAATCGCCTCAATTAGAACACTTAAGCCCTTGATAGGATCGATTCTTCCCACAAACAATATAATTTTCTTTTTCAGGGGTAATTTTAATTTCAGTCTAGAAAATATTTTATTTCTGGGAAAAAAAAGGTGATGATTTACACCCGGCGGCACAATAAATATTTTATGATTATATGCACCATAAGTTTTTATCAGATCTACTTTTTCCAACTCTGTTGATGCAATAATTCCGTCACTTTTTTCTACTACTTTCCGTTCGTTTTTTTTCCTAAAATTATTCTTTTGTCCGACATATACTTCTTTTGCAATTTCCAGACTGTGAAAGGTAGTTATAAAAGGAATTTTCAACTTGTTTTTGATCTGAATTGCTACTAAACCTGAAAAATAATAATGCGCATGTATAATGTCGTAATTTATGTCTTCCTTTTTAATAAATTTTTCGATTTTTAAGGCAAACTGCTTATAATTCCCCAACTTTCCCGAATCAAGATGAATAATTCTGATATTCTTATTTCCTGTAAGTATCTTTTCATCTTTTTGGGAATGTACTCTGGTATAGACATCAACGTTGTGACCCAATTTACCTAGGTTATTTACCAGGTTTATCACGTATATGTTCATTCCACCTGCAGTCAAGACACCTGTGGGAGTAAGAGGACAAGACCAATATGATATTATGCATATATTCATAACTTACCAGTACTTTATACTCTTGGGTTTTGACTTTTCCTCAATGTTTGATCCAGAGGATAACATTTTGTAACTAACTACTAGTTGAAGTCAAAAATATAAACCATATAATATCAGAAAAGCGCTAAAATTTATATCAATCATGAAAAAAACCTCGTTGGTAAGTATTATTTTACCCACATACAATGAATCAGGAAATATCGTTCCCCTGATTTCACAAATCATAACACAAATGAAATCAAATACTTTTGAGATATGGGTTGTTGACGACAACAGTCCTGATGGTACTGCAGAAAAGGTAAAGGAAAAATATAGAATGGATAAAAGAGTACATATTCTGGTCAAAAAAAACGAAAGGGGTTTAGCCCGCGCAATAAGAAGCGGCTTAGAAATAGCATCCGGCAAGTTGATTATCGTGATGGATACTGATTTTAATCACAATCCTTCAGATATCCCATTATTTCTTGAAAATAAAGATAAATACGATTTAATCGTCGGTTCAAGATACATAAGCGGAGGCGGGATGGATGATCGGTTGAGATATTTTCTCAGTTATCTTTATAACCGGGCAGTGAGAATTATTCTAAAATTGAATACTACAGATAATCTCAGTGGTTTTTTTCTTATAAATAAGCAAAAACTGTCTCTGTTGAATTATGATAAAATATTTTTCGGATACGGAGATTATTTCATCAGACTTCTTTACAATGCGCATCAATTCAAATTTAAGATCAAGGAAATTCCTTCATATTACAAGAATCGTCCAAGCGGATTAAGCAAGTCACAATTCATTCCCATGTTTATCGATTATTCCAAATCAGTCTTGAAAATTGCTTCCGGCAAATGACCAAAATAAAAATTAAATTCCCTTTTTACTTAGGGATAACCATCACTCTTTTATATCTTGCAGTTAATCTAATGGTAATAAATCACTACGGCGTCACCTGGGATTATACTTACCATTTTAACGCCGGTTTGTGGCATCTGCATCTTCCGCAAACTGATCCCGGCTTTATCATGGGCCCCTCCCCTCCATTGTCTGATACTTTACCTGTTGTTTCGTACGAAATTTTCTCGCGGCTTTTTCATTTACTGCCTTGGGACAGTGCCTACAACTTGTACTCTGTGATATTAGGATCCCTTGGTATCGGATTGCTGTATTTCATGGTTAAAAGGCTTCTGAACTGGCAAATAGCTCTTTTCTCCGCAATCAGTTTGGCTCTTCTTCCTCGCTATTTTGGTCATCTTCACAATAATATGAAAGACATCCCTCAAGCGGTATTTTTCACCCTTGCCATATTTAGCTTTTGGCTTTTCTATAAAAAAACAAACTGGAAAACACTGCTTTTCTCAACTTTTACCGTAGCGCTATCGTTTAACAGCAAAGTCAATGCAATTTTTATCCCCATAATCGCATTTTCATTTCTTTTTTGCGTCTTTGTCAGAGATAGATACTATGGTAAATTCAGCCTTAAACCCAAAATAAAAATGGTAATTCTTTACTTTATTCTCTCGCCTGTTTTTTCCTTCATAGTCTGGGCTCCTTTCTGGCCTCATCCCGTTAGCCGACTGATTGAGGCAAGCCATTCTTATACCACTTCCACTATGAATATGCCCATTCTATACTTTAGTGATATCGTTTTCTCGGGGCAAAATGTCCCCTGGCATTATCCATTCGGTATCCTAGCTGTTACCACTCCGGTAGTGATGCTTATTTTTTCCCTGATTGGACTTCTCACTATACTTTCTTGGAATAAAATCCGGTTTGAAGAAAAAGTTTTTATACTACTGTGGTTTGTCATACCTGTCTCCCGATATTTCAAACCTCATATGATTGTCATTGATGATATAAGACATTTTATGGAAGTCATTTTCCCTTTTGCAGCTCTCTCTGGATTGGGTGTCTACTCTTTTTTTTATTTTGTTACAAATAAGCTTAAAAACAAAATAACTATAAAAAACAAGATGTCTATATTTATATGCCTATCATTGATCTACTTTGCTTATCTTTCCTATCAGATAATCACATATCACCCATATGAAACGAGTTATTTTGGAGAATTAATAGGTGGAATACAAAAAGCTTCACATAAATTTGATATCGAATTTTGGGCCTCGGCATACAAACATGCCATGGGCTACATCAATAAAAACGCGCCTAAAAACGCGCGAATCATAATTCCGATGGCTCCTGATATCGCCAAGCTTTATCTCAGAGATGACCTAACCGCAAAACTTAATACCGCCAATATGGCCGGTGCCCAAAGTTATTTATATTCACAAAGCGACTATACGGTCGTATTAAACCGTGAATCATTCTTCTCCTGGTATGGGATTTACCCGTATATTCAAACTCATAAACCAATTTACACCTTGTCTGTTCAAAATGTCCCTCTCGTCTCTATTTACAAAAACTGATTTACCGATAAAATAATGGTATTTGAAAATGCTCAAAAACCTATCCATAATAATCCCTGCCAGGAATGAAGAACATAACTTAGCCAAAATTATTCCTCTTATAGTCAAAAAATACCATCAGTACATACTCGAAATTATCATAGTAGACGATAACTCAACAGATGGTACATATTTAAGCGCGCGGGAGCTAAGGAAGCAATATAAAAAGATAAAAATAGTCAGAAGAATACGAAATCCAGGAGTTGGTCTAGCAATAAAAGAGGGAATAAAAAATCTCTCTCCAAAATCGGAATATGTCCTTTTTATGGATTGTGATTTTTTGACAAACGTTTCCGATATTGCCAAATTCATCAAAAAGATCGACGGCTTTGACGGTATTGCCGGTTCCAGATTTATTACCCGCGGCTCTCTCAAAAACTATCCATTCATAAAACTGCTTGCAAATCGCTCCTTCCACTTCCTATCCCACCTGATTATCGGTATTCCCCACTCTGATTTGACTAATAATTTCAAACTTTATAGAAAAAACCTTGTCGACAAGCTTTATCCAATTTTACGCAGCCCGAACTTTGCTATAAACGCTGAATTGGGATATTATCCTGTTATAGCAGGTGCCTCAATAGGACAAATTCCTGTAAGTTGGAAGGAAAGGACAGAACTTATGGGACTATCCAAATTCAAAATCTTTCGAGTAGGTCCCTCCTATTTTCTTGTTTTTCTAAGACTAATTGGTATGAAACTCCAACCGGCTATGATTAAAACAATCGCCGCACATCCTAAAAGTGATAGTTTACCCCCGAAAAAGTAAATATCCGGCTGGTAATAAAATCTGACCGTATGTTTACCTGCTGGCAAATAAATTGCTCTGAAAGCAGTATTGATTAACAGAATCGGTACATTACTACCGTCAATTGATGCCTTCCAACCGGGATAGTAGATTTCGCTTGTAGCAAGAATTCCGTTACACTTTGTCTCCGTGGTTAAAACTATTTTGCCTGGAGTATATACATCATCATAGATATCAGCACTCGGATAGTTGCCGCAGTCATATACTGCCTTTTGCGGCAGTTTGCTTTGTTCATCTTTTGTTATATATACATTCCTGCGAAAATCATCCGATTGGGCAGTAAGAAGTTTTTCTTTGACTGCCGCCGTATTTGTTAAAGCTACAAATCGTGATACAAGAAAAAAACGGGGTAAAACATTATTATTCCTGTATATTACATATTTGTCTGAGGAAAGAAGTGTGGAAAATTTTACCGGGCGGCCGCTTTTTTGCCAGTTACGATCCGCTTCAGTCATAATAAATCCTATATTGAGGAAATCAAAAGCGGAAGAATACGGAGATAGAGGAGGAACTTCCACATTATAATACTCTTGGGACGAACTTCTGTTGCCATTGGCAATATCAATAAAATCGAAATAATTTCTCAAAATCATCGGGTCATAACCTGTAGTTGATTGTATTGTGTATTCTTCGGTCGAATTGAAATTTAATAATTTTTCCGGCGCACTTATCACTCCGAAGTCTGGCAGGAAACGTGTTATTTGAGTAGTGGATTTAAGTGTTTTTACCAGATTCTGATCATATTTAATCTCAGGAATATTAGTATTTATGAAAAATTGCCGGCTGAAGGGTAAAAGTTCTATAACAACCAATATCATAATCAACCAGCTAAACAGTTTATTTTTCACTGATGAAACTGCCATACCAAATATGAGCGGTAAGAGAAATGAAACCATGATAAGATGCTGGGTAGGAATACGAATATTTCTGTAAAAGGGAATTAGAGTATAAAATAAATGATGCAGGCTATACTTCAACTCCCCACCAGTAGACAACCATATAAAGATACATATCATAAAAAGGTAAAACCAAAAATCATGGTCAATATTGAGAATCTTTTTCCCAAACATATTCCCTGTAAATAATTTCAACAATTTTAAGATAATAAATACAATTGCTATCAGGAGCACTATCCGGCCGGGATAATAATCAAAAAAGTCCGGAAGAATAAATCCGGCAAAAGTGTAAGGAAATTTGGCCAACTCCGATACATTGTAAGGGTCTATGAACAACTTCAAAGCTGATGGAGGAAATGATCCCCATGAAACCATAGAATAAGGCAATCCTCCACCTCTTATTGATAGATTGATAAACTGCAACGTAGGATACCACTGGATTGCCGTCAAGGCAGCTGCTACGGTAAACGACAGGAAAACAAGTAAAAATTTACCTATTTTAATCCGGCGGTATAGCCATAAATCAATAACAAAAGTAAAAACCAAATATGCCGTTACCACCTCAACAGTAAAAAGCACAATTGCGGTATACGATGCTAATATCTCCAAAGAGATACTTGCAACCAAAAAAAGGAAATTCTTCGTTGACGGATCTGAAAGCAGTTGACGATCCGACCATAACACCCATGGAATCCAAACAGCTGTAGAGATAATATCCACATGCCCAGCGTAGACTCTTGCACCGATAAACCCGGATAGCATAAACGCGGCAGAAGCTGCAAGCGCGGATAATTCATCTGCTTTATACGAACGCAATAGCAAATACATTCCTAAACCGGCAATTAAAATATGAATGGCATAATTCACTGAAAAGGCTATATTTAGAGGAAGGAGAACAAACAGCAAAGTCAGGGGATAAAATGCAGCTGTTGCAGGATGTGCCAGATATGGAGTCCCAGAAAAGTTATAAGAATTCCAAAAAGGCACTGTTGCGCTTCGCAAGCTCTGAGCTAAATATCCTTTCCAGAAATAAAACTGGGTAAGTAGATCTCCACCGTATATCACTTTTCCTTCAGATGGAATTAAAGTTTGTCCGAATTGTAAAAGAATTAGCAGGAGAAGGAATAAAAGTGGTAAAAGTCTGAAAAGAAATGTGTTTTTCTTCATCTCTTGTTTAACTGATCTATTAAATCGTTTGCCTGTGCTGCCAGTTGCGGATCATCGGATATCATTTTCTTCTGGGCATCTGTCAACCACTGATTAGCTTGCATCCTTGCAAATATTATTTTAGCATTACTAAGCCTGGTATTTAATATATTTAATAGCTGGTCCAGTTTTGATTGGTTTACGGCTTCTGCACCCTTTGCGCTTTCCCACGACGGCAATACCTTCTCAATATTCTCAATAAGCGATTGCCAACTGCCAATTTCCTTCTGTGTATAGCTGGGAGGAACATATCCTCCAAGATGAGCCACAATTACCTGCGTAGGACAACTGTTTATTTCTCCTAGAACGGGTGCAATACCTATATCCTGATATTCTGAAGAAAAAAGGATTTTCTTCGTATCCGGAAACTCAAGAAAATTATCCACCAATTCTTGCGCATCATAATAACCACGGGTATAAACTTCGGCAAAGATAATATTCTCATAACCGGATTCCAATATTGATTTTGCCAGAGTCATGCCGCTTCTTGTCGCTTCTGTCGAAAAATCATCAGTCCTTATCATGGCATCCCCCCTAATCTTACCGGAATTTGTCAAAAGGACATTGTATTTCAAAGGTGCTATCCCGTCTGCTGCCTGTCTTTTTTCATTCAGAAGTTTTATAAACTCCGAAGCATCCAGTGTCGGAGTATTTGCCAAAAGCGCATCATCTTTTGTATCCCGCCAAAGTTTATGATAAGTCTCCTGATCGTTCCAAGGCAAAACAAAATGGATATCGGAAATATCGATAAGTCCCAATTCATACCTTGAATCCAAGCTTGCTTTTCTATTGTCTCCCATGACAAACACGCGGCCAGCTGGAATTTTCAGGTTAGTACAGTCGGCTAAAAAATCGCCTCCATAAGTGGATCTGGGTTTGGCTGTATAAGGTTCATCAATCCTCTCACCGTTTAAGTAAACAAAACCGTCACGCAAATCGATGGTATCACCGGGTAAAGCGATAATCCTTTTTACAAAACCGGCGGTATCACCGTATTTCTCCTTTGAAATCCGGTCTGTCTTTTTATTCTCAAATTCCACGATATCCCCATGCTGGAGTTGGTAGGAAAAAAAATGAAAACCAAATATATTTATCCCTGAGGGATAAACTCTCATCTTTGGCCAGGCAACTGTTTCTTGAGCGCGGACTACGTCAGTTTTGCCGTTGCCTTTGGGAAAAGTCGGGTACATCGAACCTGTCCCTGCAATAAGTATCTCCTCCTTCACCACTCCTGACTGCAAAAGAAGTTGACGCGCATAAGGAGTAACATTTACCGAAATTGTCGCAACAATAATAACAAAGAGTATTGTGGTAATAATTTTTCGCAGCATGATTTTTCTGGTTTTAGTATATGAGAAAAAGTAAAAAAAGTGAACAACAAATAAGTCGTTAGTTTGTGGTTAGTCTTTGGTCGTTATTCTATCGTCTAATAATTCTTCTTACAACAGTCTTGAATCTGAATTTGGTTTAACCTTACACTATTCAATATTCTCTGTTATTTGTTCATCAAATTTCTTCGTCTCAGGATAAAATATCACAAATAATATGCCAAAACCCAACAATATAAACCCTATATACTCCAGATATTGTGGTAAATAAACGATAATTATTGTCGCTTGTTGCTGATCGCTGGTCGCTGGTTGTTGAAGCTGCCAACCATTTTCCCAATTGTTTACCAAAACATGATTTTTCAACTCTGTCCCAAACCAGAACGGGAAAGCTTCTAAAAGAAAACCCTTAATTCCTGATTCTTTATTCTTTATTCCTACGCTATACGCTTTCCATCCATCATCATAACTTTGTGAAAATGCTAAGATCGTGTTTTTTTCTACCATATTTGAATTAATTTGAACAGAGTAATCTGAAATATTATTCTTAGTGAATTGCAGAATTATTTTATTTTCATTTTTCATTTCTGAGGTAGAAGAAGTCAAACTAATTTCCGTAAGGTATTTATAAGGTATTGGATCTAAAGAGATATCTTTTATTTCATTTACCGAGGGTATCTGATTGAAAGAGCTATCTGTAAATTGTATTCTAACTCCATCATCAAACTGATAAATAGGCGGCAAAATATATCTTGAAATGTCGAAGTTTGTACTTCTCGACATAAGAGTATACACATAAGTGGTATCGTTTTTTACAGTAGTAGTCTTCAGAGTTAGCGGAAATCCGTTAATTAACTTAGTACTTATTGATAACAAATATCCTACGCCGGAAGGTAAATTATTTTGTTCAAATAAATAATTTAACAAATAATTTTTGGAATATAATAGTAGACTTTTATCATTGTCCGGATAAATATGTTCTGACAGGTAGAAGTCCCCATCAACAGGATTATATTCCCGAGGGTTCCTTCTATACTGGTTGTCGTTTATAAGATTACTCCACTCATAACTTCCAGAGATTTTAGGTACATCCACTTTAATTATGGAATCTTTATCCAAGTTAAGTTTAAATCCTCTTACCGGATTGCTATTTATCGATGTCGTATCGAAATTAAACGATGATATATAAGGGTACGAAAAAACTTCTATATTTTGATAAGATATTGCTTTCTCTTCAAGTGCTGATTTATCATACCCCGGTTCAAGAATAAATGAAAAAGTATTCGTATTGTTTACTCCGCCGCTATTCTCAAAAAATTCATTATTCCTGAGAAAATTTGAGGAAAAACTCACTTTGTTATTATTTGACTGGTTTATACAATTACCTGAGGATAAATTTCTTAGGCAGAATTTTGGAAATTCATCGTATTTGGATTTATAGATAAAGCTTACCCTATCCAAGCTTTTGGTCGGCAAGGTGGTTAATGGAAAGCTGTATGGTACACAAGTAGGAGTACCTTGCGCAGCTATTGTCAGTATGTTATCCGATACTTCTGCCGAGTTGAACTTGCCTGGCTTTCCCGAATCGCAATCAACCGCAGTACTGAATGCTTGCGGTTCCAAATCCTGAATCGTAGGATTGCTTCCCGAATATAGAGATACGGAATTACCAATTAGACTATTAATTAAATATGCATCACCAATAAACCCGTAATTATAAGAAGGGTTTATTATGCTTAAAAAGTCCCTATTATTTATACTAAGTAAATAATAGTTCCCGCTAAATTGTACCGGAATAGGAATTGCGAATTGCTTGGATATAGGATTATTATTGACTTCCACATTGTCTACGTATACTTCCGGATTTTTCAATTGAAAGTTTAAAATTAAGCTGCCACCTTCTATCTTCGCGTAAATAGCAAAAGGCAAAATTTTTTCTTCATTTATTAAAGAGGGGATATTCAAATAATAATTACCTTTTGGTATTTCCTTCGTAAAACTGGTATCATTGGCTGTGTCCGAAACCGAAAATTTGACCTCATCCTGGAATCGATTTGTAAATAATGACTCAAAAGGATAAATGTAATCAATTTTTGGACTAGTTTTATCTTGATAATAATTTTCTACGGATCTATACAAATTGTCCGTATTACTAAACCTTTCGGTCTTTGCGGTCTGGGGAATGTTATTGAAAAGGCTAAGTGTCCCGGATTCGGAATTATTATTTAGTTTATATATGCTTACTGTGCCAAAATTAGCTACCTTAACAAATAGCGGATTATTGACCAGTAGCTCTTTCTGCTGATTTATCCATTTTAAGCTATTGTAATCAGACGGAATATAACTTTCATCATACAATATATAAGTAATACCGTATTTTTTTATTGTTGAATTAAATAGACTTTGGTCTCTAGTTCTCAAATCATAAATTAATTCCCAATAATACTGCTCCAGGTAATTACTCCAGACGTCAAAGGCTCTATCCATAATCGGCTGTTCTATTCCATACCAAAGAAATCCTGATCCTGTTAGTCCCCATTTATATGAACCCCATCCCCAATAAGTATCCTGAGGAAGATTCATTATTCTGGCGTTGGTGTCTCTTGTCTTAAAGTAATCAAATACCTGAAAATAATAATCAGGAATTTTGATTCTTAACCGATCGGAGAATAAATGTCCGGTAAATACCGGTAATCCGTATATCAATACCATCAATAGGAACAGGAGGAATATTGCTTTCTCTATTCTTGTTTTTGTTCGACCGATAAATTCGAAAATAACCGATAAACCAAATCCCAAAAGAAGCGTAAATACTACAGTTGTGGGGACAATGAATTTGGTAAATGGATTGCGGATTATCTGGTTTATAAGGGGTGCTTGCCGTAATAAAAAGTTAGCCGTGGAAATAATTGGAGTATCACTTAAAAAAACTACCGCACTCAAGATCGACATTCCGGCAAAATATTTGCTCTTCTTTCCCCGCAACACTCCCAATAGCATCAAGAGAAAAAATATTATTCCTTCTATTCTAACTGGTAAAAGTGAATAATAATCCCTCCATACCTGCATCATATAGACGGGTTTTCCAGGAGTCTGTGTATCATCCTGAGTATCCAGATTAAATCCTTTCAGAAATATAAAATCACTTATGTGGCCTCTTTTAAGATTCGTTTCAAAAAACCTGTCATTGTTCATTCTGTTATTCATGGCATTTTGAGTTACTGAAACACTGGTAAAAATAAAGTAAGCATTCGGAAGAAGCCAGAAGGAATTAATAAGGAAAATAGTTCCGGCAATCACAAAAATTTTCTTTAAAGTCAAAAAGCTCTTATTTGTGAAGAAATAAATCAGAAATATAATCGAAATAAAAAGCAAATATACAAGAAATATTGTTTCCACATACGCTTGAGGAATCGCTAGTATATTTACCAAGACAAACCATATAAAAGCTTTTTTGTTTGGTTTACTTAAATAATTAAATAATCCCCATAACTCCCATGGAAAGAACCCCCAAAAAGTACTGAAAGGTTCAAAGGGAAAGAAAAAATTCTGTATGGTCCCCAGATTTAACAGATAGAATAAACTGCAAAGCAGCGCTATCTTTCTTACTGATGAGTCTTTTAATCTATCGCTAAGAAAGAATGTTACGAGTTTGTAGATTCCCAACACACCGATAATAAGCATCAGATATTGATAAAAATATCTTAAAAAGTTTACCGGAATAATTATTGAAAAAACCGACAATAATAATTGTCTTGGCAGGTCTGCAGCATGAGCCATTCCGCCAAGAAGTCCCAATCCCTGATATTCCTGCCAGACAGCAAAAATAGACCTGTTTATATTCATGGAAAAATTAAATTCAGGGTGCAAATTATCCCAACCGGCCAGCCATGTCCCCGGCTTATAGTTGGTAAAACAGATTACAGTAACAACTGATATGAGGAATAATAAATAAAAAAAATGTTTATTCTTAATAATTGACATAGATTCCTTGATAAGGATCTAACGCTTTCAGTCCGGCGATAATCAATTTTTTTTGTTCAACCGGGATATAACCGCACTGATTTACAAGATTATTAAGTTCGCCTGATAAAACATATGCTTTGGTACAATATCCTCTGTATTTATAAAACCCTGATGTCGGGTGATCCAGATCAGTCTGATTAGTCCTATCAACAAATATCTCCGGGGTTGGGGTATATAAGGAAGGAAAATTGTCCAAAATATACCCGGCATAGTAATTATTCCTCAACGAATTTCTGAAGTCCGGATTTACCCACCCGTTCATATTCATGGATAAAGTTTGCAAACCCAAGAGAATAAATAATGTAATAGAAGTAATAATATTCAGCTTTCGTTCGTGAAGAAAATAAATAGCAAAAGCTATAAAAAGGGGAAGTATGTAAACAATATGTCTAGTAGGACCGTAACCTGCAGTACCATAATTCCACGCGGGATTAGTCTGGTAAAAAAAGGCAGTTATAAAATAAATTGCACTTAGAAATATGGCTTTATTGTCAATAATAATCCTTTTAATCAAATAATAAAATCCGGTCACAAGCGTAAACGGCGCGTACCAAAAAAGTCCCATATTCAAATCAAAAAACTGTTCATAAAGTTTCCGCAAACTAATGTTCTGCAGCCCGAATCCGTTAATCTCAGTCCAGCCATTTTGTATATTTGTCCATGGAGTCAACAATCCAAACTGGATATAGCTCAGAAAATAAGGAATCAGTATAAGAATAAAAACTAGTAAAGGCCTGAATAACCATTCATACCTTCTGAAATTTATCTCCTGTACCGGATTCTTTCGATGCTTCAAAAGATAATCAGCTACCATATAAATGGTTAACGCAAAGGAAATAATAATTAACGGTTGGCTTTGCCAGGAAGAGAGAGCGGATAAAAAGGCAGAAAGAAAATACTCTTTATGTAAAAATGCAAATATACTGAGAAATATTAAGCAAATATAGTAAATCTCAGGACCCGGCCAGCCAAGAAAAAAAATCAGCGGGGAAAAGTATACAAGAAATAACAAAAAAAGCCTTTCACCCGGCTCTTTCACATATTTTTTGAAAATAAAAATAAGCGCTGCCGCCAATATGATTATATTTGTCACGGGAAATGAAACCAGAGGATTTATACCAAATATTGAGAGAAGTATTCTGGAAGGAATAAGAAGGTAAGAGTAAAAAACAAAATGGACAGGATACCTGACGTTGTTTTTTCCTGTCATATAATACTGCGGATCTGAAAAGTAAGTTGCCGGCAAATATTTTTCTATCTCTACTTTATCGTTATTTCTTAGGGAAACATCTCCGTGATTGAGGATTGACACGGTCATCCCGTAATATTCCGCAACATCACCTGCTATCTGCGCTTTCGCAAAAACGATAAAATAGAATCCTAACAACAAAATTGATGCAATAAGAATCAACCAGGGAATTTTCGCGGACATAGTCTCAATTTTGAGTATAACCTAGAGTCTGCGGTTTATGAAGAGAGAAGTGATCGTGCGGTGATATTATGCTGTCGAATATCATTGCCGTATTTCTATATGACCTCTTTTCCCTGATTATACCCGCCATTTTAGTCATTTTGCCTTTCAAACCATTCACCAGCACATTTTCAGCCGTTGACAAACATGATTTGCTATCAAGCGCAAAAACCATATCGGAAATCTTCAATCCGGACATCTCAAGAGCTTGACGAAAATCATCAGAATCAAACATACTCTTCAACTCTTCAGAAATAATAAACGGTTTCCTGTAGGAAAAAACCAAGGATAGCACTCCTGAAGCTGTCATAAAATGCCTGTATGGCAGAACGATAAGGTCTGCCGCGGAAAAATAGGTCGCCAAGTCTTTTTGCGGTATATATCCGGTCACCTCAACTTTATGAGACCGGCCAGCATTATCCATGATTTTCCCGTAGTAATCGCGGTAATGCGGCCTGTCTATCATTGTCGGGCTTTCACCGCCCGCCAGTATAAACCTGGTTTTTTTGTTTAATACTTTTTGTACATTTCCGAATGCCTCGACAAAGAAATCGGCTCCCTTAAACCAGTTGATATACCCGAAAAACATAACCACATATTCATCTTTCCCGATCCTGAGTTTTTTGCGTGACTCTTCCTTTTCCGGATTTTGTATTTCCGTATCGACTCCATGCGGGATAGTCAAGATCTTATTCTCATCAACAATTTTCCCTAAATTCTGCCTCAAGGCATCTTCAAGAACTACTGTTTTGTCTGATAAGCGGCCTGCCAGACGGTAGAATAGGTGAAATATCACATTGTATAAATTTCCCTTTATCCGGCCGGCAAAGTTATCCTTCAACCCGATATGCCCTTTAAGTTTGAAAGCATCCAATACGACGTGATGCATGACTACCGAAACCTGTCTTCCCAAAAGTTTCAGCACTCCCAGAAAAAAGATTACGGAGAAAGTAGGGATATTCCCCCCAAAAACGGCAAAATCAAACTGGATAAGTATGTTTTTGGCAGATGAGAAGAGTAATAATTTCTTCAGTATTTGAAACCAGAGAAACGGATTATTTCTTTCAAAGCAGCGCAGGACAAGTACCCCTTTCTCTTCATAAATTTCTTCTTTTTTGCCACTTTTATCAGCAAGGACCACTACCCGGTGCCGCATATGGGTCACGATGTTTTTGGCATATGAAGCCAATCCGGACGTGCCGGATGAGTAGAGCTCCCCTTTTTTGGGATATAAGGAAACCACAAGGAGAGTATCCCTGTGGTTATAAGCACGTATCAGTCTTTTCTTCATATTTCAAAAATTACTTACTCTACTGTCATGCTGAACTTGTTTCAGCATCTCATCTCATAAAATATTTATTCTTCTGACCTCAAGTTTCCTTCAGATCAAAAGAACAACCAGAAACGCAAGAAAGAGAAAAAGTGTGACAAAAAGCCACGACTTGACAGCTTTCGCCGTCTTTCCCTTCCCTATTGGTTGTTTATAGTTTTGTGCCCCTGGCACTTCATCCGGGTGGTATTTTCCCAGAATGGTTGAACTACTCAACCTTTTTCTCCCCCGGGGAGAAGCGGAGTCGCCTGTAAAGGCGGCCCCGCTTGTTGTCCCTTTCGGGGGGGCCGCCTTGTGCGCGTTGCGACGTTGCCGGAACTAGTTGTTGGGGGCAATCGGGTGAAACCCGACGCCATCCGCAGAAAAGGTAGCGCCCGGCAAAGGGCACTGCACCGTTCGCGTAGTCCCATCCCAGCGATCGGATTTCTTCGGGATCTGCACCCAGCAGCCGCGCGCGTTTTGCGGTTCGGCGAATCCAGACCAATAGGTCAACATGCTGTTTTGACCCGGGTGCTTAAAGGTAACCGGATGATCCGGGTCCCAATAACCCCACATGGTATGTTCGTCGTTACGCGACGTCCATTTTTCGGGTGAACCACCAATGTTGGTGCTGAGCCACTTCTGGGCATCAGCCACCGACATGGTATTCAAGCCCCACGGATCTGACTTCGCGACCGGCGCGACGGGCTGAACGGGCGCGACGGGCGCGGGCGGGTTGACGCTCTGAGTGATCGGCGCGGGTGTCCGCGGCCAGATCACATACGCCACCCCAGCTGTTACCACGCATCCCGCAACCAAGATCAAAAGGCATCCGCATTCCAAGCACCCGGTCAAAAGCTTGCCCCAATTGCGTTGGAGCCAGCCTTGCTGTTGCTCTTCCATTATTACCTCCCAAGCCGTTTGAGAAAACGGCTTGTGATTGTCCCAAAGGCCTTTGGGGTCTTTGAGACACTAAGAACTTGACTTTGTCTGCCTCCCTCATCCGGCGCCGGAGCTACAGACACAATGATCCCGGGATTGCAGAGAGCAAAAAGCCTCTCTGAATAGGCTAATATTTTTGACCTCCTCAGCCTATACTTTGATTAACCCCAAGATACCGGAAAACTGTAAATAAGAGCTATAAAAACTACCAACCAGTCTTATTCACATTTTTCCGGCATCAAGAGGATTTCCCTGAAAACTATGTCTGTAAATTTTAACAACCAATTTTTTATTGCCCTTCTCCGGCAAAGCCGGATCAGGACAATTTTGCGTAATTCC
This sequence comes from uncultured Gammaproteobacteria bacterium, assembly GCA_964520615.1. Taxonomy (GTDB): domain Bacteria; phylum Patescibacteriota; class Microgenomatia; order 2-02-FULL-39-11; family 2-02-FULL-39-11; genus JAMCUI01. The sequence goes on from CAZFNL010000137.1 coordinate 198,252, forward strand.
AAAATTTACATTTTGGAAACGCAATATTGCGTTTCTGGTTTTTAAGGTGCGATTCCGATGAAACATCGGAATAGTTGATAGTTAATAGTTTATGGTTGGCAGTTGCACTTCACTGCGTTTGGTGTAAACAACTGCGCCAAAAACTAAAACTTCCAACTTTTCAGTCTTTGAGAGTCTGCAATCGCGATAGACTGCTTATCTTCCAGACTGACTCGGGCTTAAACCCAAGATGAAAAGAAATTGTTGTGGCGGGTTATGATCACACGTCACCCATAACCAATTTCCCTTCATCCTGGATATAATCTCTATTTAATTGTCAATACAGCTCTTACAAAAATATCCTCTCGCCTGTCGGAGGGGAGGAAACCTTTTACTCCATCCCGTTCCGGGCAGAACAAGAAAAGAGGACAAATTATTTTAGTTAGCAGTTGATGGTTGGCCGTTGATGGTTCTTTTATTATGTTTCTAACTACTAACCACTAACTATTAACTAGTTACCGCTTTTTTTCTCAGATACAAACCTGATACAAGCGCTGATCCCAAACCGGCTAGTGACAATAACCAATGTTCGGGTCCGGCTTTAGGAGCGCTAGTGACAGTGATCTGTTTTTCTATACAAAACTGGCTTTCATCGTGGTCACTCTCTCCACCTGATGCGGCATCAACCGTATTTACCAAACAAACTACATTTTTATCAGACGGCAGGACTGCCGGGTGTACCGTCCTGACTTTTACTTCATACTGCTGGTCGGTACCTCCGGCAAGATTGTTTACCGTGAATGTTAAAACCCTTGAATTGCTATCATAACTGCCTGGACCCGACATAAAGTCCACATAGGACGGTAAAGCGTCTTTTACCGTGACGGTATCCAGTGTCTGGTCGCCGGAATTTTGTACATCGATATGGAAAGTGACTACCTGTTCAGGACGATATTTGGGGTCTGCCGGACCCAGGTTGTCCACAAAAACCCCTGTTGCAGGATTTTGTACAGTCTTGTTTACCAAAACCTGTCCGACCCGCGGACACTGTACTCCTCCACCGTAAACTGGAGTACAACCTGTGCCGTATGCGCCGTCAGCAAAAATTGACTGGGGTAAAAATAAAGTTACCGAAAATAAGGTCAAAAAAAATACTGCCTGTTTCAGACTTTTCATAAAACTCCTTTTTTTGGGCAGATTAATAAGTTGCGGGGGATTATATCACGCTAAAAAGTAGTTGTCAAGTACTATAGGTCAAAATTAGTTAGTGGTTGGTCGTTGGTGGTTGATAGTTAGAATTTATAGTTGTTAGAAATAAAAAGTTATTCTAATATACGACTATGGGAAAGATTACAAAACTGGGTGATATTGAAGTCTATAAAGAGGCTTTAACCTTAACTTCAGAGATTTATGCGCTTACAAGGAGCTACAAATTAAGAAAGGATTTTGCGTTAGTCGATCAGGTACGACGCGCATCAATTTCAATTGCGGCAAATATAGCAGAAGGGTATGGCAGGAAATCCAAAGGTGATTTCTGCCGATTTCTTTCCATATCCTTAGGTTCAGTAAATGAAGTCATCACATATCTTGATTTTATAAGCTTTGAATATAAACTCGATACAAAACTGCTAACTGAAAAATTCAATAAACTGGCCAGCAGAGTCGCTTCATTTCGCAAATATTTAACTACTAACTACAAACTACCAACTGCTAACCAATAAATTATGAAACCGAAGTACCATCCTTTTTTAGCCTTACAATTCCGAGATTTCAGACTATTGTGGCTGGGGATGCTCATATCCAGAATAGGATCTGAAATGCAGGTGGTTGCCCTAAACTGGCAGATTTATCTTATCACCGGTTCCGCTCTTTCCCTTGGACTTATAGGGTTATCAAGATTTTTACCGATTATCTTTTTTTCACTGGCGGGAGGAATGATAGCGGATATCGCGGACCGAAAAAAACTGATGATTGCGGCACAAACCGTATCTATGGCCACCGCTTTTATTTTCGCGATCACCACGTTTACCCACAATATCAGTCCCCTCCTCATCTATTTTCTCCTGGCGATAAACTCCATTGCTACTTCTTTTGAGACTCCCGCACGCCAGTCACTAGTACCCGCGCTCGTGCCTGAAAAATATTTCATCAACGCTGTCAGTCTCAATACCATCATGTGGCAATCAGCCATGGTAATTGGCCCTACTATTGCGGGATTTATTATCGCTTTACACGGAGTCGGCGCGGTTTACACTCTCAATGCCTTTTCTTTTCTGGCGGTAATTTTTTCCCTTTTTGCCATATGTCCTCCGAAATCACCCCGGCCAATCAAGGTTGACTTTAATCTTGATACTGTAAGAGATGGAATAAGATTTGTCAAAAACACTCCCATTATCTATTCCACTATGCTTTTGGACTTTTTTGCCACATTTTTTGCCTCAGCCACTGTCCTTTTGCCAATATTTGCCAAAGATATACTCAAAGTCGGACCCCAAGGGATGGGCATACTTTATGCGTCTGCCTCAATAGGAGCAGTTACCGCCGGTCTCTTTGTCTCCTCTTTGGGCCACATAAAACACCAGGGGAAAATACTACTTTTAGCAGTTTCAGTTTATGGCCTGGCCACGATTCTTTTTGGCATATCAAAATCATTTTATCTCTCGATACTATTCCTCTTTCTGACCGGAGCAGGCGACGTCATCAGTACAATAATAAGAAATACGATTAGACAACTGGCTACACCTGACCATATAAGAGGCAGAATGGTTTCAATTAATATGATATTTTTTATGGGCGGGCCGCAGCTGGGTGAAACAGAAGCCGGAATTACGGCAGCGATGCTGGGCGCTCCTCTCTCTGTCGTCCTGGGAGGAGCGGGAACTCTGACCGCAGTGGGGCTTTTAGCTTTGCTTATTCCAAAACTGAGAAATTATCAGGGAGATGAGTTAATTACAAAATAGTAAAAAAGTGGCGGGCGGTGTGCTAAAAACAGATAGATGTAATTCATTAGTTGATAATTGTTATTAGTATATGCCTGATTCTGAAAAAGAAAAATTAATTCTTGAAGAGTCTGTCTATGACCTCCGGGAGGATTTTGAAGAATTGGAGTATATTGCCCGGTCCGGAATAACTCAACTGAATAGATTTGAACTAAAGCTGAAACAAGTTAGAAAATCCATTATCCCCGAGATACTAATTGACACAAAGGATAATGTTAATCTTCTTCTCTCTCAATATAATAATCTCCTTCAAAGTTTATCTACCGCCAAAAAAGACCTAAATAAAGCAAATAAAAGTCAGAAAGCTATATTTGAGGCTTCTTTTCATAAAAGAGTCAACTTTGAAAAATTAAGGACCCTTTATAACCAAACCGCTGCAGCCCTTACAAGTCTTGACTGGCAATCTCCCACCGCTTCCCACACGCTTTTCTCCCAGGCAGGAAGCCAAACCGGCAAAATAAAAGCCACTCTGGTTGATTACAAGCGTGACGCACATCTTGATGAAGCGGAATATGAGAAGAAATTCCTTAATCAATATATCGATTCTATGATAAAAATAGGCATAAATACCTACATGACCGCCAGCGGGATGGCAGCTTTCACCACCATTCTGAACTTTCTTCTGGGAGAAAAAAAAGTTTATGGAAAATTGCTTTTAGGAAGATCATCCTACTTCCAATATAAGGATATACTGTTGAAACTATTAAATAACAAAATTATAGAATTTGATGAAACTGACACAGAGAAATTAAAAGCGTTAATCAATAAGATCAGGCCATCCGCCATATTTATCGACTCGCTTTGCAATGCTAAAAATATACCTGTTCCGGATATGAAAAGGTTGATGGATTATCTGCAAAAAAGATGCAACTGGGAGTTGTTTCTTGTCATTGACAATACCTGCCTTGCTACATCCTGCCAACCGTTTGACCTCCTTTCCCCTCTAAAAAGAAATATCGGCCTCATCGTCTTTGAAAGCCTGATGAAATACCACCATTTCGGCCTGGATAGGATAACAGGCGGTATAATTGCCGCAAGAGGAAAAGATATTGGTAAACTTTATGACTGGAGGAAAAACTCCGGCACCAACATCACTGATATGGGAGTTTATCAATTCCCTATTCCCCACCGGAAAATGCTGGACAGGCGGCTGAGGAGATTCTCAAGAAACGCCAGCATATTGACCCAAAAACTTCAACAATTTATAGACACTACAAACGGTAAATATGTAAATTCGATAATATGCCCTGCCCAAAAACCTACATTTACAGGTAGTTTTTTCAATATCGGCTTCACTAAACCTGATATCAAATTGTATAAACATTTTATCAAAAGCGTCATGGAAGAAACCAAAAGGGCAAAAGCGGAACTTCACCATGGAACAAGTTTTGGCCTTAATCACACCAGAATTTACCTTACTTCCTACTGGACCAGGTATGGCGATCCTTTTGTCCGTATCTCAGTTGGTACCGAAAACCGGCTGGAGATGGAAAAAATATTGCATGTATTTAAGGAAGTAATCAGAAAGATGAATGATTAATACAAGCTAAATCTCAAAGCTCAAATCAAAATGTAATTAGCGTAAATCTTGCAATCGAACATTTGAGATAAAAAATGAAATCCGTTGCTCTTGTCACCTGGAAAGGTTATCCAAAACTATTTGACGGTGACAAACTGCTCATTGAACCGTTTCAAAAAAGCGGGTTTGCTCCTGCAGCTATTGCGTGGGATAAGAAAGGTATTGACTGGACCGATTTTGATATTGTGATTCTGCGCTCAACCTGGGATTACCATACAAGACTGAAGGAATTCTATAATTGGATCGATCAGTGTATTGAGAAAAAGGTAAACCTTTGGAATCCTCCGGAAATAATCAGGTGGAATACTGATAAAAGGTACCTTTTTGATCTGCAGAAAATGGGCATCCATATTGTACCTACACTTTTGTGTACCAAAGATTCTATTGATGACGCCAGAAATAATGCAATTTTAGCCGGATGGAAAAATATCATCATCAAACCAATTCATGGAGCCTCAAGCTATAAAACACTTAGGATAAATACTGCTGAATTTACTACTGGTAGTCCTTCTTTTACGAATCTGTCTTCAAAAGAAAACTTATTGATACAACCATTTATGGAAGAGATTATGACTGAAGGCGAATACTCTTTTGTCTTCATCAACAAAGAATATAGTCACGCCGTCTTAAAGGTTCCCCGAAAAAACGAATTCCGTTCCCAGAGGGAATTTGGCGGAAAGGAAATTGCGGTCAATCCGACTCAATCACTTATTTTTCAAGCACAAAAAGTACTCGATCACATTCCTTCTACTCTTTTATACGCACGGGTAGACGGAATCAATATAAAAGAACAATTCCATCTGATGGAACTTGAACTGACCGAGCCGTATCTCTTTTTTGAGAAAAAAGAAGGTTCGGCACAAAAGTTTGTCAAGGCCGCCATCGGTTTATAGCAGATCCTTTTTCATATCCTGGAATTGTCTTTTGGTGATTTCACCCTTGGCATAACGCTCACGCAAAATCTCAACCGCTGTATCCTCTTCTGTTTCTCTGTTATTTGCCTCTTCACTTCCTGATTTATCCCCTTTATCATGAGAGCCAAGAAGGAGAACGAGTATTAATCCTGCCAGAAATACAATAAAAAGTATCCAGAAAAGTGAAGGAAAACCCCAACCCATTCCCCCTCCATATCCATAATGCAACCACATATTTGTCACCTTCTTTCTTGCTCCTGTAAATTAAAAACATACCCAATATATAACCGGAAGCTGAAAAATTGCTGAAAGAAAAGTTATTGTGGCGTAAATTCAGAGTATTACAGTAACCGTATCATCTCTTATATGGCAGAGTCCCCGGTTGATCTCAAATATCTGACTCTCTCCTGAAACTTTCTCAAGCGTCATTTCTCCTTCATTTAGCAATATAAATGATTCCGCGTGCTGGGGTAAAATCTGGATTTGCCCTTGGGCTGTATTGGGAATAATAACACTTAAAACATTATCAAATATCCTATTTTCCTTTGCAGATACTATTTTACATTTCATAGATTTCCTCCTAAATCATCAGTTGATCCTATCATATAAAGACGTGATAACTCAGTATTGTCGAAATCCCCCTCCAATATCTTCTCGCATCCTTCAAGCGTCTTGACCAATGGTACATAAGATCCTTTCTTATCGTTAAATGAAGAAGTGACGAAAAATGGCTGGGTAAGGAAACGCTGCAGCCTTTCTGCACGCTGCGCGATAATTCTATCATCCCGTGATAACTCACCCATGCCGAGAATGGCAATGATATGAGATAGATCCTGATACCTTTGGAATATCCGTTTTACTTCGGAGGCGATAGTGTAATGTTTTTCCCCGACAATATCCTGGTCTAGGTTTAACGATGAAGATCTAAGTATATCAATTGCCGGATAAATCCCTTTCTCGGCCTGCTCGCGGGATAATACAAGTGATGTATCAAGATGGGAAAATATGGCAACCACCGCCGGATCAGTCAAATCATCAGCCGGTACGTAAACAGCCTGAACAGAAGTGATTGAACCTTTGGCCGTAGCCAAAATCCTTTCTTCCAGATCGGAAAGATCAAGAGATAGCGTCGCCTGATATCCCAATTCTGAAGGTACTTTACCAAGTATTGCTCCTATTTCCATACCCGCCATGACATAACGGAAAATATTATCTACAAAAAAAAGCATATTTTTGCGATAGATATCACGCAGATATTCAGCTGCGGTAATAGCAGAAAGTCCCACTCTTGCCCTGACACCCGGAGCTTTATCCATCTCACCAAAATAAAGTACTGTTTTATCCAAAACATTCAGGCGTTTAAGCGCAAGGTAAAGGTCATTGCCTTCCCTGATCCTTTCACCAATCCCCGCAAACACAGAGTAGCCTATATCTTTCAAGGAAAAATTATGTATAAGTTCAGATATCAGGACTGTCTTGCCGACACCGGCTCCCCCAAAAAGCCCGATACTGTCTCCCTGGCGAAGCGGTGTCAAAAGGTCTATTGCTTTTATGCCAGTCTCCAGAATTTTTTCCTGCTGGTTATTGATATGTTCGTGACGAAAAGTTTTTTTATCACCGTATATGGACAATTTCGTTTCCGGGGAAAAAGGCTTACCGTCTATGGGATCACCGAAGACATTAAACATCCGTCCTAAAATATCCTTATTCAAACCGACAGTCAATTCCTCTCCTGTACCATATACCGCCTCACCTCTTTCTACACCTTCCAGGGAAGAAAGCCCGATTGCCCGTACCACTTTAGGGCTTTTTACTTCTATCACTTCAAAATATCTGTTTTTATCTTTGTTATACAAAAGAGAGTGAATGGAAGGCATTTTCTGTGCGAAATATACTTCTATCACGCCTCCTTTTATAGAGATAATTATCCCTTCTATCATATTGTTTTGTGTACTGAGAAACTTTCTAGTTGTTTTTGTGTAGCAATGGTACGTCTCTCCTTAAAATAAGATAACTTCAATTTCTTGATCATACTTTCAGTCTGCGAAAGAGCGTGTTCCATCGTAACAGTCCGGCTGGAAAGTTCTGACAATTTTGCCTCAATAATAATCCTATAAAAAGCTACTTGGATGTATTTTTTCAAAAGTATGGTAAATATCTCTCTTTTTGAAGGTTCAAAGATGGGAAATCCCAACGACCAATTCTCGCCTGAACCATCGGCCAATTCCTGGGGTTTGAAATCAAATGGCAGAAAAGATATGATCTTGGGCGTCTGAACCGTAAGTGAAGTAAATTCCGGATAGAGCATATCCACTTTCCTGAAGATTTCTGACTCAAATTGTGAAAAAACATAATCAGTTATTCCGTTTACCATCTCAGGATTCACTTCCTCAGGAATCCCCGGAAAAGACTTCGCTATCGCTATATTGCTCTCTGAAATAAGACTTTTGCCTTTCTCTCCTACTGTAATCAAAAAGGAATACCCTGCTTTCTCCTCTAAAAACTTCTCCACTATATTGTGGAACAAATCTCCCACTAATCCCTTATCCGAAGTAAGGATAATCAGTGCATTTTTCCCCCCGCTGTGACCGGAAATAAAAGGGTGATTCCCGGCTTCATATTGAAGCAACCTTCTCATTGTAAAAGATATTGCCTCACTGTACTTTTCAAGCGAAGTAAAATCATTGGAAAGAAAGCGTATATAAGAAGCAGCAATCTTTTCCGCAGCTTTAACTGTCTCCCCAACATCAGTGAACCCATCCATCTTTTTTCTGTATTCGATAACGCCTTTCATATTTATTCCTTCAAAAGAATCTCTTTTTTGAAATCTTCGATTATGTCTTTTATCTGACTCTTGACACCGTCATCAAACACTCCGCTTCCTATCTTCTCCAAAATATGGGGATACTTATTCCTAAGTATTTCCAATAGTTCCCCCTTAAACCTAACCCACTGTTCAGCCTTTAAATCATCCAGCATTCCTTCTTCTACGGCATAAAAAAGCACTACTTGCTCCTTCCAGGATACATTCTGATGTTTCTCCTGTTTCAAAAGCTCAAGAGTCAACTCTCCCCTGTATATTTTCTTTTTTGATTCCTGGCTTACCACAGTCTCAAGTTGAGTCAGTTTTTGCAGTTCGTTTTGCTGGGAAAGCACCAATCTTAACCCTGCAGTCACCTGTCTTAAAAGCGGAGGTTGAGCCTTCCCGCCGACGCGGGAAACGGATAATCCGACGTTTATGGCCGGTATGAACCCCTTCTGGTATAATCCCCTTTCAAGATAAATCTGACCGTCGGTGATGGAAATAATATTGGTCGGGATAAAAGAAGTGACGTCACCCTCCTGTGTTTCAACAATTGGAAGCGCCGTAAGCGAACCGCCGCCTTTCTCATCTGAAAGTTTGGCAGCCCGTTCCAAAAGCGAAGCGTGAAGGGAAAACACATCTCCCGGATATGCCTCCCGTCCCGGAGCCCTCTCTAGAAGAAGAGAAACATCACGGTAACACTTTGCATGTTCTGAAAGATCATCATAGACAACAAGTGCATGTTTACCCCTGTCTCTAAAATATTCACCTATTGTCACACCGACGAATGGCGACAGATATTTTTCCGCAAAAGCGCTGTTACTGGTAGCTGCTACGACAGTTGTATACAAAAAAGCTCCATATTCTTTTAACGTAGAAACTAGATGATTCATATATCTAGTCTTTTTTCCGCATAGGACATAAATGCAATATACGGCTGGATCAGCATTTTTCTGGTTTAACACCGTATCAAGAGCTATTGTGCTTTTACCCAAATTCCTGTCACCGATAATGAGTTCCCGCTGACCCTTTCCTAATGGCAAAGTAGCATCTATTATCTTAATACCTGTAGTAATAGGCTCATGCACCTCCTGACGGTCGATTATCCCCGGAGCAGTTGTGAAAACCGGAATTTTATCACCTGACAGAACGGTCTCTTCGTCAAGCGGTTGACCCAGACCGTCAATTACCCTACCTACTATTCCATCTGAAATGGGTATGGAAAATCTACGGTGGCTGCGGTATAGGGGATTCTCCAACAAAATATCATCGTCAAACAAAAGTACCTCGACATTTTTCTCGTCAAAACCAATTACAATCCCTGTTTCTTTTCCAGCTTCGTCAAGAAGGACTTCATGCAAAAAAACATGGGTAAGTCCATGGACTTTGGCAACTCCTGAAAAGCAGGACACAATATAACCTATTTCAGTGAAATTACTTTCTTCTGGCGGCATGGTTATTTTTTTACTGCAGTTTCGATATCATGAAAAAAATTTTCTTCAATAAGTATTCCTCCCAACATCAATCTGAAACCGGCAACTAGATCTTTTTTTTCTCTGACCGTAAACTGAATCCCCCTTAACCCGAATTTCTCTTCTATCATCTTCCTCAAATTTCCAACATCATCTTCCGCCAAAGGCCTTGCGTGTTCAAGAGTCAGAATTGGGCCATTTGCCGCCTCCTGTTTATCCATTCCATTCTGCTCTTCACTTTTTTGAGTTGTCAATCCGGTATAATCTCCAGCCAGAAGCGAAGACGACAATTTTCCTAGTGCTTCCTGTAATTTGATAAAATACATCGTCTGGAGAGACTTTTTCCTCTCCTCATCCAAAGAAACAATCATTTCCGACGCCACGCCATTAATGACTTTTTCCATTAAACTATATTTTATCTCCTCCCGTAGATGTTCCTCTGCTCCATTCAAATGTTCTTTAGCTTGCTCTGTCAGTTTTGATACATCTTCTTCTCCTATCTTTTGTGCATCTTTTCTTATTTTCTGGGCTATTGTTTGGGCTTCAACCAATATCGTCTGTGATTCTTCCCTCAATTTGGAAAGCTCTCTTTCTTTCTCTTTATCAAAACTCTTTTTTTCTTTTTCCAGGTCATCTTTTTCTTTTCTGGCTTCACTTAATTCTTTTTCCTCCTTCTCAACTTTTTCTACCATCGGTTTGTAAAGAAATTTACCAAGTATCAAAAGAAGCAGCGTAAAATTTATTATTTGCGCTGCTAAAAGTTTCAGATCTATACCAATGTTACCCAAAAATCCGGTCATAATTTTTATGCCACAAATTTGAGAATTAACGCCACGACCAATGCGTAAATTGCTATAGCTTCCGCAAAAGCGATGGCTATTATCATGGTAATACGAATATTATCCGAGTTTTGCGGGTTTCTAGCCATTCCTATTAAACCTGCTGCCCCTACTATCCCTATAGCCAGTGCCGGACCGATAGTGCCTATCGCCATGGTAAATGCTGATGGATTTTGCATATGATCTCCTTCCTCTTAAAACGTTTGTAAAATCTTGCGCTATATTTCAGTTGTAATCGTGGAAGTTTTAATAAATGTCAGTGTCAAAACGGCAAAAATAAACGCCTGGATTATACCGACAAATATCTCCATAAACATAAATGGTATGGGAATGATATAAGGCACTAGAAATGCTATAACAAGAAGCAGGATCTCTCCCGCAAATATATTGCCGAAAAGCCTGAAGGAAAAAGAAAGTACTTTAGCTGCTTCACTCAATATCTCAAAAAAACCCAATAATAATGATAGAGGAGAAGTGATATTTAAGAACCTGCTTATATATTTTTTTGCGCCAAGTCTTTGAAGTGAAAAATATTGAGTGGCCAATACGGAAAATATTGCCAGTGCAAATGTTGTATTTACGTCGCTGTTGGGAGAGCGCAAAAGTGCAATCTTATGTCCCCCGGAATAGATATAAAATGACCCCAAAAAACCCGGCAGAAGCGCAATCAGGTTAGCAGTAACAATATATATAAAGAACGTACAAATTACTGGAAGTATCGTCTTTGTCATTTTTCTATCTCCAGTCACCCTATCAGTCAACCTCATAAGTTCATAGATGGTAATTTTCAGTATAGAAAGGGGTAGAATTTTTCTATTTCTGTTGCGGTAAAAAATAAAAGAAAGGACAACCAGGATTAAGCTGACCACGAATGAAGTCAGGAGGGTATTGGAGAAATAAATTCCCCCAGTTTGGAAAATATATTCAGGCTGCAAGCTAATGTTTATCATGGTTTTTAGTTAATAATTCAAGCTGATGATAGACATCAAAAATACTAGTTGTTATCCCAGCAACAATCCCAACGACAAGTAATAATGGTGCCGTATGGAAAACATCATCCAGCCATTTACCCAAAAAAAGGAAACCTACCAAAGGAACAACAATCAAAAAACCCAGTTGTAAGGCAAAAGAAATAGCATACCACAACCTAAATTCATAGCGCATATAAATATTGCCTGAATTTAGTGTAGATGAATTACCAAAAGTCCGCAAGAATGACGATTTGGGGAAATATTTAATCTATCCTGTCTGAGGATAATGACATTTTTTCCATTTTTTCCCAGATCCACACCAGCACGGATCATTCCTTCCCAATTTCCTTTTCTGTTCTTCGTTATTTGCTGTTTGTTCCTTGCTTACCTGTTTTTGAGCTTCCTTTTGGATTGAGGTTTGCTGCTTTATCTGCAGTGCCGCCATCTGGTCCGGCGCAAGTTGAACTTGAATCTTAAAAATCCTGTGTGTTATCTCATAATCGACTGTAGAAACAAGACGCTCGAACATGGAATAAGCTTCATTTTTATATTCGACAAGCGGATCAAGCTGTCCGTAGCCACGCAAACCTATGCCTTCGCGCAAATCATCTATTGCATCCAGGTGATCCATCCACATATTATCTACTACTGACAATCCGGCCCATTTTTCAATCTGGCGCATAATCTCTCTACCCAGATTTTTCTCCCGCTGTTCATAAACATCATTTACCACTTTTATGAGAAATTCCTCTACCTCCCCCGGAGTGTTACTAACCCCTAATTGTGTCAATATCTGCTTCTCAGAGTTGGGATCAAAAGGAACAATCGTAACAAATTCCTTTAATATTTTCTCCTTATCACCCTGATTTACTACGTTGTCGGAAGCGTACAAATTTACAAAAGTCCTTATTTGTCCGGCAATCTTTTCCTGCATCATCTCTTTCAGGTTTTGCCCCACGACAATCTGGCGTCTGAGTTGGTATATAATTTCTCTTTGTTTATTTAAGACATCATCATACTCGACAAGATGTTTCCTGCTGTCAAAATGAAACCCTTCCACCTTCACTTGGGCCTGCTCTATAGCCCGGCTTACCATGGCATGCTCAAGAGGCACATCCTCCGGCAGCTTAAAGACAGTCATCAGCTTTGCTACCTGGTCGCCGCCGAAAAGGCGCATAATCTCATCATCCAAAGCGACAAAAAAGCGGCTGGACCCCGGGTCTCCCTGGCGGCCGGATCGGCCCCGAAGCTGATTATCAATTCTTCTTGACTCATGTCTTTCCGTCCCTATAACATGAAGTCCGCCCAGCTTCAACACTTCATCATGATTTTTCTTCCATTCTTCCCTCAGCTTGTCATATTCCTTTTTACCCAATTCTGACAGTTCCTTGTCACTAGGAGGCTGACCGCCAAGTATAATATCCACCCCGCGTCCAGCCATATTGGTTGCAACGGTTACTGCTCCAGCCCGACCAGCATTTGAAATGATAGTCGCCTCGCTCACATGGTTTTTGGCGTTAAGCACTTCATGAGGTATGCCTTTTCTCCGGAGGAATTCTGAAAGTATCTCGTTTTTCTCTATAGATGTGGTACCAACAAGGACTGGTTGTCCTCTTTTGTGACATTCTTCAATATCGGCTACAACTGCAGCCAGCTTGGCCCTTGTTGTCTTATAGACAGCATCCGGATGGTCTATCCTTACCATGGGCCTGTTGGTAGGGATGATAATGACGTCCAGTTTGTAAATCTTGTGGAATTCTTCTGCTTCTGTAGCCGCAGTCCCTGTCATTCCCGCCAACTTCTCATACATTCTGAAATAATTCTGTAAAGATACTGTAGCCAGAGTCCTCGACTCCTGCTGTATAGGTACCCTTTCTTTTGCTTCTATAGCCTGGTGCAACCCTTCGGAAAAACGCCTGCCGACAAGAAGCCTGCCGGTAAACTCATCAACTATAATTACCTGATTATCCTTTACCACATAATCCTTATCCCGCAAAAATAGAGTCCTGGCTTTCAAAGCCGCCTCAATATGATGAACTGAAGCAAAATCTTTCTCATAAAGATTGTCCACCCCCATCATTTTTTCCACTTTCAGAACTCCGTGCTCAGTCAGGTGGGCAGTCCTTAATTTCTCATCTATTTCAAAGTCAGTTTCTTTATTGAGTTTATCTATCATCTTGGCATACTCATAGTATTTCTGGGTAGGCTCAGTATCGGGAGCGGAAATAATATGAGGAGTCCTGGCCTCATCAATGAGAACTGAGTCCACCTCATCCACAATGGCATAGTGGAAGCCGCGCTGCACCATCTGGGAGGCCTCAGAAACCATATTGTCACGTAGATAGTCAAAACCGAACTCGCTGTTTATACCATAGGTGACGTCTGCCAGATACGCTTCTTTGCGCGATATGGGACGAAGGTTTCCCAATCTCCAGTCAATGGCTGATTTATCTGCATATTGCGGGTCAAAAATAAAAGACTGTTCACCAATAATTGCCGACACTGACATCCCCAACATGGCAAAAATCGGCCCCATCCAGCCGGCGTCCCTTCTGGCCAAATAGTCGTTGACCGTCACAAGATGTACTCCCCTTCCACTTAAAGCATTCAAGTATAACGCCGGAATGGCGGAAAGTGTTTTCCCTTCTCCGGTTTTTTGCTCGGCAACAGCCCCGCGGTGCAGCACTATGGCGGCTATAAGCTGTACATCAAAGTGCCTCTCGCCTATCCTTCTTTTGGCAGCCTCACGCACCAGGGCAAACGCTTCCGGCAAGAGATCGTCAAGATTCTCTCCTCGGCTAAGTCTTTCCTTAAACTCCGCCGTCTTGGATGAGAATTTATTGTCGGCTAATTTCCTAACCGTCTCCTCCTGTGAGTTTACTTTCTCTACTACCGTGCGAATCTTGACTAACTCCCTTTCATTGGCATCCAGAAATTTGGAAAGGAACTTCAACATAGGTATCTAATTATAGAATTTCAAAACTCAAAGCTCAAATGCCAAAACCGCAGTTAAAGTCCATAAATCTTTTTAAGGATAAATAGTTTTAAGTCGTGGATTTGGGTAAAGTTACAACCCCAGTTCAGGAGAGATTGATTGCATGGCGGAAAGCGCGATTCCTATGAATTCAGACAATTTTATACCCAATTTTTCTTCACATTTGGCAATCTGGCTTCGGTCAACTCCGGCCGCAAACTCACTTTTACCCCATTTCTTCTGTATTGATTCAACGGTCACCGAAGCAAGTTTTTTATCCGGACGGACAAGAGCTACAGCTACAATCAGCCCTGTCAGCTCATCGCAACAATACAGGGACCACTCCAGATTGCTCTTCGGCGGGTTTTTTCCGGTATGGACAAAATTGTGCGACAGTATTGCAGAGAGAATTCTGTCATCCTTTTCTCCCGCCGCAACCAGCCATTTATGCATAAGAAGAGTATGCTGGGATGGGTCTTTTTTTATCTCTTCATAATCCCCATCATGTAAAAGACCTACCACTTCCCACACGTCCTCATTTTCATTAAAATGGCGGGCCAATGCTCTCATGACAACAGCTACCGAATAACAGTGCCTGCGAAGATTGGTATTTTGCATGTGAAGATGCAACAGTTTTTTGGCTTCTTCAATATTCATAATTTGTCATTATACTACGACACCCATAAATTCTACATTGCCGCCGCAGTATTTTCTTATTAAACTTACAGATAACTTAAGGCTTTCTTCTACCTGAGAGGGTATTATATCAAATATACCGTCAACATTTATCCAGATATCAGTAGTCTTCTCCGTCACCATAGTCCTTTGTGCGTCACGATAATTAAAATCTATATTAAACCCGCCCAACTTATCATAATAGGCTAACTCTCGAGCAGTATATTTTGTCGGCTCCTTATCTCCCAAAAGAAGTATCTCGTCTCCTCCCGCGGCAAAACGCAATACGGTCGGAAAATGTACGTTTTTTGCGTCAAAAGCGCCAACCGATACCCTGTTTTTCATAACAACCAAGTTATAAGCGTCAACACAAGTATTTACTGTATAAAGCCCTTTCCCTTGGGATACACGGCGCAAAAGCGCTTCCGGTGACGGACGGCGGGAATGCCAGTCTACCCCCATCGCTTTGTAAAGCTTTCTGTAGCTTAATACTTCCTTATAACCACTAATCACGTCATTAGTCAGTCCCGCCAAGAGTTTCAGGAAATTTTCCTTCTCAAGTTCAAGCGCCGGATCGCTTCTTTTTATATTTACACCCTTTATAAGAGCAATACCCACAGATAATGAAGGAAATGTTTTTTTCAAATCAGCTGATATGCTGAAATAAAGAGGTTTGAAAATAATATTGACATTATCTGTCTTAACCTGACTATCATGTACTTCAACGGTTTTCCCGTGTCCGCTTGGCTCTTGAGGACGCAGTGTCGGGAAAGGGATTACTTCTTTTATATTTTTGGCATCAGTCAAAAGCATCACTAATCGGTCAACGCCAATACCTAGACCGCACGTTGGAGGAAATCCATACTCTATAGCCTCAATATAATCGAAATCTGTCTGGTGGGCTTCAGCAAAACCTGCCGCTTCCCTTTTTTTCTCTTCTATAAATCTTTTTTTCAGATCCAAAGGGTCATTGAGTTCTGTATAGTTATTTCCCAATTCAGAACCAAAAGCAAACACTTCAAACCGTTGGGTAAATCGGGGATCATCGCATTTTTTGGCAAGCGGAGAAACCTCAATTGGAAAATCATAAATAATTGTGGGCTGCATAAGCTTTTTCTCCACTGCATGCTCAAAAGCAAAAGCTGTCATCTCTCCTAAATTTCTTATACGTTTCATCTCAAACAGCTTATCTTCCGGAATATCCATTTGCCTTACAGCCTCACGGGCTTCACCTATAGTCTGCCATTTCAAAGGATCAATACCGGTAAAATGAGTGATTGCCTCTGTAAGTTTGTACCTTTGCCAGGGACGGACTACATCCATCGCCACTCCCTGATATGAAAAATCTGTTTTGCCAAGTATTTTTTTAGCCGTATATTCAACGATTTCTTCTGTGATATCCATTCCATAGTAATAATCTTCATAAGCAATTTGCGCCTCAAACATGGTGAATTCCGGATTATGGTCGTGATCGATTCCTTCGTTGCGGAAAACCTTTGTAATTTCAAAAACTTTCTCGAAACCTCCCACAATAAGTCTTTTTAAGTACATCTCATCGGAAATACGAAGATAAAAATCAGTATCCAAAACGTTGTGATGCGTGACAAAAGGCCTGGCAAACCCTCCCCCATAAATAGGCTGCAATGTGGGTGTCTCGACCTCAGTAAAACCTCTTTTTATAAGAAATTCCCTAACCGCTTCAATGACTTGGCTTCGCTTTGCCAACCGATCCTTTACCTCCCGGTTCAAAAGCATATCTATATAACGCTTGCGGTAACGCTCTTCAATATCTTTAAGACCATACCACCTATCAGGCAATGGGTTTAGAGATTTAGTAATAATCTGCAATCTGTCAGCAAAAACAGTAACCTCTCCGGCTACAGTTTTACCCACCTTTCCCTGTACAGCAATAAAGTCGCCTATATCAATAAGAGGCAGCAGCTCAAAGGCTTTTTTCTCCAATTGATCTTCCTTGCAGGCTACTTGAATTTTTCCGCTTTCGTCAACGATATCCGCAAAAATCAGTCCGCCATGTCCGCGCATAGCCACGATTCTTCCTGTGACTTTTACCGGCTTTTCCAGCCTACCACGTGCAATAGCCAAACTCTCCCCTCTTTCTACTTTTGCCGGGTATGGATCTATCCCCATTTTCCTGAGCTTTTCCAGTTTGTCCATCCTGACTTGTCTCAAATCGTCAATTGTCGGCATATGGATTGATACTTATTATCTAATATTAAAGTTTATGTTGCAATAAACGTGTAATACAAATCATAATTAAAAGATGCGAAGCAGGATATCTTCCTGTACAAAAAAACCGGCTTGCGCCGGCTCTTTTGTGATCAAATATGATTTTATTCTATGTTTAATATTTTGTATTTCAGCTTGCCTACCGGCGCTTCCACCTCTACCATTTCCCCTACTTTCTTGCCCAAAAGGGCTTTACCTAGAGGTGAAGAATGGGAAATCTTTTTCTGTGCCGGATCTGCTTCCCATTCTCCGACTATCAAAAACGCTTCCTTCTTGCCGTTAACGTGTAAAGTCACACGGCAGCCCACATCTATCTTGCTCTTGGGATGGCTGGCAACTACTTTTGCCTCAGCAATAACCGCTTCAAGTTCGGAAATGCGCCCGTCAATAAAAGCCAGATCCTGGCGGGCCGCGGCATATTCACTGTTTTCGGACAGATCTCCCTGACCGCGGGCTGTAGCAAGCCTTGCTACAAGATCAGGCCTTTTGACATTTACGAGTTCGTTATATTCTTTTTTCAGCTCAGACAGACCTTCTCTTGTCAGAACTACTTTTTGATTCTTATCCATATAGATTCCTTCTACTATAACACTTTTCCTCTTTTACCAATAATACCCCTGAAGCTGTAGCTGAAGGAGAATTTGTGGCTGGCAATTCATTTCTTCTCTAGATTATTTCTTCCTCAAATCTGGGCTAGAAACAGTCGAAATGAAGCTCAAGAGGTCAAATTAACAGATCATAATATACCTTTTTTCTCAACTATTGTCAATATCCTATAGTGCGAAAATTGGTAAAACTTGAGCTTATGATATAATTTAGAAACAAGCAGCCGCCATCGTCCCCTAAACCAGAGCGTAGCACGGTTTAGGGTAGTACCATATATGTATTACGTCTATATATTAAGAAGCAAATTTAATAATAAAATATACACTGGATATACCAACAATTTGAAAAGAAGAATAAAAGAACATTTTAATCATTACGTCCATACAACATTAAGAATGAAAAATTTAGAATTGGTCTTTTACGAAGCTTTTAAAGATAAAAAAGATGCAACTGAACGGGAGAAATATCTCAAAACTACCAAAGGTAAAAGAACAGTTAAGTTAATGTTGAAGTTTAGTCTCGCCGCCATCGTCTAGAGGCCCAGGACGGCAGGTTCTCATCCTGCAAACCGCCGGTTCGAATCCGGCTGGCGGTACAAGATTGCGAT
>CAZFNL010000138.1:0-1506 GCA_964520615.1 uncultured Gammaproteobacteria bacterium
TTTTATTGGTAGGTAGACTGTTTGATAAAATTGCGAACTGCTCCAAAAGCGCCTCTTTTTCTGAGCGGGCTTTCTTATTATCTAAATCTCCGCCAATTTTAAGTTCAATTAAAAAACTATCTCCCGATTCTTTATCTATTAAATAATAATCGCTTTCATGTCGTTTAGTTTTTAGTGTATGATCTTTAGGTTTTGATCTTAAAAATTGATAGTTCTCAACGGTAGGCGGTCTAATTTCACGTCTTTTATATTTTTCTAAAAGTTCGGCAACCCCTCTCGTTTGTTCAACGCTTAAGGGTCCTTCAACTCTTCTTTTTACTTCATAAGAAAATCCAGCAATATTTATTGCTAATTTTTCAAGCATATTGCCAAGTGAGCTGTCTAATGATCGGACAAGGGCAGTATAATATTGGATTTCAGGTCCAAGAACGGCAATGAAAACATTATGAATTTTCATATTCAAGGTGCCTTCCGGATTTTTAACTTCTCCCTCATGCCTTGCTTGAAATCCTTCCGCATATGCCTCAACTGCAGTCTGTACTAACGACCTTATTACTTCATTTTTATCTAATTTTTTACTCATCATATTATTTTATATTTTCTCTGTTAATCATAATTATTAATATAAATCATGTTATCAAAAAGCAGACTTTTTTTCCATTGATTACTGATCCGTGCTGAAGAAGATTAGGTTATTCCAGAGTGAGTTTAATATACGAGATACCTGCACCTTGAAAAATACTAATAAAATCTCTTACATTGGCGGCTTTTTTTTGGGAACCGGATGGTGGGGGAAAGGGTGGAGAACCAGACAATTTGTAAAGTCCACTAAGCAAATTGTCTGGTCATTTTGTATAGTTGAGTTATGGTTATGATACTTCCTTGACGATTTCCTAATCTTATACAATCTCATATAATCTTATATAGTCGGAATTGATGGATGATGGAATCGTTGGTCGACAAATTCTTGACTATTTGCATTTGTTTTCACTATTTGGTGTATTTTCACTGTTTAGTGAAAATACCTATATGAGTGAAAATACGCTAAATTGGTGAAAAACCAGACATTATATAAACTCCACTTGACAAATTGTCTGGACATTCTGTATAGTATAGTTTATATGTATATTCAACGAATCGCCGAAAACCAACTTAAAAAACTGCTTGATGGTCCGGAAGTCATCATTCTTCTTGGCGCTCGCCAGGTAGGTAAGACGACTTTGATTAATCGTATCTTACAGGAACATAAGGGTTTAATATTGAACCTTGACGTTGGAATAGATAAAGACCGCTTGGTTTTAGTCTCTCATATGCCGCCGGCTGAAGCAATAAATAATTTGAGCAATCCCAATCTTCTTATTATTGATGAAGCACAGAGATTACCGGAAACAGGCAGGATCGTTAAAGGTTGGTTTGATAGTAACGTAAAGACAAAAATTATTCTTCTAGGTTCTTCCAGTTTAAATCTTTTGGACCGAACGGCCGAAAGCTTGACCGGTCGAAATA